>JANJTQ010000103.1 GCA_024711005.1 Opitutaceae bacterium | reverse complement strand
CGAGTAGAGTAACCCAATAGGTTACTCTGGCCGGAATCGGCCAAGCCTCATTCTTGCCCTTGCTACTGCCCGACAAGACGCTTGCATCACGCCACCATGCGTCTCTCGTTGTCCGCCGCCGTCCTCAGTCTGGCCGCATTGTTTTCGTCCACCGCCGGTGCGGTAACAACAAGCGCGATCGGACCCTCGCCTTATCCGCTCTACGGCAGCGAAACCCGGGTCACGCTCCAAGGTACCTGTCATCTCGTCGGCGAGCCTGTGCTCATGACGCTCGCCAACGGTGACGTCAAAGACACCGTGGCATTCACCACGGTGCGTATAACCAATCGCGAGGTCCTGGAAGCCATGGTGGAGGACGACCTCATCAACACCATCAAAGGCTATTCCATTGTGATGGTCGCCCACGGTCACGTTGCCAGCGAGGTGCGTTTTTTCGCCGCTCACAAGACCAACGCACCGGTGGAGATCCCGCTCGCACTGCTCAACCTCCAGACTTTGGACGGACCGACGAAGGGCACGGCCGGGGCGGGGGAGGGCCCCGGTAAACTCTCCCTCGAGACGCGTAACTTCGCCCAACTCGTACAGGGAGACTTCGTTGGTGCCACCGTTCTCGTTCAGCGCTGGACCAGCAAGGCCGTGAATATCGGATCCAGGGCGTACCCGAACTTTGAATACGCCGAACTCGTCACGGCGACCGGCACGTTTCAGGGCACGCTCGCCGCCGGTGCCGGCACGGGCGCGCTCACCCTCAGGCTCTCGGGCGCCAAGCCCGTCGCACTTGACCGTTACGACATGGCCTTCACGCCGCGTGCCGACGCCGCCGGTCCGATGAGTTCCCCGGTTCCGCCTTGGGGCGTCTTTGCCGAAACCTGGGACGACACCTTGCCCGGCGACGACGACGTCTGATCCGCCCCCGCAATCCGCGATCGCCTTCCTTCATTCCCATGCGCGCCTCTTTTTTCACCGCCGCCCTCCTGATTGCCGTGCTTCCGCTGCACGCCGAACGTTACGGCGCCGAGACTGCTCTCACGATTCAGGGCACCTACTACCTGTCGGGCGAGACGACCACGCTTCCGAGTGGCGTTGAGAAGGCCACCTACACCACTCAACAAGTCACCAACGCCACCGTTCTCGCTCGCATGGCCGCCGACGGCCTGATCGACGGGGTCAAGGGCTACACCCTTGTGATGGTCTCGCGGGCTCACGCCGCCGATGGAGTGAAATTTTTCGCCACTCACCGCACCAAGGACCCCGTGGCGGTTCCTTCGTCCCTGTTTTTTCTTCATGTGGAGGATGGCCCGACCAACGGCGTCGCCCTCTTCACCGCGGACGGTGATCTGAAAAACCTGGATCGCGAGACGCGCAACTCCGCGGAGATTCTGCAAGGCGACTTTTTCGGCATGGGCGTTCTCACCCAAAAATGGACCGAAAAGGCCGTGAAAACCGATGGGATTGTCGAGGTGGTCGAACTCGTGAATGCCCGCGGCACCTTCGACGGCGTTCTCAACGATGCACCCGAAGCGGGAGTCGGCACGCTCGCCTTTAAACTCACCCGTTCCAAGCCCGTCGATCTCACCCGCTATGGCATGGCCACGAGTGCGGCGAGTGGCACCACGGGGGGCGTACTCCAGATTGGCAGCGGAACGAGCCTGCTTAACAGTGCGGGAAGCATCATCAAAAACGGCACGCTCGCCGGCTCGGGTACCAGCACCTACTGCATCAATACATTGTCCACCCCGGGCGACCTCACCTTTTCTGTGGTTGGCGACTCCGACCTTATCTCCGGAGACACGGTCTATGGCGGATCTTTGGACCTCTCCATACCCGTATCCGGCCTCGGAGGGACGGACTCCCCGACGTTCGTCGCGCCTTTGATCCTGACCGAATATGCCCCCGCTGCTTCGAGCGATTACACGGCGATCGCCCTGACCGATGGCGTGCTGACCTGGAATACATTGCACCCGCTGCCGGTGTCGTGGTCCTTGGGCGGTGTCGAAATGGGCGAGTTCATCTACTACACACCCTAAGTTTCACTTGGGACCGGACTGGTAGGGGAGGGAGTGGAAGAGAGAAACTCGCTTTATTGAGCGGGCCACCGAGCGGTTGGTTGTTGGACACCAGGCAGTCGGTTGATCTCGTGCGTAATTAACTGATCACAATGTTGATGAGAGGTGATTTATGGTGGTTTAGGTAGCGAACAATTCAATCGCCCCCGCCGCGGAACCTGATTCCATCTAATGACGTCGAACAGGTTCCGTCCTGTATTTGTTAATTCTCATAAATTAGGCCAAGAAATGAGCGGCTTTAGACAACCAATGATTTGGGTTGGGAATTGAGACACGCGCTCATTGCGGACAAGGCTATCATCTTCTTCGATGAGCGAAACCCCATACGCATTCCTTGCCTTGTTCGGTGGCGTGGCGATCGCGTTCCCCCTGCTCATGCTTGGAGTCGCCCGGTTGTGGGTGCGTTGTTTTCAACCGGCGAAACCGGGCGCGGTTAAGAATTCCACCTATGAATGCGGTCTCGCTGCGACGGGCGATTCGTGGATCCAGTTCAAGGCGCACTACTACCTCTACGCGATTCTGTTTCTCATCTTCGGAGTCGAGGCGCTGTTCCTCCTGCCTTTCGCCGTCATGTTCACCGAGCTGCCCGTGGGCGCACTCGTTGCCATGCTCGTTTTTATCCTGCTGCTTGCCGAGGGCCTCGTATGGGCCTGGCACCGCGGCCACCTCGATTGGAAATGAGCACCGCCGACAACACCCGCGCTCCCGATCCGTTCCCCGCCGCCGGGAATATCTCCGATGACGAGCGCGAGGAGTTGCGCCGTCACGGCATCCTCATGACGAGCCTCGAGGAGCTCTACAATTGGGGCCGCAGCAATTCCATCTGGCCCATCCAGTTCGGCCTCGCCTGCTGCGCCATCGAGATGATCGCCGCCGCCACCGCACGCTTCGACATCGCCCGGTTCGGAGCCGAGATTTTCCGTCCCTCTCCGCGACAAGCCGACCTAATGATCGTTTCCGGCACCGTCACCAAGAAGATGGCCCCGCAGGTCGTCCGCCTGTGGAATCAGATGCCCGAGCCGAAATACTGCATCGCGATGGGCGCCTGCGCCATTTCCGGCGGACCCTTCAAGCAGGGCTACAACGTCCTCAAGGGCATCGATCGTTTCCTGCCCGTCGATATCTACATCCCCGGTTGTCCGCCGCGTCCCGAGGCTTTGCTCAACGGACTCATGCAACTGCAGAAAAAGATCCGGGGCGAACACCTGACCGGTCCCGACGCCGCCCGCCATACGCGCGCCGATGTGCCCGGCGAGTTTCCCGTGCCGACGTTTGGCGAACATGATCTTGAGCCGACGCGGAACCCCGAGGTTTGGACGCCGCCGGCCCCCATCACCCGCTCCGGAAAAGGCTGAGCCATGGAATCTCTCGAACAAATCCGGGACCGTCTCCTCGCTCGCTTTCCGGGCGCATCGATCACGCTCGTCACCAACCCCGGACCCGCCGCCGAGCACTCGTTGCTCCTCTCCGCCGAACATGCCCGGAAGATCGCGATGTTCCTGCGCGACGATGCCGCGCTGCAACTCGACTATTGCTCCAACGCCACCGGCATCGACTGGCCGGACAAAGAGGTGGTCGAAACCAAGAAGGTCGCCGTGCCCGATCCCGCCGGCGGTCCCGACAAGGTCGTCGAGGAAAAGACCACGCGTCTTGAACCCGGTTACCTGGAGAGTGTTTACCACCTCTACTCGATGGCGCTGCGTCACGGTCCGGTCGTCATCCGGATGCGCACGGTCAACCGTTCCAACCGGGTGACGTTGCCTTCGCTTACCCCCGTGTGGCGCTCATGCGATTTTCAAGAGCGTGAGATCTACGACCTCTACGGCATCGTTTTCGACGGCCATCCCGACCTGCGCCGGTTGCTCATGTGGGACGAATTCAAAGACCACCCGATGCGCAAGGACTACGTTGAACCGGACGACTTCGAGTGGGAGCCCACGCCGCACGGTGCCGTGCTCGATCGCGCCAAGACTCATTACCCGGCGCCGGAGGTGAAGCCATGATCGGCACCGGCTCCGCTCCTTCTCCCTTCGGCCAGTTGTCGGGCCCGACGGTCCGCAAGGTCAAAGACCCGTTCCACGGCGACCTGCTTGAGGTGTCGATGGGGCCGCAGCACCCGTCCACCCACGGCGTGTTTCGCATGGACGTGACCCTCGACGGCGAGGTCATTGTCAAACTCAAGCCGGTCTTCGGCTACCTGCACCGCAATCACGAGAAGATCGCCGAGAACACCAGTTACCTCGGGTCGATGCCATACACCGACCGGCTCGACTACCTGTCCTCGATGTCCACCAACTGGGCCTACGCCCTCGCGGTGGAAAAGCTCGCCGGCCTGACCGTGCCCGATCGCGCGCAATATCTCCGCATCATTCTCGCCGAGCTCACGCGCCTCGTGAATCACGTGTGCCTTGTCGGCTTCCTCTTCAACGACCTCGGCACGTCGTTCACGCCGCTCCTCTACGCCTTCCGCGAACGCGAAAAGATCATCGATCTCTTCGAGGCGCTCAGCGGTTCCCGCATGATGTGCAACTATCAGCGCTTTGGCGGCTGCCGCGTGGATCCCACGCCCGAGTGGCTCGCCGCCGCCAGCCGGCTCGTGGACAACTTTCCGAGCTTCCTCGACGAGTATGAATCGATGCTCACGGGCAACGAGATCATGCTCGCCCGCACCCAAGGCGTGGGTCGGCTCGATCCCAAGCATGCGATCAACGCCGGCATCACCGGTCCGGTCCTCCGCGCCAGCGGCGTCAACTACGACCTCCGCAAGGTCGACGGCTACGGGTTCTATCCGCGTTTCGATTTCCGCATCCCGCTCGGCGACCACGGCGATACTTACGATCGCTACATGATGCGCATTCTCGAAATGCGCGAGTCGGTCAAAATTCTTCAGCAGGCCTTCCGCGAACTTCCCGCCGGTCCGATCATGGACCCGAAGGCGAAGCTCCGCGGTTTCCGCCCCAAGCCCGGCGAGGCCTACGGCCGTCTCGAAAGCCCCAAGGGCGAACTCGGTTTCTACCTCCTCAGCGACGGCTCGCCCAATCCCTACCGTTACCGTGTGCGGCCGCCTTCGCTCATCAACCTAACCCTGCTCGAGGAGATGTGCCTCGGCCACACCGTGGCCGACGCCGTTGTCATCCTCGGCTCCATCGATATCGTCCTCGGAGAGGTCGACCGCTGACGGAAAAACTGAAAACCCGAATGACTGAAATATCCAAAGAATCCGGCGTTCGATCTTGTCCGCGACATCCAGCGGCGTCCGTGGCGCACCCCGGTCCTTCAGCCTTTCAGCCCTTCGGCCCTTCAGCCCTTTAACACATGCTCGGCTCCGGCATACTCAAAGGTCTCGCAGTCACCGCGAAAAACTTCGTGGGCAGTTACCATGACCCCGCGCGCATGGTGACCGTGCAGTATCCGGAGGAACGCTCCAAGCTCCCGGAAAACTACCGCAGTTTCCCTCTGCTCGTCTGCGAGGATGCCGCCGATCCCATGGGGACGTTGCGCTGCGTGGCCTGCCAGATTTGCGAAAAGGAGTGTCCGCCCCAGTGCATCTACATCGAGAAGAGCAAGGACAAGAAACCGGACGCCACCGGCAAGCCGCAGCTCTATCCGACCGTCTTCGCCATCGATACCTCCGTGTGCATGGGCTGCGGTATTTGCGCCGAGGTCTGTCCGTTCGACTCCATCAAGATGGACCAGGTTTTCGAGGTCGCCGCGACCGATCGTTTCACCGAATTGCTCCTCAACCGCGAACAGCTCGCCAAGCCCAACTCCTACTACCACTCGATTCATCCGACGGAGGCCGCCGAGGTCGATGCCCGACTCGCCGCCGCCCGTCTGGCCGCCGAAGAAAAAGCCAAGGCAGCCGCGGCCGCAGCCGCCGCCAAGGCAGCCGCCGCAGCGACAGCGAAGCCCGCCGCCCCCGCTCAACCTCCCTCCGCACCCCCCACCGCCTCCGCATCCTCAACTGCACCCGCGCCCGGCGCGGAAGCACCCAAGTCATATTCCCGCGTCTCATGAGCGTCACCGCCGAAGCCGGAACGTTTCTGGAACGCGCGCCCCTTGTGCTGCGCGATGCCGTCGTCCAATGGTTCCCCGCGCCGCTCCAGTGGCTGGCCCATCATCTGATCACGATCGTCGCCATCCTCGCGGTCTTCGGCGTCTTCTTTGCCTTCACCACCGTCGCCGAGCGCAAGCTGCTCGGCCGCCTTCAAAACCGCCTCGGTCCCAACCGCGCCGGTCTGCCGTGGATCAAGGGCTCGAAACTCTTCGGCCTTACCCAACCGTTCGCCGACGCCGTGAAGGCGTTAACCAAAGAGGACATCGTTCCCGCCGCCGCGGACAAACTGCTGCACTTCCTCGCACCGGTCCTGGTCGTGGCGTTTTCCTTGATGACGTTCGCCGTGCTGCCGTTTGGCCGGAATCTCATCCCGGTCGAACTCGACGCCGCGTTGCTCTACTTCTTCGCCGCCGGCTCCGCCACCGAGCTCGCGATCTTCATGGCCGGTTGGGCGAGCCGTAACAAATATTCGCTGCTCGCCGCCATGCGCGCCCTCGCGCAGGTCATCAGCTACGAACTGCCCTTGATGCTGTCCGTCGTGCCGGTGGTGCTGGTCGTCGGTTCGCTCTCCACCAGTGAAATCGCTCTCGCCCAAGGCGGCTGGACCTTCGGCTTCCTCCCGCACTGGCACGTGTTCACGCCATGGGGCTTCTTCGGATTCCTCCTCTTCCTCGTCGCCGCGCTGGCCGAGAGCAATCGCGCGCCGTTCGACTTGCCCGAGGCCGAGAGCGAACTCATCGCCGGCCACCTGACCGAGTATTCGGGTTTCAAATACGCGCTGTTCTTCATGGCCGAGTATTTCGGACTCACCGCCTTGAGCGGCCTTGGCGTCACACTCTTCCTCGGCGGCTGGCAGGCCCCGTTCGCGTTCCTTGAATTCATTCCGTCCTACGCGTGGTTCATGCTGAAGCTGATCGGGATGATCGGCTTCTTCATCTGGGCGCGCGGCACGTTGCTCCGCCTTCGCATCGACCAGCTCACGCGGCTCGCCTGGCAATTCATGGTGCCGCTCGCGCTCATCAATCTCGGCAACGCCGCCTTCTGGGCGCTGACCTCCGGCTGGTCGGGCCCGCTGCAATTCGTCCGTTGGGGCGTGTCCATCGCCCTGGTCGTCGGGCCGTTCATTCTGCTCGGCCGCGGACTCAACGGCGGTCGTGGTCCGCGCACTTATCGTTACGCCACGTCATGAACCTCGCGCTGATTCTTATCTCCGTGCTGATCCTCGGCTCCGCCGCCGTGGCGCTGGCCCTGCGCAATTTGATCCATAGCGCGCTGCTGTTCGTCGGCTGCTGGGCCGGCATCGCGGCGTTCTATCTCTGGGCCGGCGCCGAGTTCGTGGCCTTTGCCCAAGTACTCATCTATGTCGGCGCCGTCTCGATGGTCGTGCTCTTCGCGGTGCTGCTCACCCGGCAGAGCGACGCCGCGGAGCCGATGAACCCCGACTCGTTCAGCCGTTTTATGCGCGCGCTCGTCGCCGGCGGCGGCGTGGCCGGCATACTGGTCGGCGCCATTCTCGGCACGCCGATGGACGTCTCCACCGCCGGGCCGGCACCCACGCTCACCGTGAAGGAAATCGGCGGACAACTCATGGGACCGCACGCCGCCGCGCTGTTGATCGTCGGCCTGTTGCTCACCGTCGCCTTGCTCGGAGCCGTGGTGATCGCCGCGGTGGACCGGCCCGAAAAATCGGAGGACGCGTCATGAGTCCGCTGCAACTCTGTCTTCTCCTTTCGAGTCTGCTCTTCTGCGTCGGCCTCGTCGGTGCGTTGGCGCGGAGCAACACCATCCTCGTGCTCCTGGGTGTCGAGCTGATGCTGAACGCGGCCAACATCAACTTCATCGCCTTCTGGCGCTACGGTCCGAATCCGGCCGCCGGCACGGGTGTCCTCTTTGTCCTGTTTGCCATCGCCGTCGCCGCCGCCGAGGCCGCCGTCGGTCTCGCCTTGGTGATCGCGGTTTACCGCCACCAGAAAAACATCCGTCTCCAAGAGGCGAACCGGCTCAAAGGCTGAGGTATGAATCTTTCCGTCCAACACCTCTGGGTCATCCCCGCGTTGCCTCTGCTCGCCGCCGTCATCGGTGCGCTGACACCCCGTCGCGGACGCACGCTCGCCGCCGGCGCCGCCATCGCCGCGATGGTGGGCGCATTCGTCGTGTCCTGTCTGGCGTTGCACACCGCGCTCGTCGATCCGGCCGCGAAGCTCGTTCACAATTTCGCCTGGTTCGACCTCGGCTCCGGCGTGCTGCGTCTCGGCTGGCTGCTCGATCCGCTCACGGCGTTTATGTGTGTGATGGTCACGTTCGTCGGCTCGCTGATCTTCATCTTCAGCCTCGGCTACATGAAGGCGGACGCGAACTTCAAACAGTTCTTCTGCTTCCTGAGTCTCTTCGCCGCCGCCATGCTCGGGCTGCTCGTGGCCAACAGCCTCCTGTTGCTCTTTATTTGCTGGGAGCTCGTCGGCCTCGCGTCGTATTTGCTCATCGGCTTCTGGTTCCACAAACCCTCCGCCGCGGCCGCCGCCAAGAAGGCGTTTATCACGACGCGCATCGGCGACCTCGGACTCCTGCTCGGCCTGCTCTGGCTCTATAATTCCACCGGCTCGCTCCTCTTCTTCGACGGTGGCGCGGGTGTGCTCGAAACCGCCGCGCTCGGTTCCCTCGCCGGACAAATCACCGTCGGTGGTCTGGCGGTCTCCACCGCGATCGGCCTGCTGATCTTCTGCGGCGCGATCGGCAAGTCCGGTCAGTTTCCGCTCCACGTCTGGCTCCCCGACGCGATGGAGGGCCCGACTCCCGTCAGCGCGCTCATCCACGCCGCCACGATGGTGGCCGCCGGTGTTTTCCTCATCGCCCGTGTTTATCCTCTGATGTCCGCCGATCAGGCGCTGACCGAAGTGCCGCTGCACGCGTTGACGGTCGTGGCGTTCATCGGGGCGATCACCGCATTGATGGGCGCGTGCATCGCGGTCGCGCAAAACGACATCAAGCGCGTCCTCGCATTCTCCACCGTGTCGCAGCTCGGCTACATGATGCTCGCCCTCGGCGTCGGCTCGTGGGTGGCCGCGATTTTCCACTTGCTCACGCACGCCTTCTTCAAAGCGCTGCTCTTCCTGGGGGCCGGCTCGGTGATCCACGCGGCGCATCACGAGCAGGACATCCGCCGGCTCGGCGGCCTGCGCGGACCGATGCGCGTGACCTTCGCTACCTTCGCCATCGGCATGATGGCGCTCTCGGGCGTGCCGTTTCTCTTCTCCGGTGTCTGGAGCAAGGAAGGCATCCTGCACGCCGCGCATGGGTGGAATATTTCGCATCTGCCGCTCATCGCCGCGCTCATCGCCGTGGTGCTCACCGCCTTCTATATGACGCGTCTCGTCGCCGAAACCTTTTTCGGAAAAGCCCGCTCGCACGAAGCCGATCATGCGCATGAAAACTCCGCCGTGATGACCGTGCCGCTCGTGATCCTTGCGGTCTGCGCCATCGCTCTCGGGTTCCTCGGCACGCCCGCGTTCCCCTGGTTGCAAGCCCGTCTCCTCGGAGAAACCGAAGTCCACGGCCACTCTCTCCTTGAGGGCGGCGGTTTGATGATGCTCTCGATCGTGCTGGTCGCGGTGGGACTCGGCGGAGGTTGGGCGATCTACGGACGCAAACCCCGCGTGGCCGAAAACTCCCGCGATCCACTTGTCACCGCCGCGCCGGGACTCATGGCGGCGCTGAGCGCCCGCCTCGGTTTTGACGAACTCTACGCCGCCACCTTCGGACGACTCGGCAACGGACTCGCCGCGCTCGCCCACTTTCTCGATCAGTGGGTGTGGGGTGGGGCGGTCGGCATGCTGGCCCGGTTCGGTGAATTCATTGGTATCGTGAACCGCGAGGCCGACGAAAACGGCCTCAACGGCGGCTTCGACATCGTGAGCGAACGGATCCGTGGCAGCGGTCGCGTCTATTCCCGCGCACAAACGGGTGACGCGCACGGTTACCTGCGCTGGGTCGCCATGGGCTTTGTTATTATCATGCTGGTCGTAGTCTTGGGAGGTGCCCGATGAGTTCGTGGCCTCTGCTTTCACTGATCATCTTCGTGCCCTGGGTGGGCGCTTTACTACTCGCCCTCTTTGGTCGGAACCTCGGTGCCCGGTCGCGCCGCGCACTGGGTTTCGGCTTTAGTTGCTCAACGCTGGCCCTGACCATCCTCGTGCTGATGTCGTTCGACCCGGCGGCCGTCGGTTATCAGTTTGTCGAACATCACGCGTGGATCACCGCGCTGGATGTCCATTACCACCTTGGCCTGGACGGACTCGGCCTGTTGCCCGTGATGCTCACCGGTATCGTTTCGCCCCTCTGCCTGCTGGCCTCGTCGCGAATCGAACGCGGTGCGCACACCTTCGGCGCGCTTTTCCTGCTCCTTCAAGGCGCGGCACTCGGGGTGTTTTTAGCGCTGGATTTCTTTCACTGGTTCCTCTTCTGGGAGCTGAGTCTCGTGCCGGCGTTTTTCCTGATCAAACTCTGGGGCGGTCCCGGCGCGGGGCGTGCGGCCTATCAGTTCGTCATCTACACGCTCGCGGGCGGTGCGTTCCTGCTGCTCGGTTTCGCCGCGCTCTACGTGGCGACCGGCACGCTGGACTTTGCCGAACTCACCCGACTCGCCGCCACCGGCGAACTCAGCCCGAAGGTGGCCGCGCTCGGCGGTATCTGGCCCAAGGCGGTTTTCCTCGGCGTGTTTCTCGGACTCGCGGTCAAGGTGCCGCTGTTCCCTTTTCACACCTGGTTGCCATCGGCCTACGCCGAGGCGCCGACGGGTGTCTCGATGTTCCTCACCGGCGTCATGTCGAAGATGGGCGTCTACGGTTTCCTGCGGATTCTCTGGCCGCTCTTCCCGGAGCAACTGCACGCCGCCGCTCCCTGCCTGCTCGGGCTCGCCCTGGGCGGTGTGGTGCTCGGCGCGTTCGCCGCGATGAAGCAGACCGACCTCAAGCGCATGGTCGCGTATTCATCGATCAACCATCTCAGTTACTGCCTGCTCGCGCTCTTCGCCGTCGCCAGCGTCACGCAGCCCGACGCCGCCGTCGCCGCGTCCGCTCTCAGCGGAACGTTGCTCCAGATGTTCAACCACGGACTCTCCGCCGCCGCGTTGTTCGCCTGCGTCGGCATCCTTGAGGCCCGCTCCGGCGGACGACGCGGACTTGTCGACTTCGGCGGTGTACGCACCGTCGCGCCGTTGTTCGCGGCGTTCTGTGGCGTGGCGATGTTCTCGTCGCTCGGCCTGCCGGGCCTCAACGGCTTTGTGGGCGAATTCCTGATCTTCGTCGGCGTGTTCGGCCTCGCGCCGTGGGCCGCGGCCGTGGCGTGTCTGGGGTTGCTCGCCACCGCGCTCTTCCTGCTCACGTTCTGGCAACGCGTCTTTCACGGCCCCGTCGGCGCGGGTGTCGCCTCTTTTCGTGATCTCAACCGTGTCGAATTTCTGACGCTGCTGCCGCTGGTCATCCTGATGTTCGTGCTCGGCGTGCTGCCGCAGCTCGTCATCGCCCTCTTCAACCCGCTCGTCACCGCGTGGGCCGCGAATCTGCCATGAACCTGCTGCCCTGGACCATCTATGTCTCGTTTGCCGGCGCGTTCCTCGTGCTGCTGGCCGGGGCGCGCTCGGCGGCCGCGGCCCGCTGGGTTGCGCTTGCCACCGCCGTGGCCGGCGCGGCTCTCACCTTGCTCGCCGCGCGGGACTTCGTTCCGGCCGCGGGTTTGCAGACCTTGGTCGACCTGCCGTGGATCACCCTGCTTGGCGTGCGTTACCACCTCGCCGTCGATGGCATCAGCCTGACGCTTCTCGTGCTCACCGGTCTCGCCGCGACGGCGGGCGTTTTATTCTCATGGAACATCGAGGAGCGCACGGGCGAGTTCTTCGCCTTCTATCTCGCGCTCATCGGCGGCGTGTACGGCGTCTTCATGAGCGCCGACGCCTTCGTTCTGTTTGTCTTCTACGAGATCGCGATCGTGCCGAAGTATTTCCTCATCGCGATCTGGGGTTCCACCAATCGCGAATACGGCGCGATGAAGCTCGTGCTCTACTCCTTCGCCGGAAGCGCGCTCGTGCTCGCCGGGTTGCTCTGGACCTACGCCGCGGGCGGCGCGTCCGGTTTCGGGATGACCGAACTCATCGCGGCCGCGGCCAACATCCCCAACACCACGCAGCTCTGTATTTTTGGGTTGGTATTCGTCGGCTTTGCCGTGCTGGCAGGCATGTTCCCGTTTCATACCTGGGCCCCGACCGGCCACGTGGCGGCGCCGACCGCCGCCTCGATGTTGCTCGCCGGCGTGGTCATGAAACTCGGCGCCTACGGGTGCCTGCGCGTGGCGCTGCCGCTCTTCCCGGAGGCCTTCTTAATTTGCCAGCCGTTGATCGCCTGGCTCGCCGTCGTGGGAATCCTTTACGCGGGCTTCATCGCGCTCGTGCAGGACGACTTCAAGTTTGTCATCGGCTATTCGAGTGTGAGTCACATGGGCTTTGTGTTGCTCGGCATCGCGGCGGCCACTCCGCTCGCGCTGGCCGGTGCGGTGCTCCAGATGTTTTCGCACGGCGTGATCGCCGGACTGCTCTTCGCCGTCGTCGGCCGCATGGTCTACGAGCGCACGCACACCCGCGACCTCGCCGCCCTGCACGCGATGCCGTTGCACCGAATGCTGCCGTTCGCCGCGGTGATCTTTGTGATCGCCGGACTCGCCTCGCTCGGCCTGCCGGGCTTCAGCGGTTTTCCCGCCGAACTGAGCATTCTGATCGGAACCTGGCAGACGGAGCCACTCTGGGCCGCCGTTGCCGCATTCGGCATCGTGGTGGCCGGCGCGTTTACCCTCCGGACGATTCAAGTCTCCTTCTTCGGCTCGACCGGCAAGACGGCCGCCGCAGACGCCGACGCACATCCCTTGTCTCCGATCACCCTCGCGGAAAAAACCGGCGCTTTGGTCCTGCTCGCCGCGACTCTTTTTGTCGGCCTCAAGCCTGATGTGCTCCTCGATTGGATCGTGCCCGCGCTCGAGTCGCCGGTGTTTCAGTCGGTGATGAAAGGCACGCCATGAACACTTCCTACAGCGAACTTCTCGTGGTGTTGCGCCCCGAACTCTGTCTCGTCGTCGGCGCCCTGATCGCGCTCGCGGTGGATCTGCCAAAAACGTCGCGCAGTCCGGAACGGCGCTGGCAACTCTCCAGTGCCATCGGCGCGCTCGCGCTCATCGCCG
>JANJTQ010000099.1 GCA_024711005.1 Opitutaceae bacterium | reverse complement strand
ACTGGTGCGGCAAGCTCAGGACGGGTTGGCGCTACGGTTGCGATGTACCTAGTCTGGTAAGGTGCCCTATTTTTTCGAGACTGCGATGAAAACCCTCGATATGGTAGCCACTCTGCGGGAGTACGCTGAGCAGCATCTTGGGAAAGGTCAGGTTGGGACCGTGGTCGAGCAACTTGATGGCGACCATGTTCTCGTCGAATTCGCCAACTTGGACGGCATCGCTTACGCGATCTTGCCTATCCCGGCGGAACACCTGATTCAGCTGAAACACACACCCACTATTCCGTCGGCCTGATCCGGCGCGTGCCGTAACAAGCTGGCGCCGAGGAAGGTCATCGTCTCCCACTCGGCCTTTGCTGACGTTTGGCTCCGCTCAAGACACCGGCCGCTGATAAATTCAAGGCGGTCCTTCAAGGCAACTACAAAAGCCGGAGCGATTCAGTATGAATCGCCCCGGGTTCCGTGGAGGCCGGTTGGTTTAAGTCAGGCCGCGATGGCGACCTGACTGGCGAGTTGCCTGTAGTAGTTTGCCTCAGCTTCTGCGGGCGGGATATACCCGATGGGTTCAAGCAACCTGTGGTGGTTAAACCAGGACACCCATTCCAGCGTTGCCAGTTCGACGGATTCCTTGGTTTTCCAAGGTGCTCGCCGGTGGATCATCTCGGCCTTGTACAAACCATTGATCGTCTCTGCCAGAGCGAGAAATAGGGGACAGACCACGATTTTCAGGTTGAACGGAGCCCGGAGGACGGAAAACGTAAAACCGTGGTCTGTCCCCTATTTTTGCTATTTTTTAAAACCGTGGTCTGTCCCCTATTTTTCCAGGAGCAATACTGGGGCTCCGCCGAATCGGCGCCTTGAAGCGGCTAGCATTGCTCCTCAGATTCCACATCTGGGTTGGGTGGCTGTGCTAACGTACGGGTCTGCCAAATCCCCTTGCCGGCGATACGCGTGCGGATCGTGCGACTGGAATGATCCGCGCTTCGAGTAGGTATTCGCCGCAAGCCTTCCCGCCCCCAGGAACTGAAAACTCTGATGAGCGCTCTCCTTCACCATATCCCCAACAATTCGAAGTTCAATGCAGACATCAGGAAATACATCATTGAACTCGAATCGCGGATCAAGGTCCTCGATTTCTTCAAGACTGCTGCTACGAAATCGCAACTGACCCCGAAGGACAGCTCGCAGTTCTTCTCCGAATGCATTCACGCGATGGAGGCAGCGTTCGCGGCCAACATCAATTCCTACTCCGCGACGCGGTGGATCTACTACCTGAGGCGGACGCCCAACGCTGTTTTCGCTGGCAAACTTCTTTCGACTGGTGCTAATTCCAGGGCGTTGGCGGAGATTTACGCCCAACAAAGCACAAAGAACGAGGACGCCACCTTTGGGCAAGAGGGTTTCGTCTTCCCGGTAGACGATAGCACTCTGAGGCACATTGCGCGCTTCATCGCATTCGTGATCATCATCTACGAGCTGCAGGTGTGCTATCGCTATGCCAACAAGGGCTGCAATTACGTTTTCGCGAAGCGGGGTACGCAGGGAATTGCGGCCGGCGTGGGACGGCCGCCGACACGCTTACCGTTCAGCCCGAGGCTTGGCGCAACGCAATCGGTGCTGCCGCAGCGAGTCCCTAGCGCCATCATTGAGTCCGCGGTCCGGATCTACGACGAACGGCACGATCGGCCGACGACGTTTCTGGAAGTCGCCCTACAACGTGCTGGTCTAGCGGACAACACCCACGTCCCCGAGAATTACAAAGACACCTTTCCCGTAAAGCTATCTTTCTGGGGGCTCCAAGATGAATCGTTGTTTGCGCCACAAAAATTTCTTGAGGGTCACGAATACGCGAATATGTTCGGGGAGAACGGTCGGCTTCTTGTTCGCTTCGGACCGACCTACCTAGACCTTGAGGCGCTCTTCGAACTTCACCGGCTTCCGTCTATGGTGAAAGTTGACATCGACGAAAGCGCATCGCTTCACCTGATCGTCCTGCTGCTTGGCGGACGCATGTTGCAATCCCGGAGCTTCTCTATCATCCGCGTTCTCGAAGTTGGTTATTTCATCGTCGACCCGCAGGAATGGGACGCTTTCGGCGAAGAACACTATGCTTTGGTCTGCGATCACATTCGTCAGTTTCTTCCACAATTCTGTGCGCCGGAGACCTTTGCGGCGTTTTCTTCGAATTGCTTCAACCTCAAGGGATCCGTGTGGCCCATCACGCATGGGAATCCGGTCAGACTCATGCGCAATTACATCTGCATCGACATGTGGGCTGCGTCGATGGGATTCTTGATGGCGTTCCAGTTTCCCAAGGTTCAGGGGCAGATCGCGAACGACCGAGCGACGCGATTTGAGGATGTCGTACAGGATTTGATCGATGGCACTTCCTGGGCCGACGGCGGCCTGCGCGCAATCCGTCAGCGGACGCTGTATATCGACGGAAAGGCCGTAACAGACATCGACGCGATCGGGAAGCGTGACGGGGTTCTCTTGCTAGTCTCGTGCAAGAGCATCCCCTACACTCCCGAATACGACCGCGGCTCGCACAATGCGATCCGGAACGCAGAATCAACGGTTGCCGAGGCGGTGGACCATTGGGTCGGCATTGTGGAGCGCCTAGATGCGAAACGCAAAGGCGACAACTATGATTTCACAGCCTTCGATCGGATCATCGGTGTCGTCTGCACGCCGTTCGCCGTCTACACCACCCACGCAAAGGCGCTATCTGCCGCGACCGGGTTGCTCCGCCGGGCGAGCTCGCTAGCCGAATTGGGGCGATTTCTTCGGGCATAGCTACAAGGGAACGGACAGGGGGTTCATTCAACCTCGGTCTGGACTCGCAGTTTGCCGGTCCAAACAGCGGCCGCTGCTCAAGTGTCCGAGGCTCGTCACGGGCAGCCTTCAACAACGGCTTCGGAGCCTTAAGAGTGCCGCCGCGTCCCCCACGCGGCTTTAACGAGCATCGGTAGCTCGCATATTCGACATGATCCTAGGCGAAAGGCGGCTTACCGGTGCGCGCTCCAGCTCAATGTCCGCTTCCGGGTACAACCGCCATCGGCAGATCAGGCCGAGCGACCACACCTCAACCATCCCGTATCCCCAACAACCGCCCGCAACTACTCAGCCGCGTTGGCATCCTGTTTCAACCGATAAGCAAGCTGCCGCCGCGTGATCCCGAGCAAGCGTGCCGCATGCGTCAGGTTGCCGTTCGCGCGGCGCACGGCGAGTTCCACGAGGCGGCGCTCGTGGGCGTCGAGGTCGAAGCCTTCGTCGAGCAAGGCTTCGTACAATCGCCCGCGGTTCGATTCGGCGAGGTCGGCGACGAAGCCCTCGCGGCCGATCTCCGCGCCGTGCTGGTTGCCCGGAGCGCCGGAGGCGAAGAGGTGTTCGAGCTCGATCTGGCCGCCGGGCTCGGCGAGGAGCACGCCGCGC
>JANJTQ010000039.1 GCA_024711005.1 Opitutaceae bacterium | reverse complement strand
AGAGAATTGAACGACGGTTTAATGAACCTGCGGGACGGGATCGTGCGTTTGGTCATGTAGTAGGTAGATGTAAAATAGCGGGTCTGGCCGAGGCCGGAAAAGTTTAGAGAGAGAACTTCTCCCATGGAAATGTCGAGCCAAAATTGCCCACTCTCCCCTCGTACAGCTTGTCGACATCGGCCACTCAAACGTCGGCCAATTCCACGCTTGCACCGCCATGCACGTGCTTCGTTGAGTGATGGGATGCACGCTTCGTTCAACTTGGCAGCCACCTTTGACGCGGTTCTCAAAACTGCCGCGACCTCCGCCGGCTTCGACGCCGCCGAGTTTTCGCCCGAGGTGCGCACCGCCGACCCCAAGCACGGCGACTTCCAAGCAAATGGCGTGCTCCCCTACGCCAAACGGACGAAACAGAATCCGCGGGCACTCGCCGAAAAACTGGTTGCCGCCCTCCCCGCCGACGTACGCGAAGCCACCACGGTAACCGTCGCCGGCCCTGGATTTATCAACTTCACGCTCCAACCCGCCGCTCTGCAAAACTGGCTGCGCACGTTCTCCACCCGCGCGCAACTCGAGGCCGGCGCCGCCTCGGCCTACGCGGGCAAGACGTGGATCGTCGATTACAGCTCCCCCAACACTGCCAAACAGATGCATGTCGGCCATCTGCGGTCCGCGGTGATCGGCGAGGCCATCTGTCGCTTGCTCGCCTTCAGCGGCGCCCGCGTCATTCGCGACAATCACGTCGGCGACTGGGGAACCCAATTCGGCAAGCTCATCTGGGCCTATAAAAAGGCATCGGCCTCCGAGCCTGCCGGGCTCGAAGTCGCCCTCGCGACCGATCCGCTCGCCGAATTCGAACGTCTTTATAAGGTGGGCAACAACGCGTCCGACGCCGATCCCGCCGTCCTCAAGGAAGCCCAGCAAGAACTCGTCAAACTCCAGGCCGGCGATCCGGAGAACACCGCGATTTGGAAAAAAATCGGCGAAGTCAGCTTTTCCGCCTTCCAACAAATCTACGACCTGCTCGGGATCCGTTTCGATTACACGCTCGGCGAGAGCTTTTATAACGACAAAGTGGATCGCGTCTACCGCGAACTCGTTGACTGTGGCCTCGCCACCGAGAGTCAGGGCGCGCTCGTCGTCTTCCACCCCGAACACCCGCGCTTCAAGGAACAGCCGTTCCTCGTACGCAAGTCCGATGGAGCCGCCAACTACGCCTCGACCGATCTCGCCACGATTCTTTACCGCACCGAGCACTTTAAGGCCGACGCAGCCGCCTACGTGATCGATTCCCGTCAAGGCGATCACTGCCAGCAACTTTTCCTCACCGTTCAGAAGTGGTTCGCGAAAACGGGTCGCCCGGTGCCGCACCTTGAGCACGTCGCCTTTGGGACCGTGCTCGGCGAAGACGGCCGGCCGCTCAAAACCCGCAGTGGTGAAAACATCAAGCTGAAGGACCTCCTCCGCGAGGCCGTCGAACGCGCCCGCCGGCTCGTCGACGAACGAAGCACCGACGTGCCGGAAGACGAACGCGCCCGCATCGCCGAGATTGTCGGCGTGGGCTCCGTTCAATACGCGGATCTTTCCCAGAATCGCTCCAGCGATTATCTATTCTCGTGGGACAAGATGATCTCACTCGAAGGAAATACCGCCGCGTACCTTCTCTACGCCGTCGCGCGGATTCGCTCCATCTTCCGCAAGCTCGATGCCATGCCCGGCGACGCCACAACCGAAGTCGCCGCAAACGCCATCGAAACCGCCGCCGAACTGGCCCTCGCCCGCAAGCTCGTGAAGTTCTCGGACGCTGTAGCGCTCGCCACCTCCAGCCTGCGTCCCCACTTCCTCGGGCTTTATCTCTACGAACTCGCCGGCGAATTCAGCGCCTTCTACGCCGCCGACAAGGTCGCGGTCGAAGATCCTGCGGTGCGCGCCCGTCGCCTGCTCCTGTGCGCCCGCACCTTGCTCGTTCTGGAAACCGGCCTCGATCTTCTGGGTCTGCGCACCGTCAACCGGATGTAAACTTTCGATATCCCGCCACCCGCGGGTCGCGAACTCGTTCGCGCCCGCCTGGGTTCGCGTCACCTGCATGCGGCGGCTGGAGACAACCGACCTTCGAGGTCGGCTCACCTCCCGTCCTCGTAAAAACAACACTTGCCGCCGCTTTTCCGCCCGAACACCGTTCCCTCATCTTTCCCCCCTTATGGCCACGCAGGAATTCTACATCCGAAACGCGTCTGAAACTGAAGCCCGCGGCCCGTTTACCCACGAGCATCTTATCTCCCTGGCCGAAACCGGCCAGATTACCAAAGAGACGCTCTATTACGATTCCACCAAGGAAGAGTGGGTGGCGATGTCCGAGGACAAAGACTTGGTCGCAATCGTTTTTCCGGAAAAGGTCGTTCTAAAGCTCAAGGGGAAAACAAAGCTCAAGACCGTCAACATCACCGACACCAACGCGGCTCCGATATCGGTCGATGACATGCTCGCCGCCGCCGAAGGACGCACCGCCGACACCCAGGACAGACTGGATCCGGGCATTGCCCGTGCGCGCGCCGCCACCATCGGACTCTATTCCGCCGTTACCCTCTTGGTGATCAGCGCGCTCGCACTGATCGCCCCCTCGATCGACGTTCTGATCTCGCCCACACTTGGTACCATCATTCAACACCCGCTCGCTTTGCTGGGTGTCTTCAATCTGGTACTCGCCCTCATGCTGCTCCTGCAGGTCACCCAAGCCTATCCCTTGGTTCGGTTCAGCGCCGCATTGGGCGTCGGCATGGTTGGTTTTCTCCTCTGGACCCAAGGACAGACAATGCCCCTCTCGGCTTTCGCCATCGGCTCGGCTGGACTCTATTTTTGCACGGTATTCGTCAGCTTTGCCGGGATCGGACTGGCGGCCGGCCTCGGCCTGACTGGCATGCTCGGCTACGCCTTCTTCGCGCTGACGACCTGACGGACTTCTCATTCCATGTCCGTCCCGCCCTGGCAAAGACTGCTCACGATTTACCGCACCGAAATTTGGCAGTCCCGGTATCTCGGCGACACCTCCCGGCGCAGCCGGATTTACGCCCTCATCCGCGTCGTCTCAATCACGCTGACGGGTCTCGTCGAAACCAAATCCGCCAGTCGCGCCGCCGCGCTGAGTTTCAGCACGCTCCTGGGCCTCGGGCCACTCGTGGCCATCGCCATGCTCGTCGCCGGCTTCATGCTCGATAAGCAGGATCCCAACCTCGCCGCCGAAACGCTCAGCAATATCATCGAGAAAATCGCCCCGCAGATCAGGCACCTCAACAAGGAAGGCCACCTGTCCACCTCCGCCGAAGCGACAACCGGCACCGTCGTATCCGCCACCGCGAAGGCCGGCGGCGCGGACACCGTCCACAGTCCGGAACTCGTGCAGATGATCGACGGCTTCATCGCCAATACGCGCAACGGCGCGGTCGGGGCCGTCGGCGCAATCACGCTCATCATCATCGTCCTTCAGCTCTTCACTTCGGTGGAGACCTCCTTCAACGAGATCTGGGGCGTGCGCCGCGGCCGTTCATGGATCATGCGCATTGTGCTTTACTGGACGGTGCTCACCTTGGGCGCGGTCCTCTTTTTCGCCGCGCTCACCGGCCTCTCCGCCGGCGCGGCATTCAATGCCTTTGAGGCTCGAATCCCCTACGGCACCGAAGTCGTCGCAATGCTCAAGTTCTTCCTCCCGGCCGGCTCCCTCGTGATGCTGGTCGCGATGTTGACCATCTTTTATCGCAGCATTCCGAACACCCAAGTCTGGTGGCGCGCCGCCCTGATCGGCGCCCTTGTGGTCGCCACCTTGCTCGTGCTGAACAACTTTCTGGGCTTCCTCTATCTCAAGCGCGTCGTCCTCCAAAAAAGCCTGTACGGATCCCTCGGACTCCTGCCGATCCTCATGTTCGGCCTGTATGTATTTTGGTTTTTCGTCCTGCTTGGCGGCCAGGTCAGCTATGCGGTTCAGAACGTTAATTTCCGCAACAGCCAGGCGGCGTGGAGCAGTCTCGCCGAGGCCACCCGCGAGCGGCTCTCGCTCATCGTCCTGCTAATGATTGGACGCCGTTTTCAGGCCTGTCTTCCCCCCTGCACCGCCTTGGAACTCAGCACCCGACTCAAAGTCCCGACGCAAATTCTCAACGAATGCGTGAATCGGTTGGTCTTGATGGGCTTGATCACCCCCATTCCCCCGGTCGGCGACACCGATTCCACCGATTTCCGCTATCAACCCGCCCGTCCGTTGAGCCGTATCACCCTCGGCGAATTCAAGCGACTGGACGATAGCTTCGGCGACGATCCCAACGGACCGCAGCTCAAGGATCTCGATCCCATTCTGCATCGCTACAACGAGGCGACGGAAAACCTCGGGCACACCGAACTCTTCCAAAAAGGCCTCGACGAACTCTTCAACGAGTACCCCGCGAGCACGGCCTGACCGCCGACGACAGGCAAAGGACCAACCAAGAGCACGGACAAAGACCGAAGCACTTGCTTCGCATTCCATTCTTGAAACCCCCTGCCCCCGTCTCAGCATCCCCACTTTTATCCCTATGATTTCCTGGATCCAACGCACCTTTCAGCAGCACTTCAAATGGCTGTTTCTCGCCCTGCTGGCAGTCGTCATCGTCTCCTTCGTGTTTATCACCAACGCCTCGTCCGGCTTTGGTCACACCGCGAAACAGGCGCCCGCCGTTCCGTTCTTCGGCATTAATCTGAGTTCCGCCGAGGACAAACAGCGCCTCGAACGCGACGCCATGCTCAGCGTCCAACTTCACGGCATGCAGCTCCGCAGCGAAGGCGAGTTCGCACAATACGCGCTCCAGCGCCAGGCGGCCCTTCACTTGGCCGACGAACTCAATCTCCCCGCCCCTTCCGGCGACGAACTCAAGCGCCACGTACAATCTCTCCGCGCCTTCGCCGGCCCGGAAGGCAAATTCGACGCCAAGCGTTACGCCGAATTCACCGACAGCCTCAAGACCAACCCCCAACTCCACGAAAGCGACGTCGCCCGCGTGTTCGCCGACGACGTGACCTACCAGCAGGTACTCAAACTCCTCTCCGGTCCGGGCTACGTCCTCCCCGTCGACGTCCGGAATCAGCTCAACCGCGCCGACTCCACCTGGACCCTTGAAGCCGTCACCGTCGACTACGCGAGCTTCAAACCCGAGATCACGGTCACCGACGAGGCTTTATCCGAATATTTTGAATACAACGCGCCTCGCTACCAAATCCCCGCAAAGGCGGGCGTCTCCTACATCGACTTCCCCGCGTCCGCCTACGCCGCACAAGTGAACGTCACGGAGGCCGGACTTCGCGCCTATTACGAGGCCAACCCCGCCCGTTTCTCCAAACCCAAGGAGGACAAACCCGCCGTATCAGACTCTCCCGACGACGACTTCTCGGCCGTCCGTGCCCAAGTCGAGGAAGCCTACAAACTCGAGCGCGCCAAGGCTCTTGCGATGAACGCCGCCTCCGACTTCGCGGTTGAACTTTACAACAACAAGATCACCCCGGACACCCTTGACGCATTTCTGGCCTCCCGCCAGCTGACCCGTAAATCCGTCGCACCCTTCAACGCCGACAACGTCCCGGCCGAACTCGGCACAGACCGTCGCATTGCCGCGGAAGCCCTCAAGACCAGCCCTGAACATCCGTTTTCCGACCCCGTCAACACCGGTCGTGGCGCCGCCATTCTCGTCTGGAACGAAACCATTCCCGCCCAGCAGCCCAAGCTCGCGGACATCAAAGATCGCGTCACCGCGGATTACCTGGAGTCGGAAAAGCGCAAACGTTTCGCCGAGGCCGGCCGTGATCTCCGCACCGCTCTTGAGGCGCGCTTGCAAGCCGGCGACGCCCTCGCCAAAGCCGTCGAAGCCTCCTCCAATGCAATACCGGCCAAGCTCTCCACCAAGAGCTGGCCCCCGTTCACATTGTCGAACCCGCCTCAAGACCTCGATTACAGCGCCTACAGCGCGATCATGGGCCTTCAAAAAGGAGAGCTCTCCACAATGATCACGACCGGCGAACAGGGCATGATTCTCTATGCCGCCGACAAAAAAGCCCCCGAGGTTGATTCTTCGTCGCCCAAGTACGTCCAGACCCGCGACCGCCTGGCCGCCTTCACCGCCTCACGCGATGGCGGCGCCCTTCTCGCGGCCATCGTGGAGGCGGAACTCGCCAAATCCACCCCCGCCACACCGTAAGTCGCTCCGGTCTTCGATCGTTTGACCGAGCTCCAGGCGGGCCTTATGCGGCCCGCCTTTTTCGTGGATGCCAATAACCGCGCACAAAGCGGGCTGGCCAAACTCCTTCGCATGGCTTCCTTTTTTATCTCCATGCCCGTCTACCGCTACGTCCCCGCCAAATCCCCCTGCAAGCTCTGCGGCGAAGGATTTGACCACCGGCACTCCCCCTCCGAAGCCGCGCTGACTTCCTGCCCCACCTGCGGCCAAGCCGTCAGCCGCGTCGCCATTCAACAGATACATACTCCGAAACTTCTCGCGCCCATCTCCGTCTCCAAGGCCAAGCAAGCCGGTTTCACGGTGATGAAACGCATCTCCGACACCGAGTTTGAACGTCAGTAACACCTCAGCTTTTTCCTTCGTCCATCCTCCCGCTAATGATTCGCCCGCTCGTGTTCAGCGCCGCACTCGCACTCGCGCTCCTCGCCGCCTTCCCCGCTTCCGCCCAGGAAAAAGCCCCCGCTCCCCTCACGCTCGAAGAATGCGTCGCCCGCGCGCTCAACCATAACTTCGATCTGCAACTCCAGCAGTTCTCCACCCGGAACGCCCGCGATCAGGTCATTGTCGCCGAAGCCACTTACGACCCGACTCTTTTTTCCACCGCCGCCCTCGCCGGCCGCAAAGACAACGTCGCCGGATCCTCCACCACAACGCAGCAGCAGGCCGCCCGCTTGGGTGTTTCCCAACAGCTGATCACCGGCGCACAGGTCACCGCCGCCACTTCGCTCACGCGCAGCAAAGAGCGCCCATACAACGGCTCGCCGCTCTTCAACCCGGTTTATAACAGCGATCTGTCGCTCTCCCTCACCCAACCGCTTCTGCAAGGCTTTGGGCTGACAATCAACCGTGCGGCCATCGAACGCGCCCGTCTCGGCGTCACTCGTGCCAACTTCGATTTCAAAGCCGTCGTCCTCGCCGTCATCCGCAACGTCGAATCCGCCTACTACAATCTCGCCTTCTCACGCGAACAACTCGCCGTCCGCAAGTTCAGCCTCGAGGTCGCCCAAACCCTGCTCGACGAAAACAAGGCGCGGCTCAACACCGGCGTCGCCACCAATCTCGATGTCCTGCAATCCGAGGTCGGTGTCGCCAATGCCCGTCGCGACCTCCTCCTCGCGGAACAGTCCGTGACCGACAACGAAGACGCCCTGCTCAACCTTATCGGTCGCTTCGAGTTCAACACCCGGCTCGGCGCAGTCCAACTTCCCGACGAGCCCGCCCCCAACGTTTCCTTCGAGCACTCCTACGCCCTTGCGCTCGCCAACGCACCCGACTACGCAGCGAACCGGGTCTTCGCCGAACAACTCAAACTCGACGTCGAAGTCGCCAAAAACAACCGCCTCCCTCTCCTCGATCTGGGCGCCGCCGTCGGCTACAACGGCAACGATCGTGATGACGTTGGCGGTGCGTTCAGGAGCAGCACCTCCGGCGATTCCTACAACTGGCAGGTGGACCTCACCGTCTCGATTCCGTGGGGGCTCCGCGCCGAACGTGCCCGCTACCGCCAGGCCGTCACGAACCTCAATCGTCAGGAAACCTTTATTCAGCAGCTCGACCAGAGTCTGCTTCTACAGGTCCGCTCCGCCGTGCGTGCGGTCGAGACCAATCGCGAAACCGTCTCTGTCTCCTCCCTCGCGACCGAACTCAGCCGGCAGCAATTCGAAACCGAAAAAGCCCGCTACGAAGCCGGCCTCTCGACCTATCGTTTTGTCGAGGACTCGCGCCAGGACATGGACACCGCCCGCGTCAACGAACTCCTCGCCAAGGTCAATCTTCGCATCGCCCTCGCCGAACTCGCCCGCCTCGAAGGCAGCTCGCTCGATCACTATCAGGTGAAGCTGGAGGAGTGATCCCCGCATCTTTCTCTTTCCTCTTAATCTTTATCTTTCGTCAGAATCGATCGGAGGGAGAAAGAGAAAGATTAAGACGAAAAAGACCCCCGCCGAACTCAGAACAGATCCCGCGCCGTCGCCGCCTCCGCCGGCACCACGCGATGCTCCGGCAACTGGGTGCGAAACCACGTGCGCTGCTTCTTCACCAACGCCCGCGTGTTCCTGACGATCTCCGCCGCCAACTCCGTGCTCGGCAGCATCCCGTCAAGCATCGCCAGCGTCTCCCTGTATCCAATTGCTCGTGACGCACTCAGGTTCCGTTCCAGCCCGGCCAGGCGCAAACGCTCCACTTCGGCAACCAAACCGTCCGCAATCATCGCATCGACGCGTCGTGCAATCCTCTCGTCCAAATCCGCCGGATCACGATCCAGTCGCGTACAACGTACATCCCAGCCCGCGAACGGCGCCGGCACCTGCGCGAACTCCGCCGCCAAAACATCCAGAGTCTTCCCCGATGCGCGGCACCGTTCCAGCGCCCGCGTGACCCGACGGGGATTCGCCACGTCGAGCGCGCCCAGTCCTTGCGGGTTGAGTGCTCGCAGCTCCTCCACCAGAACGACCAGACCGCCGTCCGCCAACCGTCGCTCGATCTCCGCCCGCAGCTCCGTCGGCACCGCCACGTTGTCCGCCACCGGTGCAAAAAAGCTCTTCAGATAAAATCCGCTGCCGCCCGCCACCAGCACACGCTTCCCACGCGCCGTGATGTCCGCCACCGCCTCCCTGGCCTTTGTCACGTAATAAGTGACATCCATGCCTTCGCTCACGTCGCACAAATCGATCAGGTGATGCGGCACCCGCGCCCGTTCGGCGGTCGTCGGCTTGGCCGTGCCGATGTCCATGCCGCGGTAAAACAACAGCGCATCGCACGACACTATCTCCGCGTTTTTCGCCTCCGCCCAGCGCAACGCCAGCTCGGTTTTCCCGACCGCCGTCGGCCCCGTCAGCACATGAAGAATGCGATCCATTCGATCGGACTGTTTATGGAAAACGGTCAAAGATCACGCCACTTCTTTGGCTCCCACGCGCCGATCGGACGCCTGCGCGAACGAAAATCGGTCGCAAAAAAAACATCCGGGCACATCGTGGATCGCGCATGTCCACCCGAACCGCAGCTCGCGTTTGCCTCCTGCTTTTTTGCGTCACTCGCATCCCAATCATCGCGGCTGCGCCGGAACCGCCGACCGCCGCGATCGCCTCCGGCATCAACGCGCTCGGTCTCGATCTCTACCGCGAGCAGATCAAGTCCGTCAAAAACACCGGCATTCTCCTCTCTCCCTACTCGCTCTCCACCGCACTCGCCATGACCTATATGGGAGCGGATGGCATCACCCGGACCGAAATGCAAAAGGTGCTGCACCTGCCCGCGCTTTCAACCGAATGCGGTGCGGCGTTCAACGCTCTCTCCGCGCAGTTGGCCGAGGTCGTCGGTTCGTCCGAAACCGAAGCGGCCCGACTTCGAGCGGTCGGTGCCAACCCGACCCCGATTCAGTTCAACCTGGCCAACCGGATATTCGTTCAACAGGGCTACGACCTGCGACCGACCTTCGTTGAGGACCTGCGCCGGTACTTCGGTTCCGATCTCGCGCAGCTGGATTTCCTCCGCAACCCGGCTCACGCCCGCCAGGCCATCAACCGGTGGGTCGCCCTGCAGACGAACCACCGTATCCGCGACTTGCTTCCGCCGGGTCAGCCGAAACGTGAAACCGGGTTGGCGCTCGTCAACGCCCTCTACCTGCGAGCGGGATGGATGCACGAATTCAAAAAATCCGACACGCAATCGAAGCCGTTCCACCTGATCGGCGCAAAAGCCACTCCGGTTCCCACCATGCGAGGCCGACACACCTATGGTTACGCCAAGCACGAGGGTTATACGGTCGTCGCCCTTCCCTACATCACGGGACAACTGCAACTCGTGCTGCTGGTCCCCGATGAAGCCGACGGTCTGTCATCCTTGGAACGCTCGTTGACAGAGAACGCGCTCACCGACTGCGCCCGCCTGACCGATCGCGAGGTCATTCTACACCTTCCCAAATTCAAACTGGCCCCGGAAACCATGTCCCTCGGGAAACACCTCCAAACCTTGGGACTGCGCACCGCCTTTGATATTCCCCGAGGCAGTGCCAACTTTGATCGCATGGCCCGGCGCCGACCGGACGATTACCTGTTCATCGGGGAGGTTTTTCACAAAACCTGGCTTGTTCTGGATGAGCACGGAACCGAGGCGGCCGCCGCCACGGCCGTGCTGATGTTTCGTTCCGTCGGCATGCCGTACGAAAAACCGGCGCCCGTTGAGGTGCACGTTGACCGGCCGTTTATGTTCGCCATTCAGCACGTGCCGTCGGGCGCATGCTTGTTCCTGGGTCGGGTGACGGATCCCCACTGACCCTTGTCCGTCGATGAGCGCCACATTGGTTACAACCGTGTCACTTCGTATTTCCCAACTGGCTTTTCGTCGAATTTCGGGATTTACCCGTGCCAACCGCGCCCCGCGTTTCCCATCGTGATCCCGTGATCAAGACTCGGTTCATCTTTAACCCGCGTTCCGGGCACAACGCCAGGAATCCCCACTTGCTTGAACGCACCCGGGCCTTCATCCGCGAGCATTCGCTCGACGCCGACGTGGTTCCCACCGAAGGCCCGCGGCATGCCACCGAACTCGCCCGTCAGGCAGTCGACAAGGGCTACGGTCTGGTCGTTGCCGTCGGCGGAGACGGCACCCTCAACGAAGTTGCCGCCGGCCTCCTCAACACATCCGCCGTTCTCGGGCTCATTCCCTGTGGTTCGGGAAACGGCCTCGGCCGCCATCTCGGTATTCCCGGCCCCGGTGACGGTGCCTTCCGTACGCTGATCGAAGGCCGCGCGCGCACCATCGACACCGGCGAGGTCAACGGCATCCCGTTCATCAATGCCATGGGCTTCGGCTTCGACGCCGAGATCGCCGAGCGATTCAACCACCTCAAGCGGCGCGGATTATCCGCGTATGTGCGCACCACGCTCGGCGCACTCTTCACCTATCGCGCTCAATCTTGCCTCATTCGCAACGGCATCGCTTCGCTGCAAACCACGGCATTTCTCCTCACCGTCGCGAACTCCGATCAATACGGTAACGACTGCTTCATTGCACCCGGTGCACAGGTCGATGACGGCCAGTTGGACCTCACCGTCATCAAGCGCGCGAACCTGCTCAACGCCGGCCCGCTCGCCGTCCGCCTCTTCCGCAAGACAATTGAAGGCAGCCCATCTGTCGCCCGTTTGCGCGGCGCCCATTTTTCCATCGAACGCACCTCTCCCGGCCTCATCCACACCGATGGCGAGATCCATCACACCGCGGCGACACTCGAAGTCGTCGTACGTCCGCGGAGCCTGCGAATCATGACCCCGGCCATGTGACGTTCACGTGACGAATCGCCCCGCCCCCTAGCCACCCGACGGGGTTTTTGTTACGGTTGCGTCAGATGGAAATCACGCCGCTCACGTTCAAGACCATCGTCATTTCCGACGTCCACCTCGGTACGCACGACTGCAAGATCCGGGAGGTGAATCATTTTCTCAAATACACCCACTCCGAGAAACTGATCCTGAATGGCGACATCATCGACGGCTGGCGGCTCAAGCAAGGCGCCCACTGGCCCACGACGCACACGCGATTCATCCGGCTGGTTCTGAAGAAGCTCGAAAAGAAGGGCACCGACGTCGTTTACCTGCGCGGCAATCACGACGACGTACTCGCGAAGTTTCTCCCGATGACCTTCGAAAACCTCGTCATCGTCGAAGACCACATCCACCACGGCGTGCGCGGCGACTACTTCGTACTCCACGGAGATGTGTTCGATACCGTCACCAAGAACTTCGTCTTCCTCGCCTACGCCGGAGACTGGGGCTATCGCGCACTCATGCGCGTCAACCGTCTCTACAACGCCTGGCGCGTTTGGCGCGGCAAAGAGTATTATTCCCTTTCGAAGGCCATCAAAGCCCGCGTGAAGCAGGCCGTGAATCACGTTTCCAATTTCGAGGATCACATCGCCCGGCTCGCAAAGAGCCGCGGGTGCATCGGCGTCATGTGCGGCCACATTCACACCGCGGCCGACCGCATGATCGGCGACGTTCACTATCTCAACTCCGGCGACTGGGTGGAATCGCTCACCGCCGTCGTCGAGCACTTCGACGGTCGCTTTGAGATCATCGACTTTGCCGAGTTCCGGAAGCGGTTCCCGCTCGCCGATGAACTCGCCGACCAGGAGGAACCGGGCCTGATCACCGAGCCCGAAAAAGCCCTCGTGTCATCGGATTAGCCCAACCCGGCGATCGCGATGACCTCGGCGTCGGGCGCGCAATCGCCACGCTCCGGCGAACAGGCCATCGATCCACGACTGCATCATGCCCGCTCTCGCCCGGGTTTCATGTGACGTTTTTGTGAATCGCCGAAACGCACTTGGCATGCCGGCTGCATTGTGCATGTTCAAAACCGTTTTAATGAACCGGACCTCCCAACATCTCCGCAGCTCCGCCGGCACTTCGATTACGAAGGCCGTCGCGCAGCATTGCGCACAGATGCGTCCGGCCGTGTGCCAATATTGGAGCAAATCCAATCCGGCCGCGGGCTCTCAGGCCTAAACCCTCCGCATAGACGGACCGATTTAGACTCACCTGATGAAGCCCGGAGGCCCAAAGCCCCAGGACGCCACTGCGTATTCCCACCCGACTCACCTCCCTCCCCTTTCCCACTTTTCCCTTTTTTCCCATGAACACGATCATCCACCCGCTGAAGCCCGCAAGTCGCAGCACCCGCAGCCCGGAAGCCTCGTCCACGAAGACGATCGCCGTCCGCAAGCCGCATTACGACTGCCAGGAGCTGGACGATGCCCTCAAGGTCACCGTCTACGTGCCCGGCGTCGATGCCGCCGGCGTGGAGATCACCACCCGAGGGCCCGACCTTCTCGTCACCGCCCGCAAAAGTCATTTTGTGCGGGTCAACTTCGATGCCCTCAACCTCGAAGGTGTACAGCGTGACTACCTGTTGAGCCTCCGCCTCGGCCGGGGTCTTGACTACACGGCGCTCGAGGCGGAGATCGAGGATGGAGTCCTCACCCTCACCCTTCCCAAAAAACAACACGTCACCGGCCTGCTGCGCGAGCCATTGTCCCGGGTCGCCTGAGAAAGAGGTGTTCCGAATTCCGATTCCCTCCACGCCGCACTGACAATCACGCCCGTCCGTCAGCTTGACGGACGGGCCTTTCATCTAGTTGTCACGGTTTTTTGCTAAATTCATATCGCTAATGAGCCGATGACATCTTGTAGTCCCACCACCCCGTTTTCCCCCATGATTTCACAAGCCCATACCCTCCCGCCGAAGCCAGCCGTCTCCTTTGAATGCTCGACCCATTTTGATGTGCTTTGGGGCAAGCCTGTCTTCCGCGCGCCGGACCTTCCGTCACACATCAACGTGCCCGCCTCGATTCCTTTCACCGCCCAGCGGGTGACCGAGGTCCGCCGTGAGACCAAATAAAAAACCCCGCGTTATCCGCGAGGTTTCCTCCATCATTCAAGGGCGCCGATTCCGACGGCGCCTTTTTTTATTTCTTGTACTCCGTGAAGGCTTTTTGAGCGAGGGTGTTGCCCGTCAGCAAAGCCGGGTTGGCGCGCACCGCTTTTTCCTTTTGCGCGATCAACTTGAAGCTCTCCGCGATCACCTGCTTGCACACGTGATCATCGAGCCCGACGATCATCATGGCGCCACCTTTTACGCCATTCGGATTCATCGTGTTGAGCACCGCTTTGGCTTTCGTGGCGAGATCGGTTGCGGCGGTCGCCTTCTTGACCAGCGGCAAAAGGGCCTCGCGCACCGAAGACTCCACGTTCTTCCGCAAAAAGTCGGTGCAGCCGTCGGGCGAGTCGGACAAGATGGCCTTCGGATCATCGAATTTAAGATCCCGGATCGCCTTGTTTAACAAATCGGCCGCCTGAGGGCGGAGTTTCGAAACCGTCTCCTCCATCGCTTTGTTGAAGGCGATCAACGAGGCGTCCTTCTTTTCCTTCACCAGATCCGCCTGAGCTTTTTTCAGCAGCGACGGCAACGCCACTTTGAGTTCTCCCGAGGCGAAGGCTTGCGTGACAATCGTGTTCAGGCCGGACCGGATCGCTTCATTCAACTGCGTGACTGAAAGCGCCGGCGTCGCCGGCGCTGCCGACAAATGCAGAGCCATCGGCGCGAGAAGACCGAAGAAAGCGACAAAAACGAAAAGAACCGGACGAGATGAGGTATTCATACGGCCTCAAAACTGGGCCGGTTGTTCATCCTCCGCAAGACCGTGCTCAGGCCTCCTTGACCAACCACCGCAACTCAGCCCGACCACCCTGGTCCTGCGCCAACACCTCGGCCAACGATACGGCGGCCGGCTCCAACTCGCGATCAATTTGCCACGGAGGATTGATCACCACCAAACCCGAACCTTTCATCTTCATCTCGTGCGCCGGTCCGACCACGGTCAGTTCAAGCGCAAAGGTCGGAGGCAAGGCCAACGCGGTGAGGTTCTCGAAAAACGCATCCACCCGCGCCCGCTCGGTCAGCGGATACCAGATCGCGATCGTCGACGCAGGAGCCCTTCGCAACGCGGCGTCCACCGAGGCGACCACCTGTGCAAATTCGTCCTTCGTTTCGAAGGGTGGATCGATCAGAACGAGCGCGCGTTTCTCCGGCGCGGGCAACTGCCCCTTTAGTCCCGAATATCCGTCGGTCGACTGGATGCCGACTCCGAGGGAGAACGCGAATTCCAAGCGCAACGCCTCGGCTTCCTCCGGTTGTTTTTCGAACAACGACAAACGATCTTGCGGACGCGCCAGCGCTTCCACGAGCCGCGGCGACCCCGGATAAAAACGCGGCGTCGACTCGAGATTGCCCAGCTTCTGATCGAAGGCTTTCACCTGCGCGACATAGTCCGCCAGCACCTCCGGCAATGCCGCCCGATTCCAGAGGCGTCCGATGCCCTCGGGCCACTCGGGTTTGCGTTCGAGCGTGTCGCCGCGAGCCGCCGATGCCAGGTCGTAGCGGCCGCGGCCGGCATGGGTGTCGACATAACGAAACCCCCGCTCCTTGCGTTGCATGGCGCGCACGAGTCGCACGAGCACCGCGTGCTTGAGCACGTCGGCGAAATTTCCCGCGTGATAATGGTGCCGATAATTCACGACACCGAAGCGACCGGCACCTTCACCACGGTCTTGCGCACGAATCCCGCAGGCGCACCCGCGGCCAGTGAAGGTTTGTGCGCGTCGACCGGATAAAACACGGCAAGCTCGCCCGCCCGCATGCGCAGCACCGAGCCGTCGGCATTCGCCTCAAAAAACAAAAGGTCCTTCTCCGGCGTATGATCCTCCGCGATTTTCAGGCGCGAGACATCGGTCACCTCCATCAACTCGTCCCCGGCCACGATCACCTGCACGTCGATATAAACGCGATGAGCCTCCCAGCGTCCCTCCGCCGGAGGTTTGGCGACATACGCCTGTTCGAGCGCAAACACGCCGTCGCCGAGCTCGACCCGCTCGGTGTTACCGTCTGCGACGGCCATCACCCGTCGATGCGCCGGAGAGCCGGGGCGGAGGACTTCCTCCACATAAGCCAGCGTCCGTTCGAACGAAGGGCTGCCGGCGAGTTGTGCGCGAATCGTGGCGAGTGAACCGAAGAGAGCCATATGCCGCGACTTCAACGCACCTCTTCGCGCTGGCAAGAGCCGAAACTCGCCGGATCTCCAAATCACCAACGAACACTCGTCTGCGTATCTTCAGACAATCACGGAGGCCATCGGTCACTTCCCTTTCGGTTCCGCCGGTCGCCTAAAAGTGCTTTTCGGCAATTTCGGGTTGGGCTGCATGCGATCAATCACGGTTTCGTGCAGCCGTTTCCCGTTTCGATATGCGACCAACCGATGAGGCAGAATCACTCCGGCCACCGGGCGAAAGTCGCCGTAATCGGTTCGCAGCACCACGTCTTCGCCGTCCCGCCGTCGTATGACATCGCGCCGTACGATCAGGTACGTCGCCGGATCCAGATAAACGAACGAGTTCTCCGTAAGATTCTGCGTGACCCAAATCTTCAGCAGCTCCCGCCCGTCCACCTCAACCGTCCCGCTATAATCGAGCGAGACCCGCCGGTCCGCACCCGCCAGCAAAGGATCGTCGAACTCGGCCTCCGCCTTGAACTCCTCCGCCCGACCACCCGTCAAGGTCGTGGTTCCTTCCGTCCGGGAATCAACCATCCAAGGGTCCCCCTTCCCGTCCCACGCCTGGATGATCGTGCGCAACCCGGAGGTGACTTCGGTGCGCACCAAATTGGGTCTCGCCGCCCAAAGGATAAAGTGCAGCTCACCGCTCTCGTTGCGCGTGATACCCGTCACCTTGAGTGTTTTCAATGCATCCACCCGCTTCCGCCCCCCGACCGCCTCGACGTGAATGCGGGCCAGATCCTCCGCGAAATCCGCACGGACCGCGGTCGAAATTCCCGCCAGCAGCGTCAGCAAAATAAGAGTAAAGCGCACCACGGCCATCAATCGGACACGGACCGGCCCGGCTCTCAAGCCCGCATCCGGAAATTAAAAGCCAACGGCGTGCGTGCCTGACTAAAATCGCCCTTAAGAGTTGCCGCACCGGCTTGTCGCGTTTCCTTCAAACCTCCTGATGTCCGCACCGGTCCTACGCATCTTCTCCGATCTGCATTACCGTGACGGACAAAGCTCGTTGCAACGCCTCGATGCGATGGCCCCCTTGCTCGAGGGAGCGGACCAGATCGTGCTCAACGGCGACACCCTGGATACGCAGACCGCCTCGGCGCTGCCCGATCTCGCGGAAGCACGCGCCTTTTTTGCACAACACACGCCCGGCTCCATTTTTCTCAGCGGAAACCACGATCCCGACATCTCAGATCAGACCGAGCTCTCTCTCCGCGACGACCGCATTTGGATCACCCATGGCGATGTCCTCTTCGATGAGATCGCCCCGTGGAGCAGTCTCCGTCCGGAGATGGTCCGGCGACTGACCGGCCTTGTAAACGCGCCTCCGGAGGGAGCCGATCGCGTGCGCGCCCGCCTTCATCGCCACCGCCTCGCGTGCCTGAACCTGCCCACGCACCACGATCGGTTAAACCGCAGTCTCATATACCGTTCCGTTCGCTTGGCGAACACCCTGTTCCCTCCTCACCGGCTGCTCGCCATGCTCGACGCCTGGCGGACGACTCCCTCGCTTGCCCGCAGTCTGGCTCTCGCCGAACGCCCGCGTTCGCGTCTCGTCGTGGTCGGCCACACCCACTACCCCGGAGTCTGGCGCGATCGCGAAGGCCCGGTCGTCATCAACACCGGTTCCTTTTGCCGGCCTTTTGGCGGCCTGTTCGTGGAAGTTTGCGGCGAAAACGTACGCGCCGTTCGCATTGTTCGGAAAGGCGGCGAATTCCACCCCGGTCGGGTCATCGCCGAATTCTCGGTGGCTGATCGCTGAAGAGGCACCTCTCCCGAGTTTCCGCTGGCGCCACGAACGCCGGTGGTTAACTCTGCCACATGGCAATGGAGTTCGGATGGTGGGACAAAAGCCCCGAGGAGGGCAAATTTCAGATTCTTGTGCGTATTCACGGCGGCAAAGCCGAGTGGACGCGTCATCAAGGTCACAATACCGGCTGGGATCCGCATACCCCCGACGCGTCCGACTGGGACCGTCTCATCGGGGAGGCCAAACGCCGCGTACCGCGCCGCCTGATCTCGCCCAAACAGTTCGCCGACATCGAGGCTCTGCGCACCCACGCATTGAGGTAAAGGTGACCCGATGCGCAACCGGCACGTGCTCATCACCGGCGGCTCCAGCGGCATCGGGCTCGCGCTCGCCCGACAGGCCGCCGCCGCCGGTGCGCGCCTGAGTCTCATCGCCCGCGATCCCGCCAAACTCGCCGCCGCCGCCGCCACGGTGCGCGCCGAGGCCCCGGATTCGCCGGACGTGTTCACCACCCCGGCCGATGTCTCGATCGAAGCGGCGGTGATGACCGCGGTACTCGCCGCCGAAGCCGTGCATGGTCCGGTGGATATTCTCATCACGTCGGCCGGCGTGGCCCGGCCCGGATACTTCGAGGAGGTCCCGATCGCGGTGTTTGAGCGCACGATGGCGGTCAATTATTTCGGCACGCTCTACGCACTTAAGGCCGTCGTGCCCGGAATGCGCAAACGAGGCTGCGGCTCCGTTGTCCTGGTTTCGTCCGGCGCCGGTCTGGTCGGGTTGTTCGGCTACACGGCGTACGCCCCAAGCAAATTCGCCCTGCGCGGCCTGGCCGAATCCCTGCGCGCCGAGCTGAAGCCGGCCGGCATCGCCGTGACCATCGTGTATCCACCGGACACCGACACACCGCAGCTCGCCGAGGAAAATCTCACCAAGCCGCCGGAGACCAAGGCACTGACGGCCACCGCCGGCTTGTGGACCGCGGACGCGGTGGCTCGCGAGACCCTCATCGGCGTGCGTCGGGGCCGATTTCTGGTGACGCCCGGTTTTCAACTCACCGCGCTGGCGTGGCTGCACAGCCTGATCGCCCCGGCGCTGCGCTGGAGCTTCGACCGTATCGCCCTCCGCGCGCGGCGCTGAACGGCGCGCGCTTTCGGCTACAGCGAATCCGGGACCGCGGCGAATGCCGCCGTACGCTCGAACACTCCGTTTTCTTCGTCGGCGATAAAGGCGGCGGTGAGTTCACGCGCCTCGTTATCCGTGTATTGGCGCGGTGGAGACTTCATGAAATACGCGGACGGGCCCTCCAACGGACCGGCGAGTCCGCGCTCCAGCGCCAGCTTGACGCAACGCACGGCGTCGATCACCACGCCGGCCGAATTCGGCGAGTCCCAAACCTCGAGCTTCACTTCGCATTTCAGCGGCACGTTCCCGAAGGTCGTGCCCTCCATGTGAATGTTGCACCACTTGCGGTCCTTCAGCCAGGGCACGTAATCACTCGGGCCGACATGCACATCTTCAGCCGCCATGGGTTCGCCCAACTGGCTGGTCACCGCATTGGTTTTTGAAATCTTCTTCGAGTCGAGTCGCTCACGCTCGAGCATGTTGAGGAAATCCGTGTTGCCGCCGAAGTTGAGCTGATAGGTTTTGTCGAGACGCACGCCACGTTCGCGGAAAAGATTCACCAGCATGCGATGGGTGATCGTGGCGCCAAGCTGGGATTTGATGTCGTCGCCGATGATCGGCAGTCCGCGCTCCAGAAAACGTCCCTGCCAGTAGGGTTGGGACGCGATGAACACGGGGATGCAATTAACGAAACCGCAACCTGCCTCGAGCACCTGTTCGACATACCACTTGGTCGCCATTTCGGAACCCACGGGCAGATATGAAACCACGACATCGGTGCGGGTCTCCTTCAGAATGCTGACGATGTCGGCGGTGGGCCCGGGTGCCTTGGTGATCTTCATGCCGACGTATTTTCCAAGGCCGTCATGTGTCATCCCTCGCCGCACCGGCACATCAAGCGAAGGCACCGTGGCGAACTGGATGGTGTTGTTGGGCTCGGCCAGAATCGCCTCGGAGAGATCTTTGCCGACCTTGTTGGAATCGATGTCAAAGGCCGCGCTGAATTCGATGTCACCGACATGATAGCCGCCAAGGTTGACGTTCATCAGACCGGGCACGCGTTGGTCCGCCGGCGCATTGCGATAGAAATGAACACCCTGCACCAGAGAGGACGCACAGTTGCCTACTCCGATGATGGCGACACGGACTTTTTTACGGGACGAGCGCGTGCCGGACGCGGAGGAGAAATCGGGGATGGTGGGGGAGATCATAAAAATGCGGCTTAATGAAACTGCCTGCGGAAGCGGAGGGCTTCGTCACGGATTGACGAGCACGCAGACCTCCGGCGTTTTCGCGACGCTTGCGCAGGGCTTCGCGGGCGTGGCGTAGCGGCGCACCATGCGTGCGCAGAAGTCGGCGTATTCCTCGGCCACGAGCGGCGCGCTCGTGTGATGCGCCTGCACACCACGATGCTCGGGCGTGAAACAGAAGGTGAGGGTCACGTCGAATTCGGCGAGCGCCTCCATCTGGCGATCGAACCACGCTTCCGCGTTGGGACGGAAGCTGTCCGCCCAGCTCAAGCCGGTGCGCAGATGGCGGACACCGAGGGAGCGCATCCATTTGACGGCATTGTCGAGGCGGTGGTCCTCGAAATGAAACCACTGGCAAAGCCCCATCGCCGGCGAATGTTTTTGGAAATGCTCAAGCGCCGGCTTGGGTGTGCCGTCCTCCCGGATCAGCCCCATGTAAAAATGTCGATAGTAGGACGAGCCCTCGGCTTCGCGATGACGGGTGGTCGCACCCCATTCCTGAGGCAAATCGTAGAGGCTGTACCAATGAATGCGAGGTACGCGACCGATGAGCATTTCGGCGGTCCGGTTCAGTCCGAACACCTGGACTTCGTCGGCCCCGAACGTCGACACACCGACTTCTGTCACCCAAATGGGCAGCGTCGTCACCGCCTGGATTTCCTGCAACTTGGCAGGCCAGTCGTTCAGCATCCATAGATTCCAGTCCAGCGGGAATCCATGGACCGCGACCACGTCGAGTTTTTCGAGCACACCGAAATCCGCCATGCGCCGGATGAACAGCGGATCGATCGGCGAAATGCCTCCAAGCACCCGGAGAAGGTGGGGGTTCTCCGCCGCCACCGCGTCGGCGGCGATCTTCACCATCGAGGCGAAGGTGATC
>JANJTQ010000336.1 GCA_024711005.1 Opitutaceae bacterium | reverse complement strand
GATCTCGTTCATCGACGCAGCATCGGCGAAAGGCGTCTATGTGATCCTCGATCTGCACAAGTACGACTATCCGGTCGCGGCGGACACCGCCTTCTGGACCAGCGCGGCCAACCAGTTCAAAAACAACCCCGCCGTGCTCTTCGGCCTGTTCAACGAGCCATCCGGCACCACGCAGGCCGAGTGGCGCAACGGCAAGGACGGCGGCCCAGGTCTGCAAGGTCTGCTCAACGCCGTGCGTGCGACCGGCGCCAACAACATCGTGCTCGCCGGCGCCCTCGACTCGGCCTTCAAGCTGCGCGACATCATCGACCTCGGCTACGCGCTCACCGACACCGCGAGCGGCAACGGAGTCGTCTACGACGCGCACGTCTATCCGTGGAAGGGCTCCGCCCAGTATTGGGTTGGCACGGTCATGCAGACGCACCCGGTCCTGATCGGCGAGATCGGCCATCCCGACGGCATCACCTTCGACGGCCATACGTTTGAGAACGACCCCACCTGGGTGCCGAAGATCCTCGACTGGGTGAACACCCACAACGCCTCCTGGACCGGCTGGAGCTTTTATCCCGGGGCGGACCCCGCGATGCTCACCGACTGGAACTACACGCCCACCGCCTATTGGGGCGCGCCGGCCAAGACCCACCTGCTCTCCTATCGCGATCCCAATGCCCTCCGCGTGATCGGCGGCACGGTCATCGGCACGACCGGCACCCAAGCCAGCCCCGGCAGCGGCGTTCTCACGGACTACCAACGCGGTGCAGTCGCCCCGTTTGGCGGCAATCCCAACAACGGCGTTTATTACTTCGACGGCTCCACCTTGAACGGTTCCTGGACCGGTCTGGACCTGCATCAGGCGTGGAAGATTGAACAAATCAAATACATGCCACGCCAGGGCCAGGGAGCCCTGATGGTTGGCGGCGTCTTCCAAGGAGCCAATCAAGCCGACTTTGGCGACGCGGTCACCCTGCATACCGTGACCCAGGCCCCGGACGACAGCCGGATGCTGGTCGAGGTCATCATCAACCTGGAGGACGCCTACACCGGCGTCTACACAACCGTTGCGGTCACCAACCCGGGAAGCTACCGTTACGTGCGCTACCTCGGGCCGGACGGATCGCGGAGCAACGTCGGCTCGATTCTGTTCTATGGCAGGGGTCTGTTTGGCGGCTCAACCACGGTGGATGTCGTCATCGACAACAACGATCCCGCCCGCGTGACCGTCTCCGGAACCTGGACGACGAGCAACTCGACGCCCGGTTATCAGGGCAGCAATTATCTCACCACGCCTTCCTCGCCAACCGGCACCGCCGGCGTGCGCTACACGCCCTCTCTGCCGGTGGGCGGACCGTATGAGGTGTTCATGAAGTGGACGGCGCAGAGCAACCGTGCGAACGATGTGCCGGTCGATCTCGTCACGGCCGATGGCACGGTGCTGGTCGCGGTCAACCAGCGAACCGGCGGAGGCCAATGGAACTCCCTCGGCGTCTACCCCTTCAACGCAGGAACGGCGGGCAGCGTGAAAATCGGGAACAAGGTCGTCGATGCGGCCAACGCCGGTGCGGTGATCGCCGACGCCGTGCGTTTTGTTCACTCCAACGGATCGCCCGCCGGCCCGGTTCAGATCGCGCTCGATTCCAGCGATAGCTCGTATGTCACCCGTGTCGGCGCCTGGACCTCGAGCACCACCACCGGCGGCTATCTCGGTGCCGGCTACCTGCACGACAACAACGAGCTGAAGGGCACCAAATCCGTGACCTATGCGCCCGCCATCTCAATTGCCGCGCCCTACCATGTGTTCCTCAACTGGACCGGCGGAGGCAACCGCTCCGAGACGGTCGTCGTCGAGGTCAACTCGGCCGACGGTGCGGCCTCCTTGCAGGTCAACCAAAAGGTGAACGGCGGCGTTTGGAATTATGTCGGCACGTTCAACTTTGCCCAGGGCACGTCCGGCCACGTGCGCATTCGCAACGACAACCCCGCCGGCAACCAGACCAACAACGGCTACGTGATCGCCGACGGCGTGCTGTTCGAGCAAGCACCGCCGCCCATCGTGATGGATAACACCGACGCATCGGGGATCACCCTCACGGGTACATGGGTTGGCAGTACCACGACCAGCGGCTATCTCGGGTCGAACTACCTGCACGACAATCTCACGGGCAAGGGGGCGAAGTCGGTCCGCTTCACGCCGACCGTCATCACCGCGGGCGCCTACGAGGTCTTCGTGCGCTGGACCGCCGGCGGCAACCGGGCCGACAACGTGCCCATCGACATCGTGACGCCCACCGGCACCACCACGGTCACCGTCGACCAGAAGCAGAACGGAGGGATGTGGTATTCGCTCGGCGCGTATTCGCTGGGTGCGGGCACGTCCAATAGCGTGCTGATCCGCACCACCGGCACGACGGGTTACGTGATTGCCGATTCGATCAGGCTGGTTCCGCTGCCGTGATCCTGCGGTTGGGCCGTTCAAGTTGAGGTACAGCCGAGGTAACGAGTCTGGGTTTTCTTAAGCACCTTCAAACCAGCCTCGTTACCTCGTCTGCTACGTTCGACTGCATCGCCGGCTAAAAAGCCCCGTCCGTCTGATGCGGCCGAGGCTTTTTAACGGGTATTTCAGAATATGCGACCGGTCATCTCGCCGGGGTAGCGGCCGGTCTTCTTTTTGAACCACGCGCAAAAAGAGGACGTGTGATTAAAGCCGATTTCGATGGCGATCTGCTTGATCGGAATGTCCGGGTTGCGGAGGGACTGGATCGCGTGATTCAAGCGCCGCCGGTCGATGTAGGCTTTGCTGGAGGCACCGAGCGCCTTGGAGACGATGCGATCCAGATTGCTGCGGCTCAGGCCGGAACGTCGGGCGAGATCCGCGACATGGAACGGCTCGCTCAACGGCCAGGCATCCAGGTGTTGCAGGATGTCGTAAATTCGCGGATCGCCGGTTTGATGAAGATTCGGTTTGAGGCCGGCTTTGATGAGGGCGCGATAAACCGCCTCGCTCCATACGAGCACTTGTTTTTCAAGCTCGATGAACTGGGGGAACTCAAAGCTTTCCTCGGTGAGACGCGCGTCGTGGTAGCGGGTCTTGGTGACTTTCTCCACGGTGCGCTCAAGGCGGCGCGCAATGCGCTCCAACTCGGGGTGGTCCTCGCTCTTTAGCACGACACTGAGTCCTTCTTTGAAGAGCGAATCGCCGTCGGGCCACTCGATGCGGAAGCTGACGGAGAGGATTTCGGCGTCTTTGCTGAAGCGTTGGTAGCGCGGCACGGGCTTGGGAAAAATCCAGTCGCCTTCATGTGCCGTGACCTGTTGCCCGTCCGCCTTTACGGTGACGCTTCCCTTGAGCACGAGCCATCCGACCATGGTGAGACAGGCATCCATGTGGCCGCTCACCGTCGGGTAAACGGTGCCTCGATACACCCAGAGCAGGCTGATGGTCAGCTTGCTCCAGTGACGGTTGGTGGTTGCAAGCCGGGAGTCGCGTCCGTCGGGGGAGGGCAGGGGGTCGACCATGCCGACAACGTAGGCGGCCGGCCGGGCGTGTGAAGAAAATTCCTAACGGTTCAAGCGACGCTATTCAGAGGGGAATGAATCCGGTCTGACGAAAACCGCTAATGCGTCGCGCAATCCGGCTAACGCTTGGCCGTTGTTAGGAAGACCGGTGCGGAGGCAAACTGAACCCATGACAAGCCCCGCTCAGAACGGACTCGTTTCCACTTATGACGTCGTCGTCGCCGGTGCCGGTGTCGGCGGGGTGTGCGCCGCGATCGCCGCAGCGCGGACCGGCTGTCGTGTGGCGCTTTTGGAGTCCGCGAAGGAGATCGGCGGCACGGGCGTGCATTCGCCCGTGGGCCTGGTGTGCACCTGGTTCGACAAGACGGGGCGTTACATCAACCGCGGGATTTTCGAGGAGTTGCTGCCCTATCTTTACGTGCCCGATTCGCTGGGGCGCGGGGTGATTCAGACCTATGATGAGCACGAACTAAAGCAGGGCTATCTGCGTCTTTTGGACGCCGAGCCCACGCTTGATGTAGTCACGAGTTCCGCGGTGACCGCGGTCGAAGGCGACGGCGGAACGATTCGCACGGTGACAACGGCCGACGGGCGTCGTTATGCGGCGCGCGTCTTCATCGACAGCACGGCGGACGGCAATCTCGCGGCCGCGGCCGGCGCGGAATTTCAACAAGGCCGCGAGGCCGATGGAAAGTTGCAACCGAGCACGCTTACCTTCCGTGTCGATGACGTGGATTTTACCGCGTTCGGCATGGACCCCGCGCAGCCGGATTGGGCGCGCTGGGATAATCTCCACCTGATCGAGGACGCGCTGCTGCCGCTTTACCGCAAGCTGCGCGAAACGAACGGCACCTCGAATCCGCGCGAGAACGTGTTGTGTTTCCCCGACCGCAAGGGACGCAGCCTTTTGTTCAACCAGACGCGCATCGCCAACGTCGATCCCACGGACGCGGACAACATGCGTCGCGCAATGGAGGAGGGACGGAAGCAGATCAACGAGTTTTGGGAGGCGGTCCGTCATCATCCGGCGTTTGCGAAGGCGCGCATCACCATCTCGGAGCGGCTCGGCGTGCGCGAAGGTCGCCGCATCGTGGGCGACTACATGCTCACGGCGGAGGATTGCCTCGGCGAGACGAAGTTCGACGACATGGTGGTGGCGTGCGGTTACGCGCTCGACATCCATGACCCGACCGGCACGGCTGCGACGAGCATTCGCGAGATCCCGGGCAAGGGCTATTATCACATTCCCTACCGCTGCCTCATGGCGAAGGGTTTTTCCAACCTCCTGCTGGGCTCGCGGTGCATCAGCGGAACGCACGAGGCGCACTCGAGCTACCGGGTGATTCCGCCGGTCAGCGCGATCGGCCAGACGGCGGGCGTGGCGGCGGCGCTCTGCGTGCGGCTGCAACTGGAAGACGTGCGCGACGTATCCGCTTCGTGGATTCGTCATGAACTGCGCGAAGCCGGCCAGTTTGTGGAAGGCGAGTGCGTCAAGGCCCCGGATCAACTCACGACCGCTCCTGTTTGCCACCTTCGGTAAAACACCAACTCAAATTTTTTGACCCCCACCTCATCATGATCATGAAAACCCAACTCCGTCATCTCCTCGCGACGACCCTCGTCGCCGGTTCCGCCGTGTTCGCGCACGCCCAAACCACGCTCATTTCCGATGGTTTCAGCGGATCGAGCGCCACCAGTCTCAATGGTGCCGCCGCCGAGACCTTCTCTTCCTCGATTGTTACTGCGGGTGGCAGCGCCACCTGGCGTGCGCCGTCCGACAGCGCCATCCGGGCCGACGGTTCCATCGGCGGAACCGCGGCCAACGGCGCGGCCTACCTCAATCTTGGATCCTACATCAACGATGCAATGGGCACCGCAACCGGTTCCTTTACCCTGACCGCCACGGTGGCCAAACCGACCGGCAGCGGGTCTTGGGTCAGCGTGGGTTTTTTCAAGAATTCGGCCGGCGACAACAGCCTTTCGGGTTCTAGTTTCACGGACCCGACGCTCGGGGGCTACGCCACCGCGATCAATCGCCGCGGGTCGGACGGCAGCACCAACTTCTTCGCTGGTTCGGAGAGTAATAACGCCTTCAATCCCGGCAATATTTCCACCGCGGTCACGTTTAAGATCGAATTGGATTTCACGGCTGACGGCGGCTACAACGGCACCAATAATTTCGGTACGGTGCGTTTTTACAGTCCGACCAATTTGAACGATGTGAGCTTTAGCTATACCTACACCTCGGCGATTTCTTTGGAAGGTATCGGCATCAGTTACGCGGGTGCCGGTATCGTCGGATCCGTCGATTCGTTCACGCTGACCCAGTCCTCGATTCCCGAGCCGTCGACTTACGCGGCATTGATCGGCGCGAGCGTGCTCGGTCTGGCCGCCTGGCGCCGCCGGCGCTGAGTCTAATCGTTGTTTCTCCTCTGCGGCCCCGCTCCTTCGAGCGGGGCTTTTTTTATGTACGGTGTCCAATGGCATGCTTGCGGGTGTTGGCTTGAAAGTGGCATGGGCATCCTGCCCATGGGATCGGCATTGCCGGGCAAGATGCCCACGCCACGTCGGGCGCGGAAGCGGCTACCTCCCATGGGAGAAAATCTATTTGCGACTCGTATATTTCATATACAGTCTCAATTTCATTAATGAAACAGACTGAGATTCAGGCTTTTTGTCGGGCCGCGACGACTGCGCCGGCGCTTAATCGCGGTCTGGCGGTGCTCGCCGCGTTGGGGGAAGAGTCGGCGCTCTCGCTCGACGACCTGGCGGTCCGGCTGTGTTTGCCGAAGGCGTCCGTCTTTCGTCTGCTGGGCACCCTGCAACAGATCGGCATGGTGCGGAAAACCGCCGACAAACGCTACGAGGCGCTCTGGGGCCTTCAGCCACTTGGCGATGCCCGCACCCACCAACGGCGGCGAATCGAGGCGAAGATGCCCGCCTTGTGTTCGGCCACCGGATGCACGGTCGAGTGGTATGAGCCGTCCGAAGCCGGCATGGATCTGGTGCGCCAGATCAACCCCGACTCCGAACTGCGAGTGCAGGCGCGGCCTGGATTTGTGCGCAAGTGGGGCGAGGAATTCGAGGCGGTGGCGCGTCTCGGGTACGCGTTCGCCCGCGAGGCGCCGCCGGTGGCGCCGGCACAGATGTATGTGGACGATGGCGTTCTCAAGAAAATCTCCAGGCAGGAAGCCGTCCGCCTGATTGCGAAGGCCCGCGAAGACAAGGCGGCCGGCGATCTTCCCTTCAATTCCAACAGCGTGCGCCGTTGTGCGGTGGGCGTCTTCGATGATGCGGGCGAGACGTTTTTTGGCGTCCTGGCGCTGGCCGAATGTTTCCGGTTCTCACGCAAGCCCTCTGCGCAGTCCACCTTCCTGAAGCAGTTGAAAACAGCCCTTAATCTTTTCTGACCCGCCATGCGCATTCTCTACATCGACATCGACTCCTGCCGTCCCGATCACCTCGGCTGTTATGGCTATCATCGCAACACCTCGCCGCACATCGACGCGATCGCCCGCGAAGGCATGCTCTTCCGGCAGTGCCACACCTCCGACGCGCCCTGCCTGCCTTCGCGCACCGCGATGTATTCGGGCCGCTTTGGCATCCACACCGGCGTCGTCGGTCACGGCGGAACGGCCGCTTATCCCAAAGGCGAGGGCATGCGCCGCGGCTTCCGGGATTGCTTCGATCAACAGAGCCTCTCGCGCCAGCTTCAGGATCTCGGCTACCACACGGCGATGATCTCGCCCTTCGGCCAGCGTCATGCGGCGCACTGGTTTTACGCGGGATTCAACGAGATCCATAACACCGGCATGGGCGGCATGGAGTCGGCCGAGCATGTGTGGCCCGTCGCCGAAAAATGGCTCACCGACAACGTCGCCAAGGACTCGTGGTTCCTGCACCTCAATTTCTGGGATCCGCACACGCCCTACCGCGTGCCGGCCGGATATGGCGATCCCTTCAAGGACGACCCGCTGCCCGCGTGGATGGAGCAAGACGTCGAAGGCCTGCTTGCGCGGCACAACCGCAAGACCGGTCCACACTCTTCGCTTGAGATCGGCATGTATCACGACCGGGAGGAACCGGGCTTCCCGCGTCATCCCGGCAAGCTCACCGACCGCGCGCAACTGCGCCGCATGATCGACGGCTACGACACGGGTGTGCGCTACACCGACGACCATGTGGGCCGCATTGTCGCGATGCTCAAGGCGGCCGGCGTGTATGAGGACACCGTCATCATCATCTCGGCCGATCACGGCGAGAACCTCGGTGAACTCGGCATCTACGGCGAACATGGCACGGCGGACACCGCCACCTGCCGCATTCCGATGATCGTGAAATGGCCGGGGGGCGCGAAAGGAGTGAATTCAAAACTGCACTACAATGTGGATCTCGCTCCGACGCTCATGGAGCTGTTGGGCGGAAAACGTCAGGAACTCTGGGACGGCCGGAGCTTCGCGCCGGCGGTGCTGCGTGGCGATGCGGACAGCGGCCGCGACGAGATCGTGTTTTCGCAATGCGCGCATGTCTGTCAGCGCAGCGTGCGCTGGGACCGCTGGCTCTACATGCGCACCTACCACGACGGGTTTCATCTGTTTCCGCAGGAGATGCTCTACGACGTGGAGTCGGATCCCGAGTTGCAACACGACCTGGCCGGCGCGCATGTCAACGTGGTGCGAGAAGGTGCGTGGCGGCTTGCCCGTTGGCATGACGCACAGATGCAACGTATGGCGGTGAACTCGAACGACGTGGTCGATCCGCTGTGGAGCGTCGTGCACGAAGGCGGCCCTCTTCACGCGCGGCTGCGCCGACCCGGACAGCCCGACCACGACCAGGACGTTCGTGCGTTGAAGGACTACATCGAACGCCTCGAAAAGACCGGCCGTGGCGACGGTGCCGCCGAACTGCGTAAACGGCTCGGGTGAGCGCTCTCATACAGTTCGCACCACGGAGCTTCTTCTATGTGGAACCTCCGTGCCTCCGTGGCGAATCGGCTTGGGAACGTGGCATGGGCGTCCTGCCAGGCATCCTGCCCATGGGATCGGGATTCATGGACGGGACGCGATCAACGCTCGCGTCCGGAGAGGCCGCCCGTTTGCGGGACTGCGTTCGGGTGAGTTGTCGGCCGACAGGCGGCCCTCAGAGTGTTTCGCCGTAGGTAAGCCAGAAGTGGCCGGGAGACGGCGGGCCGCGTTCGGCGAGCTCCTGCGCGGTGTAGGTGTGACGGAGTCCGCTGGGTGAATACACGAACACGCCGGTCACGCGCTCGGTGGCGCGGAGGATGGTGATGCGGTTGTAGAGAAGCTCCCAACCGGCGGCGGTCTGCACCGCGATTTTGCCGAAGACGCGGTCGCGCTGGTCGGGCGTCGGCTGAACAACCTGGGCGGAGCCGGGTGGCGTAACGGTTTGGGCGGAGCCGAATTGCGTGGCGACCGCGGCATGTCCGAGATTGAGGATGCGAATGGAACGGGCGGGGAAGTCGCGCGGGTCGTTGTTGTAGAAGGCGACATCGTAGGCGGGCGCGGTCGTTGCACCGGGTTCGGCCGGGCGTGGCGTGAGCACGACGAGCGCGGAGGGCGTGTCGGCGGGCGCGGTCACGGTGGCGACTTTTATGCGGACGATTTTGCCGGTGAGCGGATCAGGTGCGGGACTGTCTTTGAAGAGTTCGAGCCGCGCCGCGGGCCGGGCGACGACGGGACGGCCGATGGCGTAGGGCGTCGCGCTGAGCTGGCGGAAAGTCGCGCCGGTTTTGAGTGAGTAGGCACCGGGCGTTTCGTCGAGGAAGAGGAAGCGCAGACTGACATCGGGAGGCGGTTCCGCGGCACCGGCGCGTGCGAGCGAAAAGAGAGCGATGCATAGCGCCCAAGGTCCAATGATCGATGACCAATGACGACGGAGGCGGTGAGTGACGGAGGAGATCATAGGTCGGCAGGGTTGAGCCAGCGGAAGCTGACGATTTCGTAGCGGCGACCGAAGTTGACATTAGTCGGATCGGTGGCGTTTTCGTGAGGGGCGTTTCCGGTGGCGCCTTTTTTCGGAACGACGTAATCGGGCGTGCGCTGAACAACGGCTTCGCACCAGGCGCGGCCTTCGATCTCGCGGGTGACCGG
>JANJTQ010000321.1 GCA_024711005.1 Opitutaceae bacterium | reverse complement strand
GGAGTCGAGGGGGCTGACGATCAGCGAGACCCCGGCGCGCTTGGCGGCCTGCACGATCTCGTCTTCGACGGGAAGGTTGCCGGTCACGACGAGGGCCCGCACGCCGAGTTCGATCGAGCGTAGCTGGATGTCGCATCGATCGCCGACGATGATGATGGTTTTCTCCATGGGCACGCCTTCGCCGCTGGATACCTTTCCGAAGGATTTCACGTCCATGGCGCCGACGCGTACAAACAGCTCTTCGGCCACGTCCGCGTGTTCAACGTGGATCAGGCGGGCTTTGAGGGCTCGGGAAATATGGGTGAGGCTGCTGAACACCTTCCGCATTTCACGAGGCTCGCGCATATGCGGGACGAAAAAGCTGCCGAGTTGAAAGATGGACACCGACCCGATGACGCGATGGTCGTTCGTGACCACGGGAAGGATACGCACATCATGCTGATCGATGAGTTCGAGTGCTTCGGCGCACGTGGCGGATTCGCAGACGGACACGACATCTCGCACCATGACATCGCGTACGCGTGGGGTGACATCGCTTAGGTAGACCGGCAAGGGTTGGTGGAAGCGGGTGAGGATGGTGTCGATCCGGGCGTTTGAATTACCACATCGGGCCGGGACGTAGCCGACTTCGCCCTTGGCCTCTTTGAGGGACGCATAAGCAATCGCCGAACAGATGGCGTCGGCGTCGGGGTTTTTGTGGCCGATGATGAAGGTGGGAGAAGCGGTGGGAGCGGTGCTCATTTTAATGGCGCAAGAAGAAGATGTTTTGAGGTTAGCTCAACCAACCTTCTAATGGAGAATAAAAAAACCCAGCCGTGATGGCTGGGTTTTTCGCCTAGGTTTATTATCTAAGAATTACTGTCCGATGCCGGCGATGCCGGTCTCACCTGCAGTGTTGCCCATGTTGCCTTTTGCGTACACGCGGCGTGAAGGCTTGATCGTATTAAGAATGTTGATGGTTTTATTACCATTGGTTCCAACAAGTTCTCCGTCACCAGATGCACCATCCGATGTTCCGAGATTTTTGAAAAATGAGACGTTTCCACCAAGGAAGTAGATGAACCCGCCCTCCTTCTTATAGACACCGGCGGTGTCATCCCAAGAGCCGTTGGTGTTCAACCCACGGGTAAACGCGACGGGAGTGGTGGCGGGATCAGAAGCTGAAAGCCCTCCAACTACTGCATAAGCGGGATACGATGCCACGAAACCTTCGGTGAAGGCATCTTTGTTGCCATTAACAACGGTGGATAGAGATGCGTTGGGGGCATCGTTACCATCGGGAAGACCTTCATCGATTTTTGAAACCCACATGGGGGCGTTATTTAAATTGGCTCCGACTGCCAAAGCTGCGGCAAACAGATGAACATTGGTGGTGTTTGCCGTTCCAACGGTGCGTCCAAAAGTTGCTTGAGCGCTGCTCAAGCTGATGCTTGGAAGGCGGTCTTTGTTGTCTTGAGCGTAAATCAGAGCGGACTGACCGATCTGACGTAGATTGTTACCGTCAACGGTGCGCTGGGCGCGCTTTTGTACATTGCCGACGGTGGGAATGATGATGGCTGCAAGAATACCGATGATCGCGATGACGGTCAAAAGCTCGATCAGAGTGAAGCCTGCGTTGGAACGACGGATGGGTTTAATCATGGGGAAAAGAGGGGACAATGGACGGTGCCGAGGTATGACAAACACTTTCTCCCTGAGTTCACCAAACTCAAGAAGAAAGTCCCCGGGAAGCTGGACAAAATCCGTCACACTTTCCTACGCTGTCAGGGAATGAAAATTTACCTGGATGGGAAGTTCGTCGATGAATCCGAAGCCAAGATCTCCGTGTTTGATCATGGCTTGCTTTACGGCGACGGCGTTTTCGAAGGGATTCGTCTCTACCAAGGCAACGTTTTCCGTCTCGAAGAGCACTTGGAGCGGCTCGAGTACTCCGCCAAGGCCCTCCTTCTGAAGATGCCTTGGTCGCGCAAGGAAATCTCCGACGCTACTCTTGAAACCTGTCGCCAAAACGGCCTGACCGACGGCTACATCCGCCTTGTGGTCACCCGCGGGGTGGGCGACTTGGGGCTCTCTCCCTGGCTTTGCCCCAAACCCTCGATTTTCATCATTGCCAGCAAGATCGCGTTGTATCCCGCGGAACACTACACCACCGGGCTTTCGATCGTTACGGTGGCCACCCGTCGTATCAATTCGGCCGCTCTTCCGCCCGCCGTCAAGTCGCTCAACTACCTCAATAACATCATGGCCAAGATCGAGGCCCGTCAGGCAGGGGCGCTTGAGGCGATCATGCTCAACGATCAAGGCTATGTGGCGGAATGCACCGGGGATAACATCTTCATCGTGCATAAGGGCACCCTCTTCACCCCGGCGGCCTCGCAAGGCGCGCTCAAGGGCATCACCCGCTCGGCCATCATCGATATCGCCGCCGAACTCGGAATTCCGCTCAAGGAGGTCGACCTTACTCGGTACGACATCTGGAACGCGGACGAATGTTTCCTGACCGGTACGGCCGCCGAAGTCATTCCGGTCGTCAAGTTGGACGGTCGCGAAATTGGCGAGGCCAAGCCCGGTTTGGTGACACAACGCGTATTGGAGGCCTTCCGCCGTAAAGTGTTGGTCGAAGGCACCCGCCTCTGACCCGTTCTCGGACGGTACGACCGGGCGTGCGGAACGGGACAATTTCGCGCGTTCCCCCGCTTGGGGTGCGCCTCCGCGTCCCATGTCCCGCCCGGTGCCGTTTACGTTCGTTCCGCGATGCCTTGCCTTGTCACCCGCCCGACGGTTGGCATGGTCGGTGCATGGAGGAATTTATCCGAATCCCGCCCGAATTCTCGTGCATGGAGTCGAAGTTTCCGTCTGACGTGTTAATTTAATCCCATGGCAAGCCCTCTCAAATGTGATCTTTGCACCAACCCCGCCACCGTGCACCTCACGCAAATCGTGAATAACAAGGTGCACAAAGTGGACTTGTGCGAAGCCTGTGCCCAAGCCAAGGGCGTGACGGACCCCAGCGGCTTCTCGCTGGCGGATCTGCTGCTCAAGGCGTCGCTCAATCCTGAAATGCCGGCCTCGGCCGTCCGGTGCGAGCAATGCGGTTTCACCCAGAGTGATTTCAAAAAGCAGGGGCGCTTCGGCTGTCCGCAATGCTACGAGACCTTTTCGAGCCTGATCGACCCGATGCTCGACAATATGCACAAGGGCACCGCGCATGCCGGTAAGATTCCGGAGAAGGCCCTTGAGCGGAAGTCCCTCCACGACCGCCTCGGCGAGCTTGAGTCGAGCCTTGATGACGCCGTGAAAGCGGAACGCTATGAAGATGCCGCTCGCTATCGGGATGAAATCAACCAGCTCAAACAAAGCTTCGAGCAACCGAAGGCCGCACGTTAACCCCATGACAATCGCCTCACTCCTGTCCACCCCGTCGGAACTCACCGACAACGCGAGCAGCAAGTCTGCGATCGTGCTGATGACGCGCGTGCGGCTGGCCCGTAATCTCGCGGGAAGATCGTTTCCCGGCTGGGCTCGCGAAGCGCAGCGCACCGAGGTGCTCACCCTCTGTCGCGAGGCCTTGCTGGCAACCGCACCGATGAAGCGCAGCGCCGATGCCGCGGTTTCCGACCTCAGCGAACTCGAAAAGCAGATGCTGGTGGAGCGTCACTTGATCTCTCGCGAATTGAGCGGTTCGCCCGCGGGTGCGGGAGTGGTCATCAACAAAGACCAGACCGTGTCCGTGATGATCAACGAGGAGGATCATCTGCGCATTCAAGTTCTGCGCGCCGGCTTTCAATTAAAGAAGGCGTGGAGTGTGATCAATGCCCTCGATTCCGAATTGGAGGGCCGGTTGGATTATGCGTTTTCCCCGCGGCTGGGCTATCTCACCGCCTGTCCGACCAACCTCGGCACGGGTCTTCGCGCTTCGGCCATGATGCATTTGCCGGCCTTGGTGATCGCCGGGCAGATGGAGAAGGTTGTTCGTGCAGTGAACCAACTCGGCATGGTTGTTCGCGGTCTTTTCGGCGAGGGCTCCGACGCGAGCGGAAGCATTTTTCAGATATCCAACCAGACGACGCTCGGCGAATCCGAGGAGGCTATCATCAAGCGTCTCGGCAGCGTGTTGGAATCCATTGTCGAACATGAACTCAATGCCCGGGCCAAATTGCTGGAGACCGACGCGACCAAGCTTTTCGACAAGATCGGTCGTGCCTATGGCATCCTGCAAAACAGCCATCAGCTCACGTCCACCGAGGCGATGAACCTGCTTTCGTTGTTGCGCCTTGGAATCGACTTGCTGGTCTTTCCGGAAGAGACCCGTGCAGTCGTCGACCGCCTTTTTATCGAGGCGCAGCCGGGGCACATCCAGAGCACCGCCAAGCACGACCTTGAATCGAATAAGCGCGACATTCTCCGAGCAGAGCGGCTGCGGGCGGAATTTGCCACATTTGCAAAACCCAATTTCACGATCAACGGTGAGAACTAACCCATAATTACCCACGCCTATGGAACCGATGAACAATTTTACGCCTCGTGCCCAGCAAGTCCTGGCACTGGCTCGCAAGGAGGCCGACCGCTTCCATCACAACTACGTCGGCACCGAGCACATTCTCCTGGGTTTGATCAAACTCGGCCAAGGCGTGGCCGTGAGCGTTCTCCAAAAGATGGGGCTCGATCTTGAGACCGTCCGGAACGCCGTCGAAAAGCAGGTCGGCACCGGTCAGGAAACCAAGACGCAGGGAAGCATCCCTTACACACCGCGTGTCAAAAAGGTCCTAGCCCTCGCCGGCAAGGAGGCCAAGGCGCTCAACCATTCCTATGTAGGCACTGAACACATTCTGCTCGGACTGCTCCGCGAAGGCGAAGGCGTAGCCGCACGGGTGCTCAAGTCCCTCGACATCGACATCGAACGCACGCGTAACGAGATTCTCCGCGAGCTCGATCCTCAGTTCTCCGGGGGAGAAGGTGGTGTCGGTGGCGGCGAGGAGGCATCCGCCGGCACTCCCCAGCGGAGCGGAGCCGGTGCCGAAGAAGGCGGCAAAAAGGAGGTCAAGACGCCTGCGCTCAAAGCCTTTGGTCGTGACCTCACCGAGCTGGCTCGGAAAGGCGAACTCGATCCTGTCGTTGGCCGCAAGAGCGAGATCCGCCGCGTTGTGCAGATTCTCTGCCGTCGTACCAAGAACAACCCGGTCCTCATCGGCGAGGCGGGCGTTGGCAAAACCGCCATCGCCGAGGGTCTTGCCCAGGAAATTGCCAGCGGCATCGTTCCTGAGATCCTTTTGGACAAAAAGGTCATCACCCTCGACCTCGCCCTCATGGTTGCCGGCACCAAATACCGCGGCCAGTTCGAGGAGCGCATCAAAGCCGTGATGGATGAGATCAAGCGCGCCAAGAACGTCATCATCTTCATCGACGAGATGCACACCATCGTCGGCGCGGGTGCCGCCGAAGGCGCGATGGATGCCTCGAATATCTTCAAGCCCGCGCTCAGCCGCGGTGAGCTTCAATGCATCGGTGCGACCACCCTTAACGAATATCGTAAGTATATCGAAAAGGACTCCGCCCTCGACCGCCGCTTCCAATCCGTGAAGGTCGAGCCGCCGTCGGTTGAAGACACGATCACCATCCTGAAGGGCATTCGTCCCAAGTATGAGGACCATCACAAGGCCGTCTTCACCGACAAATCCTTGGAAATCGCGACGAAGCTCTCCGATCGCTACATCACCGGTCGCTTCTTGCCCGACAAGGCCATCGACGTGATGGACGAGGCCGGTTCACGCGCTCGTATCTCTTCGCTCAGCCGACCGACCAACATCGAAGACCTCTCAAAGGAAATCGAGCAGGTGTGCGCGCAAAAGGAAGAGGCCATCGCCAAGCAACACTTCGAAGAGGCCGCCAAATATCGAGACACCGAGAAGCAGCTCCGCACCAAACAGGAGCAGGCCACCGAGGCTTGGAAGAAAGCTCGCGAGGAACAGCGCATCACCATCGACGAGGACCTAATGATGCAGGTCGTCGCCGACTGGACCGGCATTCCCCTCTCCCGCATGGAAAAGAAGGAGAGCGAAAAACTCCTTGGCTTGGAAAGCGAGATTCAGAAGGCCGTCATCGGCCAGGATATCGCCGCAAGCGCCATCGCCCGCGCCCTTCGCCGTTCACGGGCCGACCTCAAGGACCCGCGCCGTCCGATCGGATCGTTCCTTTTCGTCGGTCCGACCGGCGTCGGCAAGACCGAGACAGCCAAGCAGCTCGCCGTCCAGATGTTCGGTAATCAGGAGGCGCTTATCCAGATCGACATGAGCGAATACATGGAAAAATTCGCCGTGTCGCGCATGGTTGGTTCGCCTCCCGGTTACGTCGGTTACGACGAGGGGGGGCAGCTCACCGAAGCCGTGCGCCGCAAACCTTACGCGGTGATTCTTTTCGACGAGATCGAGAAGGCGCATCCGGACGTGTTGCAGATTTTGCTTCAAATCCTGGAGGACGGTCGTCTCACCGACTCGCTCGGTCGCGTGGTCGATTTCCGGAATACGATCATCATCATGACTTCGAACGTCGGTGCGCAGCTTCTGCAGCGTCAGACTTCGATGGGCTTTGCGGCCGCCGCGACGAGCTTCAGCGACAACGAGAAAATGCGCGAGAAGGTGCTCGAGGAGGCCAAGCGTATCTTCAAGCCCGAGTTCCTGAACCGTATCTCCGACATCGTCTTCTTCCGTCCCTTGGAAAAGACCGATCTCGTCAAGATCGTGGATCTCGAGGTGGTGAAGTTCGCCAAGCGCCTCAGCGAGCGCAAGATCGAGATCGAGTTCACCGACGAGGCCAAGTTGTTGCTCATCGACAAGGGCTACGACGAGAAGTACGGCGCGCGTCCGTTGCGCCGGGCGGTCGAGCACTACCTCGAAGATCCGTTGGCCGAAGCCATCCTGCGCGGCGATGTGAAGGACGGCGAAACCGTCCTCGTGGTTCGCAAAGGCGACCAGCTCGAGTTCAAGCAAAAGATCCCGACCGAGCCTTCGCCGGATACCAACGTCGCCTCCTGAGCGCGTAAAAGGTTCGTCCCGTTCACAGACCACGCCCCGCTGGCCGAAAGGTTTGCGGGGCTTTTTTTTGACGAGCGTTAATCGTTCCGAAAGTAGCTTGTTCGGCGCACCGGGCCTACGCTTCTTTTTGGCTCGTTGTCGGAGGGGGAGTGGCACCACGCTTGGACCATGGCTGCATTGCGTTCACGACTGCTCTGGACACTGGGAGTGTTGGCGTTCGTTACGCCGGCGATGGCTGATCCCGCGGTCCTTCTGCCCGACGACTGGTTCACTCGCGCGCCTACGGCAGAACGGATCAAAACGGTGCAGTCCGCGGCGGAATCCGATGGCTGGGCCGCGGTGTCGGTGCGGCTGTTTGCCGGCTCCATCCGCGCCTATGAACTGCGCCAGGAGGACGCGGCTTCGGCTTGGTACTTGGTGGCTCGCTGGTGTGACTTGCTCGGGAAATCCCAAGCGACTGCCGGACGCCAGTGGCTCGAAACCCTGAGCAAGGCGGGTGCACTCAATGCGAATATCAACCAAGCCGAAATTCTCGCGCTGCCGAATGAGCCGATCGCACGTCTGTTGACGGCCGAGTCCGGGATGTGGTTTTTGGGGGATCGGGAGTTTTCCGAAACCTTTTTTGATCTGATCACTCCCTACGACTGTGCGCCACGGATGATCGCGATTTTGCAGGCGCTGCGCGAGAAAGACGTTCGGCGCTTCAACTCATACACCCAACTCGCGCTCGCCATTTCGCTGGTTTATGACTCGCCGCCACCCACCCAATGGCCTCATTGGCAGGTAACCGCCAACGTATTGCCGCGCAGGCTGCATTCTCCGTTGGACGCTTTCGGCTTTCTCGTGGATTCCGATCAAGGTGGGCGAACGCTCCACAAGCTCGGAACCCTGCCGGCCTCCGAATTGAAGTTCGTGGTGGACATTGCCGCGGCGTTTCCCGAGCTCGTCTGGGTGCAGCGTTCGGTGAAGTTCCCGCTCGCGAATCTGGTCAAAAGTTACGAAGCCGTGCGCTACCGGAGCGATCGCGTAGAGGAGCAGCAATACGTCTGGCCGGGCACGCGATACGATCTGCCGGAGATCTACAGCGAAGGAGGGATCTGTGTCGACCAAGGGTACTTTGCCACGCAGGCCGGCAAGGCAAGGGGCGTGCCCACCTTGTTGTTTTCGGGTGCGGGGCGGGATGGGCGGCACGCATGGTTCGGCTATCTGGGCACCGGGAAAAAGTGGGTGCTCGATGCAGGCCGCTACGAAGAGCAGCGGTATGTCACCGGGGTGGCCTTTGATCCGCAGACCTGGGCTTTGATGTCTGACCACGAATTGAGTTTTCTGAGCGAGGGTTTCCGACGCCTGCCGCCTTACCGGCAGTCGAGGCAGCATCAGTTTTTTGCGGAGTTGTTATGGCGCATGAATCAAAAGCCGGCCGCGGCCGCCGCCGCGCGCAAGGCCGTCAATTATGAGCGGCGCAACGTGGAGGCTTGGGAGTTGTTGCTGGCAGCCAGCGACGAGTTGCCGGCCCGCACGCGCGAGGGGCTGCTACGCGAGGCGGCACAGGCGATGCAGCGTTATCCGGATTTGAATGCCCGTTTCGTTCGCGAGATGGCGGCAAGCATGCGTGCGAGAGGAGAGACGAGTGCCGCCGAGTTTGAGGAACGCTCGCTGGTACGACGTGGGCAAAACGGAGGGCGTAGCGATATGGGCGTCGATCACGCGGCTACGATCATGGCCGGAGCCGTGCCTGCCGAACAGGTGCGCGTCTATCGGAAACTGTTGCAGCAATACGGACGAGGTGCCGGCATCGATTTTTATGATCGCGTCACGAGGCCCTTGGTGAAGCAGATGATCGAGGCGAATCGACGTGGCGAAGCCTTGAACGTGATCGCGCAGACTCGCACGGTGCTTAAACCCGAACCGGGCAGCCAGTTTGATCGGGAGTTGGACGAACTCGCCGCCAAGGCGAAATGATCATCCGTCACCGGTGGGCGCTCCGGCCGCGACCGACAGGAACGCGGCCAGTGCGGGATCGGGGCTGGTCGTAGCCTTCCATCCAATAACCAGGCGGCTTTCCGGCGCGGGTCCTTCGAGTGGACGAAAAATCACTTCGGGCGGGAGTTGCTTCGCTTCGGATGGGCACATGAACGTGGCCCCGATGCCCGCGCGCACAAAGCCGACGCCGTTGGCGCGGGGCCACACTTCTTCCGCGATGTGCGGTGCCACGCCGGCACGTGCGAACGCCGCCAGAATGCGGTCGTAAAAACCGGGATTGTAGGACCGCGGAAACAGCACAAAGGGCGTCGCCGCAAGATCGCGAAGCTGGAGCGCGGGTTTCGCTGCCAACCCGTGGTCGGACGGAAGCAGCACTCCGTTTTTCTCGCGAAGCAGCAGCTTGGTTTTCAAGCCGGGTGTAGCCATCGCTTCGGGATGGAAAAAACCGCACGCCGACTCGCCGCTTTGTAGTGCCGTTAACTGCGCCGAAGTGGGTGACTCGTTAAGCTCAAGCCGGATCCCCGGGAACTTCCGATGAAACTCCCGCAGGATTGCCGGCAGCACCGTGGCCATCGCCAGTCCGGTGAACCCCACCTTGATGTGTCCGCTCCCTCCTTCGGCGAGCGCCTGTAACTCCGTCGGAATCCGGGTCAGCGCCCGCAACACCGGCTCCACCCGCTCGGCCAACGCCCGGCCGGCCGGAGTGAGTTCGACCTTGCGACGGGAACGTACAAAAAGCGCCGTGCCCAACGCGGTCTCAAGCTGCGCGATCTGCCGGCTGAGCGCAGGCTGCGCGATCGACAGGGCTTCTGCCGCCTTGCGAAAATGCAGTTGTCGGGCGACTTCCCTGAAATAGACGAGGTGGCGCAACTCATAATCGAACTGATACTCACGAGGCATCACTGGTGACTGAACAAGTATTTCTCAGGTATGCAAGAATCTGGTAGGATGGACCTCTTGTTTCCGACCACGGGAGTCTTCTCCTGAAACTATCGACCTACCTGAACATGGCTAAATCACTCTTTCAAAAAGTCTGGGACGCACACTCCGTCCGCAAGCTGGCCAACGGCCAGACCCAGCTGCTCATCGGCACGCACCTCATCCATGAGGTGACCTCGCCCCAAGCCTTCGGCATGTTGCGCGACCTTGGCCTGAAGGTCGCGTTTCCGCACCGCACGTTTGCGACCGTGGACCACATCGTGCCCACGGACCAATTCGCCGAGCCGTATGCCGATCCCCTCGCCCAGGCGATGATGGACGAGCTGCGCAAAAACTGCGCCGACTACGGTGTCACCTTCTTCGACCGCGCTTCCGGCAAGCAGGGCATCGTTCACATCGTCGGACCCGAGCAGGGTATCACCCAGCCTGGCACCACCATCGCCTGCGGCGACTCTCACACCTCCACGCACGGAGCCTTCGGCGCGATCGCGTTCGGCATCGGCACCAGCCAGGTGCGTGACGTACTCGCCACGCAGACGATGGCCCTCGGCGCGCTCAAGGTCCGCCGCATCGAGGTCAATGGAAAGCTGCGCGCCGGCGTCTATGCCAAGGACGTGATTCTTCATATCATCCGCATGCTCGGCGTGAACGGCGGCACCGGCTTTGCGTACGAGTACGCCGGTTCGACCTTCGACAACTTCACGATGGAAGAGCGCATGACCGTGTGCAACATGTCCATCGAGGGCGGGGCGCGTGTCGGTTACGTCAATCCCGACGAGACGACCTTCGCCTATCTGAAGGGGCGTCCTTATTCTCCGAAAGGAGCGGAATGGGATGCCGCCGTCGAACGTTGGAAGTCCTTCGCTTCCGATCCCGGCGCCGCTTACGACGACGTCGTTAAGATCGACGCCGCCGACATCGCGCCGACTGTCACTTGGGGCATCAACCCCGGTCAGGGCATCTCGATCACCGAGAACATCCCCAGCCCGGAGACCGCCACGTCCGCCGACGACAAGGCCGGCATCATCGAGGCGCTCGAATACATGAAGCTCCCCGCCGGCGCTCCCATCAAGGGCACCAAGATCAACGTCGCATTCCTCGGTTCCTGCACCAACGGACGCCTCTCCGACTTCCAGGAAGTCGCCAAATACATCAAGGGCCGCAAGGTCGCCCCGGGCATCAAGGCCATCGCCGTCCCGGGTTCGCAGATCGTCGCGCTCCAGTGCGAAAAACTCGGTCTCGACAAGGTTCTAACCGAGGCGGGTTTCGAGTGGCGTGCGGCCGGTTGCTCGATGTGCCTCGCGATGAATCCCGACAAGCTCATCGGTGACCAGCTCTGCGCGTCGTCCTCCAACCGTAATTTCAAGGGACGCCAAGGCTCCACCACGGGTCGCACGATTCTGATGAGTCCGGTCATGGTCGCCGCCGCAGCCGTCACCGGCGAGGTCTCCGACGCCCGCGAAGTCTTCCACGTCGCGAATAACTAATCTCCAACCTTGTTGCCCACGGAACGCACGGAATACACGGAAAACGAAGTCTGATTCTTCCGTGTATTCCGTGTGTTCCGTGGGCTAAAAAAATCCTTTCTAAAATGGCTCTCGCAAAAATCACCTCCGTCACCGGCCGCGCCGTCAACGTTCCCGGCAACGATATCGACACCGACCGCATCATCCCGGCGCGCTTCATGAAGTGCGTCACTTTCGACGGCCTCGGCGAATTTCTCTTTTATGACGTTCGCAAGGACACCACCACCGGGAAGGATACCAACCATCCGTTGAACGATCCTCGTTTCAAAGGCGCGACCATTCTTCTGTCCGGCGCCAACTTTGGCTGTGGCTCCTCCCGTGAGCACGCGCCGCAGGCCATCGCCAAATATGGTTTCAAGGCCATCATCGCTGAAAACTTCGCCGAGATATTCTTCGGCAACAGCACAACGCTCGGCATGCCTTGCGTGACTGCTTCCCGCGAAGATATCGCCAGGATCGCCGCCGCCGTGGAAGCCAACCCGCAGACCGAGGTCGTCATCGACCTGGAAAAGTTGGAAGTCCGTTTCGCTGGTCAGTCCGTCAAGATCGCCCAGCGCGAGTCCGCTCGCGATGCCCTCGTCAACGGGCGCTGGGATGCCATCGGCGAACTCATCGACGGTCTCCCGGAGGTAAGGAAGACCGCGGCCAGTCTGCCTTACATGGCCGCTTGAGGCCATCGGCGCGGAACGTGTTGTCTCCTGAACAACACGTTCCACCATCAGCACCAAGCTTGCGCCTTTTCAACCGGCGGGTCTTCGTAGGCCTGCCGGTTTTTTTTGTGACAAACGCCGGAGCGCGCGGTCGCAACCCGCACCACCTTCCATGTTTTTCGCCGCCATCGACATCTTCCGGGGGGCCGACCTCCTTATTTATCCGCTCGCGCTGTGTTCGCTCGTGCTGGTTTTCATCCTGGTCGAACGCAGCTACGCGTTGCGCCGCTCCGCCATTCTTCCAGACGACCTTGTTGACGCCGTGGTCGCCGGTCGTCCGATCAGCGGAGGCGAACATTCCGTGCTGTCGCGCATCGTCGCCTTCTCCGAGCAACACCCGGGCGATCCCGATGCCGTGAAGGCGTTCGCCCGTCTTGAACTGGTGCGCATGGAACGTGGTATTCCGTACCTCGACGTGATCTATGCCGGCGCGCCATTGATCGGTCTTACCGGTACGGTTTGGGCGCTGATCCGTGTGTTCTCCAGTCTCACGGTCGAGGGCGGGCTGCCCGATCCGGTGAAGTTCACCAGCGGTGTTTCGCTCGCATTGTCGGCCACCGTGATCGGCCTGCTTATCGCGGTGCCGGCGCTCGTCGGCGGAGGGGTTTTGCAACGCCGCGTGGACAAATATGCGGCGCAACTCGACGTGCTCCTCGAACGCATCCTCGCCCGCAAACCTGTCGCCTGAAACAGTCGTGAGCACCTCGGGAAAATCCACCATGGGGTCGGGCTGCCTGACGCTGTTTGGTCTGCCCTTCGCGGCGGTCGGTGTCTTCATGACCGCGTGGATGTGGCGCGACCTCATCGAAAGCCGGACCATTCTCTCCACTTGGACCGTCGTGCCGGCCGTCATCGAAACCGCCGAACTCGAGCGCGGCAGCACCTCAAAAGGCGGCACGACTTACAAGGCCGTCGGCACGTTCTCCTACGTTTATGACGGGCGGACTTATCAAAGCGAACGCGTGAGTCTTTCCGATGGCTCCGACAACGTTGGGCACTTCCAGCAGCGGTTGCATCGCGAAATGAAGTCCGCGCTTAGGTCGGGCCGCACGCTCGACTGCCGCGTCAATCCCGACGACCCCGTGCAGGCCGTGCTCAACGCGGAATGGCGTCCGGAGATGGCTCTGTTCCGCGCGGTTTTCGGCGTTGTTTTCGGCGGTGTCGGTCTGTCGATACTGGCGGGCGGAGTGTTCAGTTATTCATCTGGTAGACGCGAGCGACGGCTCAAGGCCATGCATCCCGGACAACCCTGGATGTGGCGCGAGGCGTGGCAGAGCCCGGTGCTGGAGGCGCGTCTTGGCGGCTACATGATCACCGCCGTCGTGGTGTTGATCTGGATCAACGTCTCGACCTGGCCGCTCTGGTCGGCGGTGCGCACCGCGTGGGCGGCGGAGGGCGCGTTCAAATGGCTGCTGTCCGGCGCGCTGGCGCTGGTCGCGGTTGCGTCCGCCGTCTGCGTGCGGGTGATCATTCATGCGCGCAAATACCGCGGCGCTCGACTCGAACTCGGTTCGTTGCCGTTGCGTCCCGGAGCGCCCGTCGAGGCGCGGCTGTATCTGCCGCAGACGTTGCCGCTCGGCGCGGTGCTCAAGCTCGCGCTCCTTTCCGAACGCAGCGTGACCACCGGCAGCGGCAAACAGCGTCGAACGACCAGGACGACACTCTGGTCGCACGAACAGGAGCAGCCCGGCCCGCTCGCGCCCTGGCAGGAAGTCGTGTTCCGGTGCCGCCTGCCGGACGATGCCGAGGAAACCGTTTTGGAGACGCCTGAAAACGGCGTCGCGTGGCGCTTCGAGGCGAGGGCAAAGGTGCCCGGCGTGGACTTGAAACTGGATTTTGAACTTCCCGTGTTTCGCGGGCCGAAAAACGCATGAGCACGCTCCAACGTCGCCGCCGCAAACGTCCCGAGCTGAACCTCGTGCCGCTCATTGATGTGCTCGTGATCCTCGTTTTCTTTTCGTTTGTGACGATGCAGTTTCGGTCGGCGGCGACGCTGAACATCACGCTGCCCAAGGTGGAGACCGCCGGCCAGAACGAGTTCAAGGGTTCGGTGACGATCGGCATAGCCGCGGACGGCATACTCTCTTTCAACGGCAAGGCCGCCACCGAGGCCCAATTGGTCGAACTGTTACGTCAGGTGCGGGACCTCGACAAGGAGACTGCCGTACTGATTCGTGCCGACGAAACCACTCCGCTCAAAACGCTGACGTTTGTGATGGACGCGTGTCGGAAGTCGGGCCTCAACCGCTTCAGTCTGCAGAGCCGGTAAGCTTGCGCGTGACGATCCAGCCTCGCACGGCTTCGATCACGATCGGGATGACCGACACCACGATAATAGCCATGATCACCAGCCCGAAATTATCCTTCACCACCGGCAGGTTGCCGAAGAAATAACCCAGATAGGTGAAGGCATAGATCCAGATGAAACCGCCCACGATATTGTAGGTGAGGAAGTGGCGATAGGTCATGGTGCCGACGCCCGCCACAAACGGGACGAAGGTGCGCACGATGGGCACGAAGCGAGCGAGGATGATGGCGCGACCGCCGTATTTCTCGAAAAAGGCATGCGCCCGATCCAGATGCTTTTTCCGGAGCCAGAAGGAGTCCTCGCGACAGAACACCGCCGGACCGATTTTGCTGCCGATCCAATAATTGAGCGAATCACCCAGCACTGCGGCGATGAAGAGTAGGAAAGCCATCACGTGCACGCTCAACCCGGAAGCGGGCAGGGCGCTGAGCGCACCAGCCGCGAAAAGAAGGGAATCCCCGGGAAGGAGAGGCATGACCACGAGGCCGGTCTCGGCAAAAATGATCAGGAAGAGCACCCCATAGGTCCAGACGCCATAGTCGCGGATGATCTCGGCGAGATGGCTGTCAATATGGAGAATGAAATCGAGGAGCTTCTTGATCAGGTCAATCATGTGGCAGACGAAGAGATGGGATAAGCGATTCTGGCCCGAGCACAAAAAAACAGGCAGCCACGGAGGACTGCCTGTTTTTTAAAAGCGAACGAGGATGGAATCAGACGTCGGGCTTGGTCTTGCGGAGACCGGAGACGCGCTCGCCTTCGGTCCACTGACCGCGTTTCTTGAGGATGGCGACGCGCTCGAAGCGCTTCAGGACATTGCGCTTGATGACGAGACCGCTGGCGCCTTGGAGACTTTTGTGCTGGGACATGATGTTGAAAAGAGAGAGTTTCGACTCGTTAAAGGGTCAGGTTGTTAGGCGTCGTCCGCGCCCATGACAAGTATTTTTCTGCAACATGTTCAGCTTTGACGACCACCCACTCGGGGGTCTGGTACGGATGGTGGGCGTGAACCCGTGTCTCCAGTGGGATGATCTGCGAGGGCAACGCCTTGAACGTCAGGCGGTACTCCTCGGTTTTCTCCTGAGTGCCTTCCCAGATATAATGGGATTCGATCGGGCCCTCGACTTGCACGCAGACCGCCAGCCGGGCCTGCACGATCTCTGACGCAAGTTGGTTGGCGATGGCCTTGGTGGGCACGGTGGTCCAAGCGATAAGCATCGTTCGTAACAAATTGGTATGGCGGTCGGGTGCAAGGGGAAGGATCCGGACATATTCCCGCGCTGTTTTGCGGGGAGCGCGTGGTGACAATTAAACCCTTGACCGTCCGAAGCACGGCCTGTGCTATCGGGCTTTTATCGCCATCGCCCACGCCGACCATGAGAGACGACTATCTTAAAGAAGCCCACAAAGTCATTCCTGACGCCAACGTGCTCATCAACGTGGTTTCGCGCCGCGTGAAGCAGCTCCGCCGTGGCAGCCGCGCCTTGGTGGAATCCCTCGAAAAACTGTCTCCCGAAGACATCGCCCTTCGCGAAATCATCGAGGGCAAGATCACTTACGAAGAGGCCGCCTCCAAATAAGGGCCATTGTGGCGGGATTTGACCCGCACATCCACGGGTCATTCCGTGCCAAGTCGGGAATCGCGGCGGTCTCAAATCCGTCGAATTGACTCCTCGCTTCGCGCGGAGTGACTTTTTTATAGCTGTTCGTCGAGGCATCATCCCGGCCCACGTCCCATGTCCGCCAAGAAAAAAGACCCCCAACGGTTCACCGAGGTCCGCAACGCGAAGGCGCTGCGCGATTATCACGTGGAGGAGCGTTTTGAGGCGGGCCTCGTGCTTCAAGGCACCGAGGTGAAAGCGATTCGCGCCGGACGCGCGCAGATCAGTGACGCCTTCGGAAAATTCGAAAAGGGCGAGCTGTGGTTGTTCAACGCGCACATCGACGAATACGCGTTCGGCAACATCAACAACCACGCCGCCCGGCGTACCCGCAAGCTGCTGCTTCATCGCCATCAGGTCCGCAAGATCGCCCAAGCCCTGCAAGTCGGCGGTCGCGTGTTGGTGCCGCTGCGCATGTATTTCAAGGAGGCGATGGTCAAAGTGGAGGTCGCCATTTGCATCGGCAAACAGCTCCACGACAAACGCGCCGATCTGCGGAAAAAAGCCGAAATGATGGAAGTGACCAAAGCCCTTAAACCCACCCGCCGCGCATGAGCTCTTCTCTTTCGACCGTGACTGTCCGCGTGCCGGGCAGCACGTCCAACTGCGGCGCGGGTTTCGACACCCTGGGGCTGGCCTTGCAGATTCATAATCGCGTCACGCTCGGTCGCGAAGAAGGCGGGGCGCCCCGTCCGGTGTCGCCCGCCGATGGGCGGGCGCAGGCGATGGTGGAGACTTCCGCGACGGCCTTCTTCACGACGGCGCGCATCGCTCCCTTTGGTTTCTCGTATCGGATAACTGGAGACGTCCCGCCCGCGCGCGGGCTTGGTTCAAGCGTTACGGTCATCGGCGGCGTGCTCGGGGGATTGAACGTACTCTCCGGCGCGGCGCTTTCGAAAGAGAAACTTGTGGCCATCGCAACGGCGATCGAGGGACACCCCGACAACGCCGCCGCCGGCATTCTCGGCGGTTTCTGTGTGGCCCGCTGCGACGCGGGGACCGGCGTGTATGTCGACACGGTGCGCGTCGAGTTGCCGGCCGAACTCGCTTTCGTCGCCACGTCACCCGATCTGGAAATGCTCACCAAGGAGTCTCGCGGGGTCTTGCCGGCGACGCTGCCTTATTTCGATGCCGTGAAGAGCATCAACAGCGCGGCCTACGTTGTGGCCGCGATGGTGTCGGGCGATTACGAGCGCCTGCGTCATTCCGTGACCGATTTCATGCATGAGCCTTACCGGCTGCCGCGGATCCTCGGCGGACGCGCGGCGATCGAGGCGGGTGTGCTGGCGGGCGCCTACACGGGGTGGTTGAGCGGCAGTGGTTCGACCGTTTTGTGTGTGGCGCCCCGTCCGGTGGCCGAAGCGGTGGCCAAGGCCATGCAGACGGCCTTCAGGGAGGTCGGGGTGACCAGTGCCGCGCGTGTGCTGGCGGCCGACAACACCGGTCTGACGGTCGAGTGATAAGATTTCCGCCCGGTTTGCAGGGGATTTTCGTAGCGGGATGGCGGCGCCATCTTGTGGCTTGGATCGTGTTGGCGACGACTCATCCCCGGGCCATAAAAAACCCGCCGGGCTAGGAGCGGCGGGTTTGTATAACTACCAAAAACTCAGGTCCGGGTCAGATGTCCGGCAGAGCTGCTTCCAAGTCGGTCACACGCACGTGTTGGCGTTTGGCCTTCACCATGTGGGAGCGGCGCTCGATCATGCGGTCGAGCTTGTCGATCAGCATGGCGACCGCCTTGTGGCATTCGTCGGTGGTGACGGAGGCATTCATGTCCGGGCCGTAAATTTGAATGTGTCCCTTGGCGGTGAAACGATGGGCGACCGCTTGCTTGGGGTCGCACTCAAGCTCGACGCGAACGCGGATGATGCGCTCCTCATGGCGGAACAGTCGTTCCGCCTTTTCCTGGACGAAGGCTTTGAGAGACGGAGTCAGTTCAAGGTGGATTCCTGAGACGATCACTTCCTGCGGATTATTTTGTCTATTCATGACTGCGGTATGTTTTTGGTTAGACCTAGCCTGAAATTGATAGCCTGCTCGTCACCATGTCCTCGCTACGCGAAGAAGTCACAAGGTATGCGGCCGTTGTCGTAACGGGCGGATCTTCCGGTATTGGAAAATCATTCATCAAGCTGGTGGCGACACTGCATCCCGGGGTGCTCATTTGCAATCTTTCGAGGCGCGTTCCGGACATAAATTTGAGTCAGCTTAATTTGCGCCATGTTCCCTGCGATCTCTCCGCCCATGACGCCGTCAGCACCGGCGCGGACGCGGTATTACGCATCCTAAATGACGAGGCGCCCGAGGGGCCGGTCTTGTTGATCAATAACAGCGGCTTCGGTGCTTACGGGCACTTTCCCGAGCCCGATCTGGGGCATCAACTGGAGATGCTGGATGTCAACGTGCGCGCCGTCGTGGACCTCTCCGGACGCCTGTTGCCGTGCTTAAAAACGCGCGGCGGCGTGATCGTCACCGTGGCTTCGACGGCAGCGTTTCAGCCGACGCCTTTTCTCGCGACCTATGGAGCGACCAAGGCATTTGTTTTGCACTGGAGTCTGGCGCTGAACGAGGAGTTGAGAGGGACGGGTTTGCGCACGCTGGCGGTGTGTCCTGGACCGACTTCGACGGAGTTTTTTCGACGCGCGGGACTGAAGCAAGGATCGGTCGCGAAGTCCCACGGACAGACGACGGACGAAGTCGTGCACGAGGCATTATGCGCCTTGGCGAAGGGCCGGGCGCAAGTCGTCACCGGTTGGCGAAACAAGCTGATGACGGCGGTTTCCTCAAAGCTTCCGAAACCATGGGTCACATGGATCAGCGCAAAGGTCCTGGCGCGTTGGCGCCTGAGCAAGGTGTCGACATGAGCAGGAGTCCGAGTGTAGGGCGTGACCGCCATGCGCGCCGGTTGAACGAGCGGCTACCTGTGATTAAACGCGGCGGTCCCAGCGGTACCGCCCTACCTGTCATCTCATGACCGATCCAATTCCCTCTGTGGATTATCCCATCCGTGCCTGCGCGTGGCCTCCGCGCCGGAGCGAACCACGCGAGGGCACGGTGCGCATGATCGATCCGGACGAGTTGAAAACGTGGATCATGCACGAAGACGACCGTTTGCTGGTGATTTCCAAGCCCGGTGACGTGGTCTGCCATCCGTCGAAGGCGGGACCATGGTCGAGTCTTGTCGGAGCGGCGCGCGAATACACGCAACTGCCGACTGTGCACCTGGTGTTTCGTTTGGACCGCGAGACCAGCGGCATCATCGTGCTGGCGAAGGATTCGAAGATGGCGTCGCGTCTGCAAAAGGCCATGCAGGAACGGCGCGTGACGAAACGCTACCGGGCGATCGTGTGGGGCGAGCTGCGTGATCCGGTCACGGTGAACCAACCGCTCGGCGTCGATCTGCACAGCCCGGTGTTCGTGAAAAGCGCGGTGGTGCGGATGGGCGACATGGAGGCGAAGGAGTGTATCACCCATTTCACTACAGAGACGGCGGCGAATGGGTTTTCGCTGGTGCGTGCCGATCTGGAGACGGGACGAAAGCATCAGATCCGCGCCCACCTGCAATGGTTGGGGCACTCGGTGGTGGGTGACAAAATCTACGGACCGGATTCGCGGCACTACCTTGAGTTCATCGAACACGGATGGACCCCCGCGCTGGCGGCAAAGTTATTGATGGACCGGCAGGCGTTGCATTGCGCGGAGATCGGCTTGGATCCGGCGGGATTGCCGTTCACGTTCCGCGCGCCGCTGCCGGAAGACATGCGGGTGTTCTGTGCGGAGCGGATGGGAATCGAAGTGTAGCGTCGGAAAAATCGTCTACGAAGTATACAAAGTGACTTGAAGATCCGGTTCCCCTTGCGTGGCGGAGGTCCCGGAGAGCCGTTCCTGAACTCAGAAAAAACGCCGGCGGCCCGCGCGGGCCACGGCGTGAGAAGCGGGGACGATCGAATTTTTTGAACTGCGGAACTCGGGTTGGTGTGTCAGGCCGGTTGGATGACCGACGGCGGTCGCAGGTGTGAGCGGCGCGACCCGGGCGGTGGTTCATTGAACGCACCCCAGAACAGGCAGAGTTCGCGCACGGCGCGCACAAACTCGGTGAGGTCGGTCGGCTTAACGACGTAGGCGTTGGCTTTGAGCTGGTAGGCTCGGGTGAGGTCTTCCTGCCCGTTGGACGAAGTAAGCATGACGACCGGAATCGATTTAAGGTCGGGGTCGGCCTTGATGGATTTGAGCACTTCAAGTCCGCCGATTTTGGGAAGCTTGAGATCGAGAAGTACGACCGCGGGATTGCCGGGAAGACGGCCGGCGTAGGTGCCCTCGCGACGCAGGTAGGCCAGTGCCTGTTCGCCGTCGCCGACCGTCACCACATCGTTGGCGATGCAAGTCATGGCGAGGGCTCGGAGGATGAGTTCCAAATCGTCAGGACTGTCTTCTACGAGGAGGATGGGCTTGGGCATGGACGGGGCCGTTCTCTAACAGTTGATCGGGAAGACACTTCGGTGGCTATATGGTTTCACGGGAACGCGGTCTTTTTTTGCGTTACCTATTGTTTGATAACTTGTTTTTAAGCAGTTAATTAGATCGATTTTTACTTATGGTGTAACACAAGGGCGCCTTAAGTCGGAGGTTCGATCTGCGGGGTAAAGGCAAGCAGCTGATCGAGCTGCGTGTGAAAGCGACTTTGCCTGTCATGAATGGAATTGCGAGCAAGCTTGTGCAAACAAAGTGGATTTGTCCTGTTTTTATGAATACGGCAAGTTACGTGCAGATTCGGAAGGTGGACGTATAAAAAAACACACGGAAAGATGAACGTCGCGGACTGTCGGGCCGCGGTTTCCTGTCAGGGGTTCGTATGGGGCAAAAAAAGCGGCCTCCTGTAAGGAGGCCGCTTTAGTGGCGATTAAACTGGCCGACGGATTACTTGCCGAGGCTCGCGCGGAGATCGTCGAGCTGGCCGGCGCTTCCGAGGAGGACGTTGCGGCTGGCAATAAACTTCGCGTATTCGGCGATGAAGATCTTGCCCGGGGGACGGAAGTCGAACTCGGAGGGTTTGTCGCGGAAGAACTCGCGGTGAACGCGGGTCCAGACGAGACGGCCGTCGGTGTCGATGTTGATCTTGGTGACGCCGAGCTTGGCGGCGGGGAGGTATTCATTCACGTCCACGCCCATGGAGTCCTTGATGGCGCCGCCAGCGGCGTTGATGCGGGCGACCTCGTCCTGAGGGACCGAGGAGGAGCCGTGCATGACGAGCGGGAAGCCGGGGACGAGGTCCTTGATCTTCTGGAGGACGTCGAAGTGGAGGGATTGCTTGCCCTTGAACTTGAAAGCGCCGTGCGAGGTGCCGATGGCGCAGGCGAGGGAGTCGCAACCGGTGAGCTTGATGAACTCCTGGGCTTCCTTCGGATTGGTGAGGGTGGCGTGGCCGTCCTCGACCTTGATGTCTTCCTCGACCCCGCCGAGCATGCCGAGTTCGGCTTCGACGGAGATGCCCTTGGCGTGAGCCTTCTCGACAACACGCTTGGTGATCTCGACGTTCTTTTCGAACGGATCGTGGGAGGCATCGATCATCACGGAGCTGAAGAAGCCGGAATCGATGCAGTCGTAGCAGGTCGCTTCGTCACCATGGTCGAGATGGACCGCGAAGATTGCCTCGGGGAAAATCTCGCCGGCGGAGCGGATGATGGCCTCGAGCATGCGCTTATCGGTGTAATTGCGCGCACCCTTGGAAATCTGGATGATGAAGGGGGCCTTCGAGTCGATGGCTCCTTTGAAGAGGCCCATCGCCTGCTCGGCGTTGTTGATGTTGTAGGCGCCGACGGCGTACTTGCCGTAGGCGTGTTTGAAGAGCTGCGCGGTGGTTACGATCATAGGGAAAGCCGTTTAAGGAAAGGCGACGTTACCTGTCGGGCGAATCGCGCCGCAAGGGTTTTCTCCGTGCGGATATTGGCAACGAGTGCGCAGAGGTTGCCGGGCGGACAAGGTAACGCGGGGCGTTGGCTCGCGAAAAACCCGGCCTCGTTACCGCGGCTGCTACCTCGACTCGGACAGTCCAACTGTATCGTGACGCTACTTGCGTTGCGTGCCGGAGGTGTTGTCGCCGCCGTTTGACTGCAGCATTTCGCGAATTCGCAACTGCGCCTGCTGCTCCGACTGGAGTTGCTTCAATGCGGAAACCTGATCGGGAGTGAGCACGCTCTGGGCCTTCTGGATGACCTCGTCTGTAACCAGTACACGGCCACCGCCGCCCCAATTGCCCGGGCCGCCGCCTGGGGCTTGGTCCACCGCTCCGGGAGTGCTGGTGGCGAGGGCGTTCACCAGAAATTCGGACTGAGTGCTGTTGAGCGGGGTGCTGGTGTAGCTGAGTCGCTGGTCCAGTTGTCCGACCAGATTGCGCTGCGGCTGGGTGGCCTCGTAGTTCTGATATTGATCGAAGCGGGCGTCGCCCAAGGCGGCCTTGATGTTGGCGTCCACCTCGGCCTGCGCCTCTTCGGTGAGTTTGCGGATCTCGTCGCGGTTCTCACGGGGATTCAGGCCGTTCTCGCGAGCGGCGGTCAGCACGTCCATGCGGGCGGTCTGTCGTTCGACGAGCAGGTCCTTGAATTTTTCAAGCTCCGCCGGCGAGAGATTGAGCTGCTTGAAAAGCGCGGCGTAGCGAACGTCGAGGGCGGAGCGCTGTTGGATGCTCACGGCCTTGGCGAACTCGGGATTGCCCATGAGGGCGCCAAAATTGGGACGGTTGTTCCTGCGACGTGGCGGGGGGGTGGCGGGCGTTTCTTCGGAGGCCGCGGATTCGACTTCGGCGGGGGACTTCGCCGGGATGGCTTCGGAGTTGGCGGTAAAGGACGCGGCGACGGGGGCGGGCTTGGGTTTGGCCGTGGTCGCGGCGGTTTTTTGGCGCTCTTCCATGAGAGCGGCCACGCGCTGGCTCTGGTTCCACGCGATCAAGCTCGACGAGACGGTGGCGGCTGCGAGCAGGATGATGAGGTAGTTTTTGACTTTGGAGGGCACGGGGAGAGATGACGCCGCGAAAGGCGGACGGGTTTCAAGAGACGGAGTTTACGAGCGGCGGCGCACGGAGTCCGCCGTCGTTTTGTCGAGTACGGGTCAGCGCGGAGGGAACTCAAACTCGGCCTTTTTCTTGTCCTTGGACAAGGTCAGGTAAGCGCTGAACGTCGTGCCGCGTTTGCTGAGGAGACCGTCGATGAGTCCGGTCTTGCCCATTTCGACCAGGCGCTCGACGTCCTCGACGGCGAGTTCTTTGCCGCAGAGCACGCGTTTCAACTCAAACACCGGGCGCGGGCTGCCGTCGGCCTGGGGTTTGACGACGACGAAAGCTTCAGGCGTGAGGTAGAGGTCGCCGCCGTGGGCTTTGCTTTCGCCGAGTTTTTGGGCCTTGGTGAGGTCGAGCGGTTCTTTCTTTTTGCGCGGGGCTTTGGGTGTGCCGTCGGCATTTTTGGCGGCGGCGCGAGGCGCGCGCGGAGGGAATTCCCAGGCGATCTTGGCGCCTTGACGAACGAGGAACGCGTCGAACGGCCGGCCTTTCTTGGACGTGAAGCCTTGGACGAGCTTGGTTTTTTTATTGGGTCCGACGAGGTCGATGGCCATCTCGCGGGTGATGGGTTTTTGGCACATGATGCGACCCACCTTAAAGGATTCCTTCCACTCGCCGGTTTCGGCGTCTTTTTCGCGGAGAATGTAGCTGGTTG
>JANJTQ010000317.1 GCA_024711005.1 Opitutaceae bacterium | reverse complement strand
CTCCCGGCCCCCCCCCCCCCCCCCCCCCCCCGGGTGGTTGTTTTTTTGTTTCCGCGGGGCGGGGGGGGGGGGGGGCCCCCCGGACGAATTTTTTGTTATGGCTCGACATTCCGGTGCCTCCGGTGGGCAACGGACTCGCGGTGATCTATGTGGTCGGCGTCGGCTATGCGATGCTTCGGTTCCGGCTGGCGGACATGAGCCTGTTCCTGGTCAAAGGAGGGGTCTATGTGCTGATCGTGGCGTCGTGCGCGCTGTTTTTTTCCGTGGTCAGCCGGAGCTTGATGGCGGCGGCGCCGGATCGGTTTCCCGAGCTTGCCGAGGTCGCATATTACATCGGGGCATTTCTCGCCACCTCGGTCGTGATCGTGGTTCTGCCTTGGATAAAGCGGCGCGTGGACCTGTTGTTGGAGGAGCATCTGGCCGGCGAGGAACGCCAGGGGCTGCGCGAGCATATCCGGCGTATCGCGGTTATCCGGGACATCGACGAAATGTTCACCGAGACGGTTCGCGCGGTTTCGCTGGCGTTGGATGTCCCCCGGGTGGCGGTTTACAGCCGTGACGAACTATCGGTGGATTATCCGTTGAAGTCCGCCGTCGGTTTCGTCGGCCCGGATGCGCCTCCGGTTCACTTGGTGGAAAAGGATCCCGTTGTGATCATGGTGAAGCGGAATGGTCGCGCGCTGGTGTTTTATGAACTTGAGGCGGCCGGGGAGGAGAGTGCGCGGAAGATCGCGGGTTCGCAGGCGAGCCAGGGGATCGAGGTCGTGGTGCCGATTTTCGCCGACAACATGTTTTTCGGCGTGCTGCTCTGCGGACCGCGCATGGGGGATCAGCTTTATTCGGACGAGGCGATTTCGCTGCTGGAGGCCCTCTGTATCCAGATTGGACTTACCATCCGTTCGCGGCAGATCGAGCGGCAGGCGAACCAGACGGAAAAGCTGATCTCGCTGGGCACTCTGGCGGCGGGGCTTGCGCATGAGTTGCGCAACCCGCTGGTCTCGATCCGGACCTTCAGCTCGCTGATCGAGGAACAGGGAGGCGACGCCGAGTTTCGCCGGGAATTTCGCGGGGTGGTCGAGCGCGATGTGAATCGCATCGGTTCGATCATCGACCATGTCGCGGCGTTTGCGGAGAACTCGCAGGTGAAGTTCATCCCGGTGCAACTGGCCGAGGTGATCAGCGGGGTGTATGACATCGCGCGGCCGGAGTTCACGCGCGCCAAGGTGAAGTTGGAGGTGGCTTCCGCCGACATGCCTCCCGTCCTGGCGAACTACGGACAGCTGGTTCAAGTTTTCCTTAATCTGTTCCAGAACGCCATCCAGGCGATGGAAGGCCAGACGGAACCCTGCATCCGGGTCTCATTTCAACTGGTGATGCCGGATCAGAAGAAGTGGGCGGTGCTCGTGACCATCAGGGACAACGGGCCGGGCATCGACGCCACGGTGCGTGCGCGGATCTTCGATCCGTTCGTCACGACGAAGTCGACCGGTGAAGCGGGCGAGCGCCGCGGAATGGGACTCGGCCTTGCGATCGTGAAGCGCATCGTCGACGGTCACGGAGGCTCGATTGACGTTGCCAGTCAGCCGGGGCGGGGCACCTCTTTTTTCGTGCAACTTCCCTGTGTTAAATTTTCGAAATGAGCGCTCCCGCCCCCGTTTCTTCCACTGTGCGCACGCTGTCCGGCCCGGCGGCGTTGCGCGCCCTTGCCAAAGCATTCGCCCATATCGCGGATTTTCGACCATTCGTGGAGATGCTCGAGGTGAGCCTGGGGAAGGCGGCGTTTTTCGACCGTGCGGAAATTCTGCTGACGGACGGCGATGCGCCTCCGCCGGAAGGGTTCGCGAGCGGTCAGTTCACGCTGCCGATCACCGGGGAGGAGACGCTGCACGGCGTGTTGAAGGTGGCGTCGCCCGGGCGTGTCTTCGGACCGGAGGATTTGCATCTGATGGCTTCGCTTGCGGGCGTGCTGGCGGCGGTGCTCGACCACGCGAAACGGCATGGCGACGCTCAACGCAATCTGGAGGTGTTGGGTTTCCTGCTCAACCTGGCGCCGGTCGGGATGGTTGCGCTGGACGCCGCGGGCCGCGTGCTGGCCGCGAATGACATCGCCCGCCGGTGGCTCGATGCGGAGACTCCGGCGGCGCTTGCGGAGCGTCTGGCTCCGGCGGCGCTCGGCGCCGACTGGCGCACCACGCCCTCCTTTCATCTGCAGGCCGGAGGCCGTCTTCTCTACGCCGAGGCCCGTGCGCACGGCGTCGAGCCGAACAGCCCGCAGGCGTATGGCCTGGTGTTCGCCGACCTGGGGGCGGAGCAGGCGCGCCTGACGGACAGTTTGCAGCGCGAGCTGTATCGCTGCCGCTGGCTGGGAAAGCCGCTCGCGTTTGTCTTGGTCGAAGCGATGAACGTGGCGGGCGGTGTGTTGCAATCGCTGCCCGCGTTGCGGGAGGCGTTGCGTGCGGGCGAGTCGGCCGGGCCGCAGGACGCCTTTCATCTTGGCATCATTCTGCCGGAGCTGGACGCCTCCGCGGTGCTGGTTCGTCTGCGAGAATTGAAGTCACGTTGGCCGGACAAGGCGGTGCGACTGGGCGTCGTATCCGCCGGCGACGCCGATGCGGCGGGAATGATCGCCGCGGCGAAGGAGGCGTTGAGCCCGCAGGAGGACGTGCTGCGTCGCACCCTGTTGTTGCATGACGATTATCCCGCGGTGAACGACATGATCGAAATGGTGTTGGGCCGGCGCTTTCATATCGTGAAGAGCACGCGCATCGCCGAGACGCACGAGCTGCTGCGCACGCGTCCATTCGACGGAATATTCACCGAGGTGGAGCTGCGGAACGGTGAGAGCGGTATCGAACTGGCGAGATTTGCGAAGCAGTTACAGCCGGGTATTCGTCCGTATTTCACGACGGTGACCCACACCGAACGACTGCCGGGACTCGATCCGGAGTTGGCGGATCATGTGGTGCTTCGGAAGCCGTTCGACATCACGCTGCTCAGTGAAGCCGTGCGAAATACGCTGTCGTAGGCATTCTGTTCCGATCCTCAAGCAGCACGACATGGTTTGCCGGTCCCGCTTCTCCCTCTTGCTCGTCTGCACGTTGTGCCTGCTCACACCGGCTTTGGTTTTCGCCGCCGGCTATGGTTTCGATGTGGTCATGCCGCCCGCCCAGTACGCGGAGCAACTCGACCAGGCGGGACTGGCGGGGAATCAGGGAACCTGGCTGCGGGTGCGCGGCTTGGTGGACGGCCATCGCGCGGCACAGACTGATACCCGCACGGTGGCGACGGATCGCGCCGGTTTGCAGGCGTTGCGCGCGCGGGGAATCAAGACCGCGGTCTTCCTCCGCTGGGGCCCCCAATCATGGACTCACGGCGCCCGGGCTGGCGGCGGACATCGCCTGCCGCTCGATTTGCGCGAGGCTTACGAACGCGGTTTTCAGCTGGGCGCGAACTACGGCGACTTGGTCGATGTGTGGGAAATCGACAACGAACCGGATATCGATTTCGGCCCCGACAACCCCGAGACCTACGCAGCCTTTCTCAAGGCCGTGTACCTGGGACTGAAGGCCGGGGCAGGGGATCTTTCTCTTCGGGATGCGGAGGCGTCGAAGCCACGAGTTCAGGAGGGTGGGGCGGGCCCAGCGGGCCCGCCGCGTTCCCGGACGGACGGCCCGGCTCTCCGACCCTACCTTAGGCATCCCGTGCATCGGATGCATCCGGGTGCACATCGCGGCGGCCGCGTGGTCCGCACGCTCTCCGGAGCCCGCGTCATCATGGCTCCGCTGGCCCTTCCGCCCGGACCCTATCTCGAACGACTTTGGGCGAACGGCGTCGCGAGCTACACCGATGGTTTCAATTTCCATTACTACGGTTACGCCGGGGATTTCACCGGCGTGTATCGACAGTTTGAGGACGCGGTCGCGGAGCTGGCCTCCGGCGACGGGTCTCCAGCCACCGGCAGCCGGCAACCGGAAGCCGGTGGCTCAAAAAGGAAGCTGCCTGTATTCATCACCGAATACGGCTACGGGCAGCTCGATGCCGCGTCGCGCGACACCGTCGAAGGCCGCGTGCGGCAGTGGCGATGGTTCGCCGATGTGGCGCGCCAGGTGCGCTCCCTTCGCCCCGAAGGACCGATGGCGTTCCTCCTCAATCCTTATTACGAGGCCAACTTGAACGAGTTTGGGCTGACGCTTAACTCGGCCGTCAGCTTCCAATCGCCGGCTCCCCGCTCCGAACAACCAGCGACCAGCAACCAGCAACCGGAAACCAGCTCCCAGCCATCGGGAATCCGCCCCTTCACGCCTTCCGACTTTGGCGCGCGACGGGAGCAGCCCTGGATGAGGGACATCGGGAAGCAGATCGGAGAGTTGTATGCCTCGCCGGCACTTGCCTACTTGTGGAATTATGCGGAGCGGAATCCCTATCGGCCTCGCGCTTGGAGCGTGTCGGCGGCGGGTCCGTCGCCGGTGGTGATCGATCTGATCGCGGAGGCCGACATGATCCAGAGCAAGTCGTCCGGCGGCTACGTGCTCCGGGGGGCGTCGGTTGAGTGGACGCCCAGGCCGGTGCGCACCGGTCGCGCCCGATTCGTGCTCTACAATTTCGGCGCAGAGGAAATCACCGGAAAGCTGGAGGTCGTGGAGCCCTCACCGGTCACGTCGACGTGGGACGATATCGTGACGCTGGCGCCGGGAGAACGGCGGGAGCTTTCCGCGACGTTCGCCGTGTCGGGAGAGACCCGGACGCGGCGAACCGTGCAGGTCAGGTTTTTGCCGCAGACGCGGAGCATCGCGCCCGCCGTGTTCTCCACCGCGCTTTATCCGTCGACCTTTGGGATGAAGGCCACACCGGTGGCGGGTTTTGATTTTTCGGAGGACAGCACGAGGCGGGAGCGATTGCAGGCGCGTGCGTTGGCCACCGGCGAGTCGCGACTCCAGCGAGACGGGCGCTGGTTGGTGACGGACGGCGTGAGGGTTGACGAACGGGCGAATGGCGTCTGGCGCTTTCGCATCGATTATCTGCCGGCCGAGCCTTTGCGTCCGGCCGTTGTTGAGCTCCCCTTGCCGAGGGGGTTTACGTTCAGGCCCGGCACGGTGTTGAGCTTGGAGCGGAGGAAGGTGGCGGTTGCGGACGAAGGTGCGGAGGACGTGACGGAACGACGGGATCGTCTCGTGGGCCACAAAGGCGCGTCCGGTGCGCCTGATCCGTCACGTTTTCTTTCTCGCGCCGGCAAGGCGGGGGATCGGATGGACGTCTATTTTCGCACGGAACAGGGAAACCTTTACCAGACCTGGCCTCGCCTGCGGGTGACGTCGGACTGGGAGCAGTACTGGGAAGGTGCGGAGAATTTCACGATGGGCTTTTTCGGACGCGCGGGGCCGCCCTGGCGGTTTGCCGACAACACACCGGTGGCCTTGGTGTTCTTCCTACGTCCGGCGGAATTGCCCGCGGTTTTTGAAGTGCGCGACGCCCGGATCGTGGAAATGCGGGCGGGAGAGTAGGAACGGACCGACTGCTCGCCGAACTGCTGGCCCCAAATTTCTCTTCATTGAGTTCATTTTTAATTGAACTCGGTGAAACCGGGCGATTGCATTCTGCACTGCCTTTCTTCTCTCTGCGTTCCGTTATGGCCCGTCCCTCCACTTCGACAAGCAGCCGTTCTCCATTGCCTTCCACCGTTTCTGGTGGGGTTGGAAGCGACGGATCCACCGTCGGGGAAGGGGTTGAGGTTTTCGGTGTATCGCAGGGCGAAGCCGAGGTGATCGCGATTTTCGTGCAGATGACGCAAGTATTGGGGGTTCCCCGTTCGTTGGGGGAAATCTACGGGCTGCTTTTCGCCACGCCGCAACCCCTGGTGTTCCAAGATATCGCGGACCGGCTTCGTTTGAGCAAGGGCTCTGTCAGCCAAGGGTTACGGTTCTTGCGTTCGGTCGGGGCGATCAAGCCCGTGGTGGTCCCCGGGGATCGGCGCGAATTCTTTGAGCCGGTTGTTGAGCTGCGGGCATTGGTCAGCGGATTTCTCCGCGAACGGCTTAATCCCCAGTTGGAAGAGTGGGGCGCCCGAGCCAAGGCGCTCAAAGTCAGCGATTTTTCACGACCGGAGAACGCCGCATCCGGTCACCTCGAGACGATCTCCGGTCGCCTGGACAAACTTAAAACCTGGCAAAAACGCGCCAACACCGTCCTCCCCATGGTCGGCAAGCTGCTCGGGTGAAGACTACCAGTCGCTAGCTGCTAGTC
>JANJTQ010000279.1 GCA_024711005.1 Opitutaceae bacterium | reverse complement strand
AAGTTTATGTCCTGGAGGACGGCGCCGAAACCGATCTGGACCTCGGCCACTACGAGCGTTTCACCAGCGGGAAGCTCTCCAAGCTCAACTCGCTCAGTTCCGGCCAGGTTTACGAGAACGTGATCGCGAAGGAGCGCCGCGGCGTTTATCTCGGCAAGACCGTCCAGGTGATCCCGCACGTCACCAACGAAATCAAGGAGCGCATCTACGCCGGTGGCAAAGACGTCGATGTGCTCATCACCGAAATCGGCGGCACGACGGGCGACATCGAGGGCCTGCCGTTCCTTGAAGCCATGCGTCAGTTCGCCCTCGAAGTGGGCCCGACCGATTGCATTTTCATTCACGTGACGCTGGTTCCCTACCTGAAGGCGGCCGGCGAATTGAAGACCAAGCCCACGCAGCAATCCGTCGCCAAGCTGCGCGAGATCGGCATCCAGCCCGACATCCTTGTATGCCGTTGCGATCACCCGCTGGAGGCCGGCCTGCGCGACAAGATTTCCATGTTCTGCAATGTCCCCGTGAAGGCCGTCATCGAGTGCGGCGACGTGGACTCCATTTACGAACTCCCGCTCGCGCTTCAGAAAGAGCGAATGGACGACCTCGTGATCGATCTCTTCGGTCTGAAAAATCCCGCTCCCGACAAGAACATGTGGAACGAGATCGTGCGCCGCGTAAAGAACCCGGCCCACGAAGTGAAGATCGGCGTCGTCGGCAAATACATCGAACTTCAGGACGCCTACAAATCCGTCTACGAATCCATCACCCACGCCGGCATCGCGAACAACACCCGCGTCAACATCCTCCGCATCGACGCAGAGGATCTCGAAAAGAAAAACGGTACTTCGCTGCTCAAGGGTCTCGATGGCATTCTCGTTCCCGGTGGCTTCGGCGATCGCGGCACCGAGGGCAAAATCGCCGCGGCGAAATATGCGCGCGAAAACAAGATTCCCTACTACGGTCTCTGCCTCGGACTCCAGATCGCGGTCATCGAATACTGCCGCAATGTCCTCAAGCTGAAAGACGCCAATTCCACCGAGTTCGACCCGCACGCCCCGCATCCCGTTATTAACATGATGGAGGAGCAGAAGAGTGTCATCGACAAGGGGGCGACCATGCGTCTCGGCAGCTATGAGTGCGCACTCACGCCCGGTTCGCTCGCCGCGAAAGCCTACAAGGCCCCCAGCATCCGCGAGCGCCACCGTCATCGTTTCGAAGTCAACAACGCCTACGTAGGCCAACTCCAGCGCGGCGGCCTGGTCATCAGTGGTATCAATCCGCGTCGCAATCTGGTCGAGATCATCGAAATCAAAGACCACCCGTGGTTCCTCGCGGTGCAGTTCCACCCCGAGTTCCAGTCGAAGCCCAACAAGGCCCACCCGCTCTTCGCCGCATTCATCGCCGCCGCACTCAAAAACAAAAAGGGCGGCAAGGCATCCAAGCCTTCAGCGCAAAGTCGCAAAGGCGCCAGGGGCGCAAAGAAGAAGGGCTGATCGTCGTCCCTTGCCCGGCTCCGGGCCTTGCGTCCCTCGCGTCCTGGCGTCTTTGCGTTAACATCACACTTCCATGCCTCTCTTCGATCCCAAGCGTCTCCTCGTCCTCGCCGGTCCCTGCTCGCTTGAAAACGAGAAGGTTGTGCGCGCCGTCGCCGAAAAACTGGTCGACCTCCGCTCACGCTATCCCGAGCTGAATCTCGTCTTCAAAGGCTCCTTCGACAAAGCCAACCGCACCTCCATCGCCGGCGGTCGCGGCACCGGCCTCGAAGCCGGTCTCGCCCTTCACGCCCTCGTCAAAAAAGACTACGGCCTGCCTTGTGTGACCGACGTCCACGAAAGCGACCAATGCGCGCCCGTCGCCGCCGTGTGCGACGTCTTGCAGATCCCCGCCTATCTTTGCCGCCAGACCGATCTGCTCCTCGCGGCCGCCGCGACCGGCAAGGTGGTCAACGTGAAGAAAGGCCAGTTTCTTTCGCCCAACGACATGGTTCATGTGGTCGGCAAGTTGAAGCACGGCGGCGCCGCCGAGATCTGGCAATGCGAGCGCGGCGCGACCTTCGGCTACAACAACCTCGTCGTGGACATGCGTGGTTTCCCGATCATGGCGAAGAACGGTTACCCCACGATCCTCGACGCCACCCACAGCGTGCAACTCCCCGGTGCGGCGGGCGGCAAGAGCGGCGGACAGCGCGAGTTCGTGCCGACGCTTTCGTTTGCCGCGCTCTCGGCGGGCGCCGACGGGTTGTTCCTCGAAACGCATCCCGATCCCGACAACGCGCTCAGTGACGGTCCCAACATGGTGCCGCTCGACGAACTGGAGGCGCTCCTCGTCAAGTGCCTCGCGTTTTGGAAACTCGCGCGGAGTTGATTTCCCCCTCCGGGCTCCGCCATTGACCGCGTGCGACGCGTTCCTAACGTCATCCCTTCAATCCCAACCCTGATGGAAAACTTTCTCATCGACGTGCCGATCCCTTCCATGGGAGCGACGGTCAGCGAACTCACAGTTATCGACATCAAGGTCGTCGCGGGCGCCCGTATCGCGAAGGGCGAGAAGATCGCCGAGTTGGAAAGCGACAAGTCGGTGTTCGAATTCGAGGCCCCGTGCGACGGCATCATCGACACGGTGCAGGCCCGGGCGGGGGACATCCTGCCGAGCGGCGCTCCTTTTCTGCGTATTCAGACCTCGGATATTTCATTGAAAAATCTTCAGGTGAGAGACGCCACGCCCGCGAAGGTGGTCGCGCCCGCAGCTCCGGCCGCATCCGTGCGTGTTGCCTCCGCCGCTCCCGTCGCGGTCAAACCCGCCGCTCCGTCCTCCGGCCTGCAATGGACGCCCCGCGCCGCGAAGCTCGCGCAGGAAGCCGGCCTCGACCCCGCAACGCTCACCGGCATTGAAGCCACCGGTCCCGGTGGACGCGTCTCCGGTGACGACATCACCCATTACCTTGCGTCGCGTCCGGCCGGTGCCGGCCTCTCGACGCTCAGCGCCCGGCTTTCGAGCCCGTCGTCCGTCGCGGGTATCGAGACCGTTTGCATCGCCGGTGTCGGTTACGCCGTGCCGAAGAACATTCGTCCGACGAGTGAAATTTTAAAGTCTTTCCCGGGACGCACCGAGGCGGAGATGCTTAAGCTCACCGGCATCAAGGAACGCCGTTATGCCGATCCCGACGAGTCGGCCACCCGGCTCGCGTCGATCGCGGTCAAGCACGCGCTGGCGCAGGCCGGCCTGGATATCTCCCAGATCGACGGGGTTATTCTTGCGACGATTATTCCCGACCAGCCCGTGCCCTCGATGGCGAGTGCGCTGGCGAAGCTTCTCGGATGCCCGAAGGCGCTCGCTTTTGACGTCAATGCCGCCTGCTCGGGCTGGCTTTACGCGCTCGAAGTCGGTCGTGCCTTCATTCGCGGCGGCACGGCGAAGAACCTGATTGTCGTCACCGCCGAGCTGCTTTCGCGCATCACCAACCCCAACGACCACGAGACCGCCTTCCTCTTTGGTGACGGCGCGGGAGCGGCGATCCTCACCGATGCGCCCGGTGGCCATCGGCTGCATCGCATGGCGTTGTCGGGCGACGCGTCGGCCTTTGAGGCGATCCAGCGTCCGGGTGGCGGCGCGAATCGCCCGATCCCCAATGCCGACGGCAGTGATCGTCACGATTTTTATCTTCAGATGGATGGCGGCGCGGTCTTCAAGAACGCGGTCATCGCCTTTGCCAACGAGATCGAGGACACGATGAAACGCCACGGGCTCAAGCCCGACGACATCGCGTGGATCGTTCCTCATCAAGCCAACGAACGTATCCTGCGCGCGGTGGGTAAACGCGTGGGCATTCCCTTTGAACGGTTCGTGGTGACCATCGCCAAATACGGCAACACCTCGGGCGCGTCCGTTTCGATGGCGCTCGGTTGGGCGGCGGAAGAAGGCATCTTCAAGGCCGGCGACAAGATCATCTTCTGCTCCGTGGGCGCCGGCCTCACCTTTGCCGGCGGGTTGATGGTGTGGTGAACGTGGGAGCAAGCAGCAGCCTGCATTTCAAACGCCCGGAGCTGGTTCCGGGGATTTTATCCGCTTAACGTCTCGTAGCTCAGCACCGCCAGCGCGGCGGTCGCCGCCGTGTCGCAGCGCAGCACGAGCGGGCCGAGTGTCACGGGAATAAATCCGGCCGCCTGCGCCGCTTGGATTTCGGTTGGCGAAAAGTCTCCCTCGGGACCCACCAGCCAGATGGCCTCCTTTGGTGCACAACCGTGTTCCGACCGGAACATACTTGTGCACGCACGGAGCGACCGTGCGCCGGGGTGAAGGCTGGCGACCAGCTTGAGTTGCGCGGATTGAACGACGTCGCTCGTCAAAAATGCCGCGAGTGATTGCACGGGACAGATCTCGGGGAGGAACGGATTGCCGCATTGTTTGGCGGCTTCGAGCGCGGCGGTGCGCCATTTCTCGATTTTTTTGTCGGAGCGGCCGCCGTCGAGGTGAACCTGGGTGCGTTCGGTTTCGAGCGGCACGATGCGAGCCGCGCCCAGCTCGGTGGCGTGACGCACGATGTCGTCCATCACGCCGCCCTTGGGCAGTGCCTGCGCGAGCGTAATCGCGCAGGGCAGGGCGGCGCGGGTATGGGTGGCGGTCACGCGCAGGGTGGCGCCGGCTTTGCGGGCGTCGGTGAGTTCGCAGGTCCATTCGGTGCCGCGACCGTCGAAGGCGACGACGGTGTCGCCGGTGCGCGCGCGATTGACGGTGACCAGATGGTGCGATTCGGCGGCTGGCAGGAAGATCGAACCTTGGACGGGCGCGGGGGCGAAGACGCGAAAATCTGACATGGTGGCGAGTGGAACGGTGGAGTTTTCCGTTTACAAGCCCGCGGGTGTTCCTAGCTTGGCGGCTCGTTTCACATCCGCCCGGGTGGCGAAATTGGTATACGCAGCAGACTCAAAATCTGCCGTCCTCTAAAGACTTGTCGGTTCGAGTCCGACCCCGGGCACCAGTGAAAACATGAAATTGCAGGGGATTGGTTGTTTCGGCTTTTGGCGACGTGGGAACTCGGCAAGTTTCGCCTCCGAATGAAACTTACCCTTGCCGGAACCAGTGTGGTTGCCCTCGTGACCTTGTTTGCGGGCTGCAAACCGAAGGAAACCAGTCTTGACGCTGCAACGTTGGTGCCCGCCGTCGAGCGGAGCAGTCACTTTGCCGCGGTCAACTCCCAGTTGGAACTGGGCGGCACGCTTTACGGCTACGCCGACGTCGACGGCGATATCCTCAAGGTGGCGCCTTATCTTCGCACGCTTGCCGACACGGTCGGAGAACGGCAGCCGATGGTGGCTCCATTCCTCAAATTGGACTTTGAGGGAGTCCTGACGGACCTGGGTTTGAACGATGTGCGGGCGATCGGGCTGAGCTCGGTGGCCTCGGACGGCGGCGGCTTTCGCAATCGAGTCTATCTCCACACGCCGGACGGCCGGCGCGGGCTGCTTTCGGTCCTCGGGGGAGAAGCCACCGCGTTCACCCACGCCCGTCTCGCGCCGGCGGATGCCGATCTGTATGCGGAGGCCGACATCGATGCCGCGGCGCTCTATGCGGCGGTGCGCGCCTTGGTGGCGCGGGTGGCCGGCGAGCCGATGGCGGGCGTATTTGAGGCTCAACTACAGGCTAATCCGTCGGGGACCGGGGTGACGGCGCTGGGTGTGATTCAAAGCCTCAAGGGACGCGCAACGTTGGTGCTGCGCACCGATCCGGAGCGCACGGTTACGTTGCCCGGACAGCAACCGTTCACCGTGCCTGCTTTTCAGTTTTTGGCCCGGGTCGACGGACTGGGCGCTTCACTCGGGCCCGCGCTGGCCAAACTTCCGCTCTTCACCGCCTCGGAAGACGGTGCGGTTAAATTCTACACACTTAAGGAATCGACACCGATCGACGGCCTGCAACCCGTGCTGGCGGTGGAAGGCACTGCGCTCTATGTCGCATCCGACATCGAATTCCTCCGGGCTTCCCTGGCACGTACCGATGGGCTCGCAAAGGCGCCGGCGTTTACCTCGGCCCTCGCCGAACTGGGTGAGAAGGGCAACGGCGTGACTTATCTGAGTCCCCGGCTGTTTGACCAGATGCGTCGGATCAAGTCGCTGAACCCGGATTTGCCGGCGGAAAGCGTGCGGGGGATGGACTTCATCCTCGGCAGCCTGCCTGCGCCGACGCAGCCCCTGGTCGCCGTGCGCGTAAACCTGCCCGAAGGCATCCTTTATCGCTCCCGTTGGCATCGCTCGCTCAAGCAGGACGTGGCGATGATCGGCGTCTATAATCCGGTCTCGGTGGGTTTGCTGGCCGCGATGGCGATTCCGGCGTTTCAGAAGGTGCGCGCGACGTCACAGGAGAAGGCGATCATCAACAACCTGCGCCAGCTCTCCGCGGCCGCCGATCAATACATGCTCGAAAACGGGGTGAACGAGGCGCGTTACGCGCAGTTGGTCGGCCAGGGACCGGATAAATACATTCGCTCGCTCAAACCGGTCGCAGGCGAGGATTACACCGGCTTGGTGATTCGTGGGAACGACCAAGACATCAGCGTGACCCCGAGTGCGGGCAAGGTGGTTACACTGCCACGTTGAACGGGAATGGATTACCCGGGGCGGAGGCAATGCGGTGTGAACCCAAAAAAACCGCTTGCTTCCGGTGCGGGGGTCCGGCTTTCTGACCCCTCCTTAGTTCGGGCTGTAGCGTAGCCTGGTAGCGCGCTTGCATGGGGTGCAAGAGGTCGTGAGTTCGAATCTCACCAGCCCGACCATTTTCCCCGGTTTTCTAGCCTCACTTCCCGTGAGGCTTTTTTATGTCCACGCCTTCCCAACACCTTCCATCGAATTTGACGGCCGCCCGGCGACCGGCCGGACATTGGTTGTGGGCGGTGGCGATGGCCGTGACCGTATTTTTCGCTTCCGGCCAAAGCCAGGTTGCCGCCCCGAGCATCGTTAATTTCGACAAGGTCGCCCACGCCCTCGTCTTCGGTCTCATCGCCACCTTGGCGGGGCGTTCGTTTCATCATCGGCGTCGGGTCTGGCTCGCGATCCTGCTGACGTCGGCCTACGGCGCGTTCGACGAGGTTCGCCAAGGTTTTACCGCCGGCCGCAGTGTCGAGATCGCCGACTGGGTGGCCGATACGGCCGGCGCCGCCCTCGCCGTGACGCTTTACCAGCTCTGGCCTTGGTATCGGCGATTGCTCGAAACGCCGTTGTTTATCCGCAAGCGACGGGTTGAAAAATCACCGAAGCCGGTGACAACTGACGGCGCACCATGACGCACGCCGAGGCCCACTCCCGCATCGCCACGCTCCGCACCGAACTCGCCCGCCACGACGAGCGGTATTACCGGCACGCGCAGCCGGAGATCAGCGACTTCGAATACGACACGCTCAAACGTGAGTTGGCGGACCTCGAACTCCGTTTCCCCGAGCTGGCTCTCGGCGAGTCGCCGACCCGGCGCGTGGGCGATGACCGCAGCGAAGGATTTGTCCGCGTAAAACACCGGGTCGCGATGACCACGCTCGACAACACCTACGACGAAACCGAGCTGCGCGAATTCCACGCGCGTCTCGTCAAGGCGCTCGGCACCGACGACCTCGCGTACACAATCGAGCCAAAGATCGACGGCGTCGCCGTGAGCCTCACCTTCGAGAACGGGAAACTCATCCGCGCCGTCACGCGCGGCGATGGCGAGGAAGGCGATGATGTAACCGCCAATGTGCGCACGATCCGCGGGCTGCCGCATTCACTCAAGCCGGCCGACGATCTGCTTGCGCAGCCCGTTCCCGCGGTGATCGAAATTCGCGGTGAGGTGTTTTTGCGCGACGAGGAGTTTCGGCGGATCAATCAAACGCAGGAGGAAATGGGCGAGGCGCTGTACGCCAATCCGCGCAACCTCGCGGCCGGCACGCTTAAGCAACTCGACTCCAAACTCGTTGCCACGCGCCGTCTGGAAATCGTTCTTTACGGACTCGGCGCGTGCGAACCCGCCCCGACGGGTTTCGATTCCCAATCGTCGTTTCAGTCGCAGCTCCGCGTTTGGGGTCTGCCGGTGGCCGATAAGTTTTGGACGGTGCGCGGCATCGATGCCGTGTGGGCGGCCATCGGCGAACTCGACGCGCTGCGCCGCGGCTTTGCCTTCGCGACCGATGGCGCGGTGGTGAAGCTGGATTTGTTTTCGCAACAGGTCGTGGTCGGTTACCGCGGCGCGGGACAGGCCGCGCGCAAACTTTCGCCGCGTTGGGCGTGCGCCTACAAGTTCGCACCGGACCGTGCCGAGACGCGCATCCGGGCGATCACCTTGCAGGTCGGCCGTACCGGCGCGGTCACGCCCGTGGCCGAGTTGGAGCCGGTGCTCCTGGCCGGAACCACGGTGAAGCGGGCCACGTTGCACAACGCCGACGAGATCGCCCGCAAGGACGTGCGCGTGGGCGACGCGGTGCTCGTCGAGAAAGCCGGCGAAATCATTCCGGCCGTCGTGCAGGTGCTCGTCGAGAAACGGCCGCCGCACTGTGAGGCGTATGTGTTTCCCAGCGAGTGTCCGGTGTGCGGCACGCCGCTCGTGCGCGAGGAAGGCGGCGTGAAATGGATGTGCCCGAATCCCGCGTGCCCCGAAAAAGTGCGCCGCAAGATCGAGCACTTCGCGTCCAAGGCCAGTCTGGATATCGACGGACTTGGCGAGGAAGTCGTGGATTTGTTACTTACGCGCGGACTCATCAAGACGATCCCCGATCTGTTTCGATTGAAGGTGGAGGATCTGCTGCCGCTCAAAAAATCGGGCGAGGTGTGGGCGACGAATCTCGTCAATGGCATCGCCGCGCGCCGCACGACGGATCTATGGCGGGTGATTCACGGGCTCGGCATTCCGCAAGTGGGCGCGGCGTCGGCGAAGGATTTGGCGCGGCGCTTCCGGTCCTTGGATGCGTTGGCGTCCGCGTCGCTCAACGATCTGGTGCAGATCGAAGGCTTTGGTGAGAAAACGGCCGAGGCAGTCCGAACCTGGTTTGGTGACGAAACCAATCGTGCCTTGGTGGCCGGGTTGCAGGCCGCGGGTGTCGTGCCGACTCCGCCGGCCGAGGCCGCGGCGGGGGCGGTGCTTGCGGGCAAGACGGTGGTGCTCACGGGGACGTTGCCGACGCTCACGCGCGAGCAAGCCACGGAGAAAATCGAGGCGGCCGGCGGCAAGGTGAGCGGGAGTGTGTCACGAAAGACCCACTACGTGCTCGCGGGCGAGGAGGCGGGGTCGAAGTTGGAGAAAGCCAGAACCCTCGGCGTGCCGGTGCTGGATGAAGCAGAGTTTTTGGAACTGATCGGGGACTAAGTTGGGTAGGCCGCCTGCTTGCAGGCGTGGTTCGGGTGTGGTGTGGGCGGTTGGCTCCGGAGCGCGAGCAAACTCGCGACCTACTGGGCGGAGCCGGGGTGCAAGGATCGATGTAGGCCGCCTGCTTGCAGGCGCTTCGGCGCGTATGGGCGCTTTAATTAAGCCACTCCGGAAACGGTTTCTCGTCGTAAAGCAGGGGCACGAACCAACCGGCTTCTTCGGCCCCCAGCCAAAACCACGGCCACGTTTCGGATGCGGGGATCAGGTTGTCGCGATAGGGGTTGAGATGGAGATAGCGGAGCACGGGTTCGACGGGTTCATCGACTCGCAAGCGGTACCAAGTTGGCGCTTTGGAGAGATGCGTTGGTCTTGGATTTGAGACGGGCAACACAGCGCGCGATTTCAATCGTGCCCGTCAACCTGACGAGTAGATGCAGATGGTCGGGCATGATCACGGCGGCCCGCAGTTGCCAGTGCCGGCTGCTTTCGATCGCCATGATCTCGACGTGCAGGGCAGCGGCGACGGGAGTCGCCTCCAGCCCCGGCTGACGATCGCCGGTGCAAAGTGTCAGGAAATACGAGGCATTGGCCACGTGTGAGCGGTGGCGTCGAAGTGCCTCGTCGCCGTGGTGAGGACGGAACATGTCAGTGAGATTTGCGTTTCCCGGAGCGCGAGCAAGCTCGCGGCCTACGAGGAATTCGACTCACTGTGAAAACCATGACCGACGACGCTTTTCTTGATGACCTCAGCCAACGGGCGTTTCGGTATTTTTTCGACATGGCGCACCCGCATAGCGGGTTGATTCCCGATCGGGCGAAGGCGGATGGTTCCAAGCCGGGCGACATGGCGAGTATCGCGGCGGTGGGCTTCGGGCTGACCGCATTGACCATCGGCGCGGAGCGTGGCTGGGAGTCCAAGGCCGAGTGCCGTGCCTGCGCCGAGCGGGTGTTGCGCACGCTGTGGCGGGATGTGCAGCACGAGCACGGATTTTTTTATCACTTCGTCGACATGCGCATGGGTGTTCGCGGTTGGAATTGCGAAGCGTCGAGCATCGACACGGCATTGGCGGTGTTTGGCGCGCTTTCGGCGGGTCGGTATTTTGGCGGGGTCGTGGCGGAGCTGGCGCGGGCGATCGAGGCGCGTGTCGACTGGCCTTGGATGCTCGACGAGGCGGGGCGTATCCGGCACGGGTGGACACCGGAGAACGGTTTCATGCCGTGGAGCTGGGACCAGTTCTCCGAGCATTTCGGCATGACCTGGTTTGCGGTGCACGGGGCCACGCAATGCGTGCCGGCGACGACGTGGACCGCCTGGCGACGGGAGCCGTGGGTGGATTATGCGGGCGAGCGTTTCCTGCATCACCCACCGTTGTTTGTGCACCAGTTTCCGCAGGCGTGGATGGACTGGCGGGCATTCACGGACGAGGTGAGTGGCGTGAACCTTTTTGCCAATGCGTGTGCGGCGACGCGGGCGCAAAAGCAGTTCTGTCTCGATCTGCGTGGGCGGTTTCCCGGCTACGAAGAAAACGTGTGGGGACTGACCTCGTCGGACGGTGTGAGGGGCTACAACGACTGGGGCGGACCGCCGGTGAAGGCTGGTGAGATTGATCCGCGAATCGACGGCACGGTGGTGCCGTGCGCGGTGGCGGGATCACTGCCGTTTGTGCCGGCGGACTGCACTGCGGCGCTGCGTGAAATGCACGCGCGATGGGGGGATCGGATCTATGGACCGTTCGGGTTCGCCGATGCGTTTAACCCGCTGACGGGTTGGGTGGGCGCCGACGTGATCGGTATCGACCAAGGCATTACATTGCTGATGGCCGAGAATCTGCGGTCGGAGTTGGTGTGGCGATTGATGGAGCCGTGGCGGCCGGCGTGAAAACCAACGGCCGTATCTTTTAACGCAAAGACGCCATGCCGCCCGGGGCGCAAGGGTTCAGACGTCTTACCTTTGTAATCTACGCGTCCTGGCGACTTTGCGTTAAGACTCTGATTCAGATTTTGACCGGCATGCCCTTGGTGTTGGAGATGATGCAGGCGTCGAGGACCTTTTGGATGACGGCGCCGCGGGCGAAGTCGGGCTGGTCTTGCACTCCGGTTTGGATGCCGGTGATGAAGCGGGCGTAGTTGTTGGGAGTCGGATCCACGTCGACGGTGATCCACTGGGCTTTGTCGAGATCCTGTCCGGCGCAGAATTTGTAACTGGTGGTGGAGCGTTCCGAGTCGATTTCCACCGTGCCGAGTGTGCCGGAGATTTTAAGGAAGAGGCGATTGGCGTGTCCGCCGGACCAGCGGGTGGTGTGGATCGTACCGAGGGCTCCGTTGGCAAACTCGACGGTCATTACCGCGGAGTCGTTGGCATCAAGAACGTATTCGCCAACGCGGTTTCCGGGCGCCTTGGGGAAGGTCTTGAGCTTGCAGTAGAGGTTTTTGATCGGCCCGGCGGGGAAGGTGGCGAAGTCGACAATGTGCACGCCGACGTCGCCGAGGACGCCGCGGCTGCCGTGCTTTGACGAGAGGCGCCAGAGCCAGGCCGGTGTGGTGCGCCAGTCGCCCCAGATCTTGCTGGCCAGCCAGGACTGGAGGTAGTTGGCCTCGACGTGGCGGATTTCGCCGATCGCACCGGCATGGACCACGTCGGCGACAGCCTGAAGGGCGGGCCAGTCGCGGTAGGACAGGTTGACCATGTTGATGACGCCGGCCTTCTTCGCGGCGGCGACCATCTTCTTCGCATCGGCATGACTGAGCGCGAGCGGCTTCTCGCAGAGGACGTGTTTGCCGGCCTTGAGACATTGAATCGATTGGGCGGCGTGGAAACCGTCGGGTGTGACGATCGAGACCGCATCGAAAAGGCCGTAGGCGAGGAGTTCGTTTACGGATTCGAAGACGGCGGGAATGCCGTATTCGACGGCGAATTTATCGGCGCGCTCGCGGCTGACATCGACGCACGCAACCAGCTCGCAGCCGGGGATCTCCTTGTAGCGTTTGGCATGCTGATTGGCCATGCCGCCCGTGCCGACGATCGCGACGCGAACGATGGGAGCAACGACGGCGGCTTTGGACTTGGACTTGTTTTTTTTGCGGATGGGCGAGGGCATGGGAAGCGGGAGTGGGTTTGATCGTTCTCGTTCTCTTACTCGTTCTCGTTCGTCAGGAAGATGGGGGATGGACCGGGACGCCGAGAGAACGAGTATGAGAACGAGAACGAATCGGAGTTGGATTACTTATGTCCGACGGTCGGGCGGGTGGCGGCTTCGGGATCGGCGGGGAGTGGCTCCAGTGGCTTGGCGTTCGGGCAGACGTCTTGAATGCAGACGGTGGCACGAGCCCAGCGGACCGCGTTGGCGATGACCTGTTGCACCTCTTTTTGATGATAGGTCGGATAGGTTTCGTGGCCCGGACGGAAGTAGAAGATGCGACCATTGCCGCGTTGCCAGGTGGCGCCGCTGCGGAAGACTTCGCCGCCGGTGAACCAAGAGATGAAAATCAATTGGTCGGGCTCGGGGATGCCGAAGGGTTCGCCATACATCTCCTCGGCGGGAATCTCGAAGTATTCACCGATGCCCTGCGTGATCGGGTGGGCGGGGTTGATGTTCCAGAGACGTTCTTTGTCGGTCGCCTCGCGCCATTTGAGGGAGCAGGTGGTGCCGAGAAGGGCTTTGAAGATCTTGGCGTAGTGGGCGGAGTGAAGTGCAATCAGGCCCATGCCTTCGAGCACGCGGGTTTTGATGCGGGCAACGATGGAGTCCTGCACATCGCCATGGGCCATGTGTCCCCACCAGATGAGGACGTCGGTCTCGGCGAGAATCGCCTCGGTGAGACCGTGCTCGGGTTGGTCGAGCCAGGCGGTGCGCACGGTGAAGTCCGCATGGGCGCGAAGGAACCCGGCGATGGTCTCGTGCATGCCCTCGGGATAGAGGGCGGCGACTTTCGGGTTCTTTTTTTCGTGGCGGAATTCGCCCCAAACAGTGACGCGGATGGATTGGCTCATAACACTTTTACGATGCGTGAGGATCGGGTTGACCGGGGCACGTGCGGGACGTTCCGGAGTAAATGCCACTCAATCAGCAGGCGAAATGGCGTCGGGGCAATAAAGCGGGATCGTATTTCCCCGAGATTTATAGCAAAAATCCGATCATGTCGGAAAACCCGGAACAGAAGGCGGCCCACGAACGCGACTTGGAGGCGGCTTTGACGCGGCTGCGTGCGGGCAAGGCGCGGGTGAGGATAGCACAGGCGGTGGAGCTGCACCGGCGGAGACCACGTTCGCATTTTCATCCGACGCCGGAGTTTTTCGTGCAGACGGGCGGGGCGACGCGGTTTGAGTGTCCGGGCGAGACGTTCACGCTTCTCTCGGGGGAATTGGCGGTGATACCGCGTGGCGTTCCTCATGCGGAGACACCGCTTGATCGTCGGACACCCTATGGCGTGTTGGTGTGCATGCACGTGAAGGAAGGGTTTGTGCTCCATCGCGGACGCGCCACGGCGGAGCGGACGATTCAGGGGTGGGGGACGGAGCGGTTGGCGAGTCCGCGCGGGCGGGAGGCGTTTCGTTATCTCGATGATGTGGCGGAGGCCGGCAAGGTGGCGGCCGAACATCGGCAGCGGTTTGTGACGGGACTGGTGGATGTGTTTTTGGTGACGTTGCTTGGCGAGCTACATCGTCCGACGGTGGTGAGCGACGCGCGTTCGCCGTATGTGCGCGAGGCGGAGAAACTGGCGAGGACGATGCTGGCGGAACCGGAGTTGTCGGTGGAGCGGCTGGCGGCCTCGGTGGGGTGTGCGACGGACACGCTTTCGCGGCAGTTCCACAAGGAGCGTGGGGTGACGCTGACGACGTGGATTGCGCGTGAGCGGGTGGCCTTGGCGAAGGAGTTGCTGGCGGACGCGCGCTACAACGTGGCGGAGGTGGGCTGGGCGTGCGGGTTTAGCGCGGCGTCTTATTTTATCCGGGTGTTTCGAGCGCATACCGGGATGACACCGCGAGCCTGGAGAGTGGCGACGGGCGGGTAGCCATCCATGCAGTCGCTGAATTCGGCAGACTTGACCGACGAGACGGAGCTCGTCCGGGCCTGACTGGCGTCAGCCGACGCGGGCGGAGGAGTCGGGAAGTGTGGACCGGGCCCGCTGATTGCGGAGGGATTCGACCGCGGTGCCGACATCGTAGCCGCTTGGGGTTTGGAAGACGCGCAGGTCGAACTGCCCGATGATCGCGAGGAAGTGGTCGAAGATGTCGGACTGAATGCCTTCGTACACGGCCCAGCGCGTGTCGTTGGTGAACACGTAGATTTCCAAAGGAACACCGTGTTCGGTGGGCTGGAGCTGACGCACGAGAAACGTCATATCCTGGTGAATATGCGGGTGCGCGCACAGGTAGGCGGCGCAATAGGCGCGGAACGTGCCGAGATTGGTGAGGCGACGACCGTTTCCGAGAACGCCGAGATCAACGTCGCGTTGCTGGTTCTCCGTGGCGATCTCGGCGAGTTTTTGGGCGAGGTAGGGTTTGAGGAGGCGGATCTTCCGCCAGTCGGCGAGGAGTTTTTCGTCGGCGAAACGGACGGTGCGCATGTCGATGAAGAGCGAGCGTTTGATGCGGCGTCCACCGGTCTCGAACATACCGCGCCAGTTTTTGAAGGAGTCGGAAATGAGCGAATACGTCGGGATCGTCGTGATGGTTTTGTCCCAGTTGCGGACCTTGACGGTGGTGAGGGAGACATCGATCACGTCGCCATCGGCGCCGGCCTTGGGCATCTCGATCCAGTCGCCGATGCGAACCATCTGATTGACGGAAATCTGGATGCCGGCGACGAAGCCGAGGATGGCGTCCTTGAAGACGAGGATGATGATGGCGGTAACCGCACCGAGGCCGGACAGGAAGTAGACGGGCGATTTGCCCATCAACGTTGCGAGGATGAAGATGCCGGCGACGAGCGTGGCGATCAGCATGATGGCCTGCATGAAACCCTTGACGGGAATGTGGGCGCCGCGGGTGGAGCGGCCGACGAGCAGTTGGACGGCGTTGAGCAGAGCATGGAGGACCATCAGCCCGATGAGCGTAAGATAGATGCTGGTGGCGCTTTCGAGCAGGCCGAGCGACTCACTGGTCTCGCCGAGCACAACCGGACCGAGGGCGTCGATGACCAATGCGGGTGCGAGGTGGGAGAGGCGGGTGAAAACGCCCGTCTCGACGAGCACGTCATCCCAGGTGACGGAGGTGAAGCGGGCGACTGATTTTACGGCCCGCAGAATGATGCGCTTGGCGATCCAGTTGGCGGCGATCGCCAGAAGGATCATGGTCGTGATGGCCGACGCGCGTGCGAGCCACTCGGCTTGAGTGGGAGTGAGGCCGTGTGTTTGCAGCCAGAGGATAAAATCTGCGATCAATGCTTCCATCGGAAGGCAGAGTGAAAATCCTTCGGACGGATCATGCCAGCCTGCGATGCCCGAAGACGAGCGGGGGCATCCATGCCGTTTAACGCTCCGATGCGTTACCTCGGCTGCTACGTTCGACCGCATCGTTGTCTTGGTCAGCTGTTCAGATGCTGACGATGCCGGCGCGGGAGTGGGGTTGGGCGAGGTCGAGCACGGGGCCAAGCGGGACGATGCGAGTCGGATTGATTTCCGTGTGGGTCATGTAGTAGTGGCGCTTGATGTGATCGAAGTTCACCGTGCCGGCGATGCGGGGCAGTTGATAGAGATCCTGCAGGTAGCCTTGAAGGTTGGGGTAGTCGACGATGCGGCGGAGGTTGCACTTGAAGTGCCCGTGATAGACGGAATCGAAACGCACGAGTGTGCAGAAGAGGCGCCAGTCGGTTTCGACGGGTTGTGCTCCGAAGAGATAGCGGCGGTCGGCGAGGCGATCCTCCAACTCGTCGAGGGTGACAAAGAGTGTGCGCACCGCATGTTCGTAGGCCTTTTGGGTTGTGGCGAAACCGGCGCGGTAAACGCCATTGTTCACGTCTTCGTAAATGCGCGCACTCAGCTCGGCCTGCTCGGTGGCGATGGCGTCGGGAAAGAGATCGGGAACGCCGTCGACTCTGGCGGCAAACACCGAGTTGAACATCCGGCAGAGGTCGTCTTCGGAGTTGTTGACGATACGACGGGTGACCTTGTCCCAGAGCACGGGGACGGTCCAGCGTCCGCGGAAATCCGGATCGGTCGCGAGGTAGGCTTCGCGGAGGTAGCGGAAGTGTTCAACGGGATCGCGGCTGTGCCCGGGGCCTTCGCGGAAGGCCCAACCTTTTTCGTCGCGCACGGGGTCCACGACGGTCATGCCGATGATCTCCTCCAGGTTTTTCAGGTGGTGAACAATCAACGCGCGATGGGCCCACGGGCACGCGAAGGAGACGTAGAGATGATAGCGACCGGGCTTGGCGGGATAGGGCGTTGAGCCGTCCGTGGAAATCTGGTCGCGGAAGGCGTCCTCCTGACGTGCGAATTCGCCCTTGGCATTTTGTTCGTCGGGAAAATGGGGAATGGAGCCGTGCATTGATTGAAAATGCCCCAGCGAGCCACGCTTGCAAACGGCTTGGTCGAAAGGGAGTTGGCCTGATGCCTCGTTGGGAACGCCGCCGGTTTGCAAGTTTTTCACGTCGGCGCGATGATACGCCATTCCCATGGGCGTTACTCCTCCCAGAGTCAGCATGCCGGGTTTGAGTGAGCTTGGCTCCCTGTTTGAGCGGATCAGCGACGGCTTCGTGCTCGTGGATGCCGGGTGGCGCATCGCGTACTGTAATCCCGGAGCCTTGAAACTGCTGGCCGGTGTCGATGAGCGGGAGGCGATCGGGCGCGATTTGTGGGAGGTCTTTCCGGAACTCGTGGGATCTCCGGCGGAGCTCGGTTGCCATCGCGCCATGCAGATCGGGGAGCAGGCCGGCGTGGACGTGTTTGTCGCTTCCCGGCAGGCGTGGGTTGAGATGAGAGTGTTTCCCGCGCAGGCGGCGCTGTCGCTTTTCGTCCGCGACATCACAGAGCCCAAACGGCTTCACGAGGAGTTGGAGAAACGAGCGAGTGAAGCGGAAGCGCAGGCGCGTTTGCTCGACATGATACTCTCGAATCTGCCGGATCTGGCTTACTGTTTTGATCGCGAAGGCCGCTTCACTTATGCCAATCGTCGCAAGCTGGAAATGCTCGGGGGCACACTCGACCAAGTGGTGGGCAAGCGGGTGTTTGAGTTCGGATTTCCGCCGGACGCGGCGCGTCACTGGCACGAGCAAATTCTTGAGGTTGTGCGGACCGGCAAGCCTTTGACGGATACGACGACGCTCATCAATGCGGCGGGGGTGGCGGACGAACATGAATACACGTTCAATCCGGTTTTTGGGCCGGATGGCACCGTGGTGGCGGTGGCGGGCTCGACCCGGTATGTCACCGAGCGCAAGCGCATCGAGGCCATCGGCGAGGCCCGGCGACTGGTGTTGCAATACATAGCGGAAAATCGTCCGCTGCCGGAGGTGCTGGATGCGCATGTCCGCATGGTGGAACTCCAGTCGAAGCATCCGATGATTGCGTCCATTTTGCTCGTGGACGAGGACGGCGTGCACTTACGGCACGGGGCGGCGCCGCACCTGCCCGACGAGTACAACCGCTTTGTCGATGGCCTGGAGATCGGTCCGCTCAAGGGGTCGTGCGGAGCGGCGGCGTATTTTAAACAGCCTGTCGCGGTGTCGGACATCGCCACCGATCCGCGCTGGGTCGAGGGGAAGGAGATTGCGGCGGCCCATGGACTCCGTGCGTGCTGGTCGATGCCGATTTTGTCCGCGCAGGGCCAGTTGCTTGGCACCTTTGCGCAGTATTACAAGGAGCCGCGGGAACCCGGTGAAGGCGACTGGCGGGTGGTGGAGACGGCGATGCGCACGGCGGCGCTCGCGATCGAGCGCAAGCGGAGCGAGACGGCGCTGCGGCGGAGCGAGGCGCGGTTCCGCCAGCTCAGTGACAGCGCGCCCGTGCCGATCTGGATGGTGGACGCCCGGGGAGTCTGCACCTGGGTGAACAAAACGTTTCTCGAATTTTTCGGGTGCACGCTCGAGCAGATGGTGGGGCGGAGGTTTGAGTTTGCCCTGCATCCCGAGGATTCGCCGGGGTGTGAGGAGGAGTTCAACCGGTGTTTTGAGGCCCGGAAGGAATTCGAGTGCGAATGTCGGGTGCGTCGGCGCGACGGTCGGTGGCGCTGGTGGCTGGATCGGGGTATCCCGCTCTATGGCGGAGGCAATGAGTTCGCCGGCTACATTGGGTCCTGCATGGACATCACGGAAAAACGCGAGGTTCGGGTGGACTTGGAGCGGATGGTCGAGGAGCGCACCGTAAAGCTCATGGAGACGAACGCCGAACTGGAGACGCTCGTGTATTCAATCGCTCACGACCTGCGTGCGCCCCTGCGGTCGCTTCAGGGTTTTGCGGAGTTGTTGCTGGAGGAGCATGAGCACGGCGGGAGCGAGATGGCACGATCCCATGCAAAGCGCATCGCCCGTGCGGCCGGGGTGATGGATGCGCTGGTCACCGACCTCCTGGCCTATGGGCGCATTGCGCGCTCGGAGCTGCGGTTGGCGCGCGTGGAGGTTTTGCCGGCCTGGCTGAAGGCGCTTTCGCAATTTGAAGCGGATATTGCCGCGCGGGGAGCCCGGATTGAGACGGATGGGATGATCCCGGCGGTGCGGGCGCACGAAGGGATGCTGGTTCAGGTGCTTGCCAACCTGTTGGGCAACGCGCTCAAGTTCGTGTCGCCGGACAAAGTCCCGCGGATAAGGTTTCGAGCGGAGGATTTCGGCGAGGTCGTGCGCCTATGGGTGGAAGACAACGGGATTGGGATCGCCGCCGATCATCAGGACCGGATTTTCCGGGTATTCGAACGGTTGCACGGGCGCGAATATGGCGGCACGGGCATCGGACTCTCGATCGTGAGCAAAGGCGTCGAGCGAATGGGCGGTCGGGTCGGCGTGATATCCACCGAGGGCGAAGGCTCGCGTTTTTGGATCGAACTGCCGAAGGGGTGAGCGGAACTTGCCGGGCCGTTGCTTCCCCGCTTGGCCGGGGAGTGATTCGTCAACACGGTCTACTATCAGCTTGGTGGCGGGCTCCGGCTTCGATCAGGCGACGGAGAGCGTGTCGTTGTGGGCCGCGATTTCGTCGCTGATCTTGGCGGCGATTTGAAGCGCGAGCTTGCGAGAGGGGCCTCGGGACCGCAGCGGTTGGCCCAAGTGATGGCGGAGGCCATCGGCAAGCGGACGAAACGCGGAGGGATCCGCCGTGCGTTGTACGATCTCAAGCACATCGGCCGTATGCCCGACCGCGGCCAGACGGATAGAAAAATGAATCAAAAGCCGAAAGGAGTTCCGGCAGATATCCGGATTGGCGAAGAAGTCGTGGAGTTCTTTGAGATGGTGCGAGTGATCGGCTTGGGGCATGGAAGACCCATGCAGAAGATGATGCAGCTCGGCGAGCTATTGCATGTCTAGTGCATGAGTTTATCTATTCTTTAACAACTGAACGGATGTGAGTTCCGGCATTTGCTATGGTTTTTTACAAAATAAGATGCTCCGAGGCGAACTTGGCGGGGTTGGGGGGAATTACCTAGCTGTGGTTTTGACCGCGAATCGCAAAGAAAGACGGGTTGAGTGGATCGTTTTTGCGCTCGTTGCGTTCTTTACGGCCAAGAATCCGACCATGCGATTTTTACTTGAGCAGGGACTACGCGATGGCGCGTGCGTCATGCGGATGCGCGGCGACTTCGGCGGCGATTTTGGACGCGATCTGCAACGCGAGTTTGCGTGAGTTTCCCTCGGATCGCATGGGAAGCCCCAAGTGGAGGCGCAGTCCGTCCGCGAGCGGTTGGAACAAGGAGATGTCCGGAGAGCGCTCCACGATGGCGAGCACGTCGGAGGTGTGTCCCACGCCGGCGAGGCGAATGGCGAAATGAATCAACATCCGAAACGAATCGCGGCGAATGGACGGGCTGGCGAAAAAGGCTTCAAGCTCCCTCAAATGATGCGAGTAATCGGTTTCGTTCATGGTGGTGGAGTGGGCAAGTGCTGCGTCCGCCGATGCATTCGCACCTTCCGTGCCAGAGGGTTAACCGGACCGTAATAATTTCTTTTGCACGGGTTCGCCGTCTGAAGCGGGTACTCTTCCTGCTGTAGCGCGGCTCGTGTTGATAGCTGGCCCCCGGACGCGTCGGACCGTTGTTAAGGCAAGCCGTCCGTGTGCTCGCGTTTTGAGAATTGATTCTGACCATAGGCAGGATGGGACTGGCCCAAAAATGGAAGGCGTTTTGGAATCCGACGATTGCGTTGGCTTTTGACCGGGAAGTGCTTTGGAGCGTGACCGATCCGGCGGACGAGCCTCGGCGAAGCGCCGCCTTTGTCGCGTTGGGCAAGACCGACCGCAAGGTGGTCGCACTCGGCGATGAGGCGCGTGATATGCGGAGCGACGTGAGGGCAGATGTGACGATTGTGAACTACGTTCATCGTGGCACACTTGCCGACTGTGATGTCGCTGAGGCTGTATTCCGGCATGAGCTGCGCGCGCAGTTGAAGGATAAATTGCAGCTTACGCCACGGATTTTGGTGGCGACGTCTCTCGATGAAACCGCCAAGCGTGTAGTGAAAGACGTGGTGGTTCACGCCGGGGCGCGCGAGGTGATCGTAATGCCACGTCTTATGGCCGCCGCGATTGGTTCCGGTCTCGATGTATCGAAGGGCGATGCCGAAACGGTCGTGTATATGGATCGTGACTGGTGTGGCTTTGCTGTGGTCGGACGCAGCCAAATTCTCGCGGCGTGGGAGGGCTTGGATTCATTTGACCAAGTTGTGGTTGAACAGGCTTGGCGCGGGCGTGGAGAAGGCGATGGGGCACCTCGGGATTTTGACGCGATGTTCCGAAGGCTGGTGCGTGAAGGCGTGGAGAACGATCCGTCATGCACTGCTCTTATGCACCGCATGCACGAGCACTATCGGATCGCGCTGGCGACGCTCTCCCCGACCGATGTTAAGAGCGCGAGAAGCGGAAAACTGCATTTGTTGGGGCCGTGCGCCACGGTCCCCGGGTTGCGCGCCTTGCTCGGATCAAGTTGGGAGCGGCTCGTCGTGGTGCCTCCACGCTCCGACGCCGTGGTAATCCTCGGCTGCCGCACTGTGCTGGGTGAGCTCGACGAAGTGATGAAGTCGTTTCGGGCAAAGTAACGAACCGGGTTAACGATGAGGCACTTGTTTCGGAAGATGGGCAGGGGCTGTCGTAGTGTTGGGCGGGCGGAGGAGGGTTCCGAGCAGGTCTTATGAGTCCTATGGGATGCGTATAGGACCTATTGGTTTACCGGCCGTGTTGGCGGCTTTGCAGGCGTACACGGGTCATGCGTTCGCGGAGACCGCCCTCTTTGAGGAAGTCTTGTTCGAGACGGCGCACCTGCTGGTCGAGCAGATAGTTGGCTTGGTGGATCAGGCAGATCGCGATATTGGCGACCACTTCGGGCGGGCGGGTTTCGACATAGGCCCTATAGGTCTCATAGGTCGTATGGGACTTATTGCCGAGGCGCCGCACGTAGAGCGCTTCTTTGGAGTCTTTGGTCCAGAGCACGTGGTCCCGCACGCGGAGGTAGTCGCAGTAGTCGGCGAGCAGCTCTTCGAGACTGGCGCGGGCGACGTTGGTGAGCTTGAGCTCCATCTCTTTCGAGGTGAGCGCGGCTTTGCTGCCTTCGAGGATATTCTGCTTACCGGAGCGCGCCGACTGAACCATCTGGTCGATGGTGCGGTCGCCGCGGGAAAGAAACTTATGCGCGAACCGGTAAGTAATATCGTAAACAACTTCGGCTTTCTGGAACGACAACAGCTCGGCGTAGTTGCCGTGCGGCGGGAGGAAGCCGGGTGAGTTGTCGTGAGGCATAGTGAATCGGAGTCTTCGGAATAGGTCCTATGGGACGTATAGGACCTATTCTCCGAAAACCCGCGAGCCAGTAAGTTGCGGCTATGCCGGGTCGTAATCGAGATACGGGCCGAGCCATCGTTCGCACTCGGCGAGCGGCCAGCCGCTGCGTTGGGCGTAGTCGGCGAGCTGGTCCTTGCCCAGTTTTCCGACGGCAAAATATTTCGAATCGGGATGGTTGAAGTAGAATCCGCTCACCGAGCTCGCGGGATACATCGCGCAGGACTCGGTGAGTTGGATGCCGATTTCTTTTTCCACCGGCACCAGGTTCCAGAGCTGGGGCTTGTGGCGGTGGTCGGGGCACGCGGGGTAACCGGGCGCCGGACGGATGCCGCGATATTTTTCGCGGATGATATCGTAGGGGCTCAGGTTTTCGGTGAGACCGAAACCGCTCAGGTCACGTTCTTTTTTGTGGAAGAACTCGGCCATCGCCTCGGCGATGCGGTCGCCGAGCGCCTGCACCATGATCGCGTTGTAATCGTCGCCGGCGGCCTTGAATTCGTGGGAGAACTTTTCCACGCCCGGGCCCGCCGTGACGGCGAAGCTACCGAGGTAGTCGGGGCGCCCGCTGGATTTCGGCGCGATGTAATCGGCCAGACAGTGGTTGAACTGGTCGGTCGGTTTTTCGAGCTGCTGGCGCAGGAAGTGGAACGTGTGCAGCACCTGAGTGCGGGTTTCGTCGGTGTAGATTTCCACCGAGTCGCCGACGGAGTTGGCGGGCCAGAAGGTGACGATTGCCTGCGGTTGAAAACGGTTCTCCGCGATGATGCGGGCGAACAGGGTCTGTGCGTCGTTAAATAATTTCGTGGCCTCGGCTCCGACGGTCGCGTCGGTGAGAATATCGGGATAACGACCGTGAAGTTCCCACGCGCTGAAGAAGGGTCCCCAGTCGATGAATTCGCGGTCGATGAGTTCGCGGACTGTAGTGTCACGATAAATACGTGTGCCGAGAAACTCCGGCTTGGGGATGTCGATCGCGGCCCAGTCGAACTTCGGCGCGCGGGCGCGGGCGGTGTCGATCGAGAGGAGCGGCTTGCGCGTGCGGCGGGCGGCGAAGTCTTCGCGCTGGCGGGTCTGGCGGTCGACGATGTCGGCGAGGAACGCGGGCTTTTGCTCGGGCGACAGAAGCGAGCTGACCACGTTGACGACGCGCGAGGCGTCGAGGACATGGACGACGCCGGACGGGTATTCGGGGGCGATCTTGACGGCGGTATGGGCGGGGGAGGTGGTGGCGCCACCGATGAGGAGCGGAAGGGTGAAGCCCTCGCGTTTCATTTCCCTGGCGACGTGGACCATTTCGTCGAGCGACGGAGTGATGAGTCCGGAGAGGCCGATGATGTCGGCCCCGATCTCGCGGGCCTTGGCGAGGATCTTGTCGGAAGGGACCATCACGCCGAGATCGGTGACCTCGTAGTTGTTGCAGGCGAGGACGACGCCGACGATGTTCTTGCCGATGTCGTGAACGTCGCCTTTGACGGTTGCGAGGAGAACTTTCCCCTGGGCGCGCGTGGCTTCGCCGGCGGCGGCGGCGCGGGCTTTTTCGGCTTCCATAAAAGGCGTGAGATAGGCGACGGAGCGCTTCATCACGCGGGCGCTTTTCACGACTTGGGGGAGAAACATTTTGCCGGCGCCGAAGAGATCGCCGACGACGCGCATGCCGTCCATGAGCGGGCCTTCAATGATGTCGAGGGGGCGCGGATATTTTTGGCGGCATTCCTCGGTGTCCTGCTCGACGAATGTGTCGATACCCTTGACGAGTGCGTAGGAGAGGCGGGCTTCGACCGTGTCGTTGCGCCAGGCGTCGGCGGGGGCTTTGTCGGCGACGGCTCCGCCGGCCTTCGCGGCGTCGAGTTGGGCTTTGATGCCGTCGGCATGGACGATGAGTTTTTCGGTCGCGTCGGGGCTGCGGTTGAGGAGCACGTTCTCGACGAGTCCGCGCAGGACGGGTTCGATCTCGTCGTAGTTGCCGAGCATGCCGGCGTTGACGATGGCCATGTCGAGGCCGGCTTTGATGGCGTGGTAGAGGAAGACGGTGTGGATCGCCTCGCGGACCGGGTTGTTGCCGCGGAAGGAGAACGAAACGTTGGACACGCCGCCGGAGACCTTGGCGTGCGGGAGCGTCTCCTTGATGATGCGCGTGGCCTCGAAGAAATCGACGGCGTAGTTGTTGTGCTCCTCGATACCGGTGGCGACGGTGAGGATGTTGGGATCGAAAATGATGTCCTCGGGCGGGAAGCCGACCTGCTCGGTGAGGAGCTTGTAGGCGCGCGTGCAGATGCGGACTTTTTCGTCGCGCGTGGCGGCCTGGCCCTGTTCGTCGAAGGCCATGACGACGGCGGCGGCCCCGTAGCGCATGACGAGGCGGGCGCGGCGGAGAAACTCGGCTTCGCCGTCCTTGAGGGAGATCGAGTTGACGATGCCCTTGCCTTGAAGGCACTGGAGCCCCGCCTCGAGGACGGTCCACTTGGAGGAGTCGATCATCACGGGCACGCGGCAGATGTCGGGTTCGGCGGCGATCAAGTTGAGGAACTTGACCATCGTCGGTTCGCCCTCGATGAGCGCCTCATCGACATTGATGTCGATGATGTTGGCGCCGGATTCGACCTGTTGTTTGGCGATGGCGACGCAGGCGTCCCAGTCGCCGGCTTTGATGGCGTGGTAGAGGAAGACGGTGTGGATCGCCTCGCGGACCGGGTTGTTGCCGCGGAAGGAGAACGAA
>JANJTQ010000229.1 GCA_024711005.1 Opitutaceae bacterium | reverse complement strand
GGGGGGGGGGGGGGGCGGGCTTGATCTGCCGCGCGATGATTTCACGCGGCGAGGCGGGGTAACCTCACGATGAACATACACCAGAAAACCGTCGGCCCGTTAACACAGTCCTGATCGGATTTGTGTCGATTGCCGCTCGGTGGAATTGTGGCCAATTTTTCGGCGAGTTTCGATCCATCGTTCGCAAGCGAGCCCCTATATTTCCGAGCCGGTCGTTCTCGTTCTCGTTTCGGAACGGTGCGGTACTAAAAACCGAGAGAACGAGAAAGAGAACGATTACGAGAACGAGAAGGGGGAGACTCATCATCGGCTCTTGGCGGAGAAGATCAGACCCGGCGGGAGGCGGTCGCCGGCGAGGGCTTGCCAGTCCGCCGCGTCGTCGTCGGGGCGAAGATCGCGGACGCGTTCGAGTTGCGCCGAGGTCGCCTGCCAACGCGTGAGCAACTCAAGCGCGGTGGCTTGAACGTCGGGGGACGCATCGAGCGTGCGTTCGCCGGTGCGGCGGAAGGCGTGCGCGAGCGCGGCGCAAGCCGCCGCGGTGTGCGGTCCGAATTTGAGCGGTGCAAACGTGGCGAGCAGGTCCGACAACACATCGGGCGGCAGCACGGCCGCCGGATCGCCGGAGAGCGCGCGACGTGAACAAAGGCGACCGACGGCCCAGAGCGAGGCTTCGAGTTGGCCTGACTTGGTTTTGATGAGTCGCGGCAGGCGATCGAGCAAGCGCCGCAGGAGTTGGCGACGGGTGTCTTGAGGGAGGCGTTCGAGCGTGGCGGCGGCGCGGACAAGTTCGGGCGGCGCCTCGGCGGAGCGCAGTGGATTTTCCCAACGTCGCCAGAGCGTGGTCTGCCGGTTGGCGTCGAGTCCGCCGGCCACGCGCCGCCAGAGGATCCACTCCTGGGTTTGCACGCGGGGATCGCGGGGGAAAGCGAGGCCGAGTTCGCGCACGCGCCAGAGTTCGTTGAGGCGCGTGTCGTCAAGCGGCCAGCCGCAACCCGGGCGCAGGCAGTATCCGGCGAGGCTGAGCCAGGTTGCTTCGTGATCGGGGGAGCGCTGACGTCGTGTGATCGTGGCGGCGAGCGCGGGCCAGAGTCCGCGGAGGATCTCGGGAGACCAGTCGGCGCGAGGTTTTTCCAGGAGGCGTTCGAGTTCGGCGAAGAGAGTGCGCGGCGTGGCTTCGGCCGAAACCTGAGACTTGAGACCTGAAACCTGCGGTTCGGAGGGGGAAGGCGCTGATTTGGCAGGAATGAAGACGGCTTCGATGGCGGCGAGGGCGGGGGCGAGGACCTGAGGGGTGGAATCCGGAGCGGGAGAAAGAGAACGAGTATGAGAACGAGAACGATTCGGAGGGGCGGAATCGGAGCAGGAGTGGTCTTCGAAGGGAGAAAGAGAACGATTAAGAGAAAGATTGGGGCGGAGGGGGAAGCGGAGGTCCCAGGCTTCGGGGTAGCCGGCGGGGGGATTCAGCGGGATGCAACGCACGCGGAGCAGGCCGACGGCGTTGATGGTGGCTTCAAGGGCAACGGGGAGGACGCCGTTGGCGGCACGCGGAGCACCGGGTGGAATTTGGAGAAACGCGGTGAGTTCGGGCAACGCGGTGTGATCGGGGCCGGCCGGGCGTAGTTCGCCGGCGCGTTCGTCGGCGGGACGGGCCGACGAGTAGAGCCGGAACGCGATGGGTTGGTCCACGCGCGCGAGCAGTCCGGGCGGGGCAACGCGCACCGGTTGATCGAGGGGCGTGCCGTGGGGCAGGATACAGAGGAGGCTCGGAGCCGGCACTGAGGAGGCCTGAGGTTCGGAGGCGGAAGGCTGAGAGGCGGGGCGGTTGCTCGTGGCGGTTTCGATCCAGAAGGCGTGGGCGGCGTGGCTGGCGATGAGCGGGGTGCCGCGACGGAGTTGCGCGCCAAACCACGCGGCGCCGAGGGCGACGGCTTGATCGGGGCGCGGGTTGTCGAGTTCGACGACAGGATGACCTTGCCAGGTGGTGAGCAGGCGGGTGAGGCGTTCGCGTAGAAAGAGCGGGGCGAGGGTGCCGCCATTATAGAGCACGGCGTCCACGCGACGCCCCTGCAGGAAGGCGGCGAGATGACGGGTGATGGCGGAGTCGGCGGCGAAGGGCAGGCCGAGTTCGCGGAGTCCGCCGGCGGGGCGTTCGGGACTCGCGTCGGCGGCGCACTCGGGGAAAAACCCGTCGATCACCAGTGCGCGTACATCGGCGGGTTCAAGGGTGAAGGAGCGGGTGGAGCCCCAGAGTGCGCCGCCGGGAAGCGTGACGGCGAGCGTGTGCGGCGTGTCGTCGTCGGGTGCGCGGGCGAGGATGGCTTCCTTGGCATCGCGAGCGGTGGCGACGAGTCCGGGCCAGGCGCGGGGATCGGGTGTGCCGCCGAGACGTGCTGCGATCCAGTGGGCGAGGGCCGCGTCGATATTGTCGCCGCCAAGCAGCAGGTGTTCGCCGACGGCGATGCGTTCGAGGCGGGGAAGTCCGGACGAATCGTCGGGTGCGGCGGGTCGGGCGGTGAAGAGACTGAAGTCGGACGTGCCGCCACCGAGGTCGCAGACGAGGAGATGAAAGCCTTCCGGGGCGCGGGCGCGTTCGGTGATCCATGCGGGCAGGCCGGCGGGGCCGCCGTGGCGGGCGAGCCAATCGTAGAAGACGGCCTGGGGTTCCTCGAGGAGGCGGACGTGATTGGGGAGGCCGGCTTCGCGGGCGGCGGCGAGAGTCAGCTCTTGTGCGTCAGGGGCGAAGGATGCGGGGACTGTGAGAATGATCGGGATGTCGGACCATTCGCTTGTGGGAGAGCCTGTCGTTGCAGGGAGAAACGGTTGGGCGCTGGCCCAGACTTGGCGCAGAAAATGGGCGGAGGCGCCGACCGGGGAAACGCGTTCGGCTTCGGGGACCTCGGTGCTGGCCCAAGGAAGAATCGGGCGTGTGCGATCGACGAGACGGTGGCAGAGCCAGGACTTCGCGGCATGGGTGACACGACCCGGAGTGCGCGATGCGGCGCGGCGTGCGAGGAGTCCGGGCACGGGGGCGGTTCCGAGCGAGGCGCGTTCGTCGGGGCGCGGATGATAAAGAAACGACGGCAGCAGGTCGGCGGCGAGGGTGGTGCCGCCTTCTTCGGGCTGGGTGATCGGGACGCTTTGTGGCGGCGGGGCGGCTCCGTCGGGCGCACCGGCGGGCACCACGGCGAGGGCGCAGTTGCTCGTGCCGAGATCGATGCCGATGCTGAGGGCGGGGGAGGGGTTTTTAACCACGAAAGACACGAAATACACGAAATGGGCGGAAGAGATCGGAGAGAGCCCGGAGGACGGGATTGTTGCCCACGGAACACACGGAATACGCGGAAGCAGGGGACGCGGCGAAGAGCGGATCTTTAACCACTAATGAACATCGATAATCACCAATGTCGGAATGGGGTGGAATGTATTTGATATTAAAATACGCCGATCAGGTGGTGCGGACTTTGAATTCCAGTTTCCATGTGCGGGCGGTTTCGGCGTGGCGGAGGTGGAGTTCGAGCACGCCGAGTTCGTTGACGCGGGAGACGAGGCGCACGGGCACGATGTCACCCTCGTTGAGGCCGTCGCCGGGCGGGAGTTCGGTTTCGACGCGGGCGGTTTCCTCGAGGTCGCGCATTGCGTCGGGCACGAGCGCGCCGGTGGTGTCGCCCGCTCGGGCCGTGCTGCTGAAGAGGCGGAACTCAACCGGTTCGCCGACCACGAGGCCGAACTCGCGTTCGGCGAGCGTCGCGGTGGTGCCTTCCTCCATGCCTTGGGGCGCGACGCAAACGGCTTTGATGGCGGGCTTGAGTCCGGGCACGGCGAGCACGGTGGATTCGAGGCCGACATAGTAGGAGCGGGCGGTGCCGGCGCGGATGCGCACGCCGGCGCCGGAGTTGAGGAGGCGTCCGTAGGCGGCGGCTCCGCGGGCGACGGCAAGATCGTACTCGGCTCCGGCGAGTTCGTCGGGGGCGGTGCCGAACCAACCTGCGAGCAAGTCGAGGACGCGGCGGCGCATCGGGGCGGCTTTGAAGACGCCGCCGTTGAACAACACGTGGGTCGGGCGGAGGAGGTCGTGTTTGCTTGAGGAGAGGGCCGACGCGACGCGCGCCTGCAAGTCGGCGGACGAGGCGACGTTTTGATGGCTGCGGTGGAGGAAGCGGGCGAGGTGGCGGCTCAGCGCGGGGTCGGCGGCGTAGTTGAGTCCGAATTCGCGCAGGCCGCCGGCGGTGCGAGCGGCGGGGCGTTCGGCGGGACTGGTGAGAGGGAGGAAGCCGTCGAGCGCGAGCGTTTCGAGCAAGGTGCGTTCGAGTCGAGTGGAAACGGTTTTGGCGAAGAGCCGCGCGCTGCGGGTGGGCACGGCCACGGGCACCTCGACGAGCGCGGGGTCGTTGAAGAGGGCCTCTTTGCCTTCGCGCGCGGCTTGGATCAGGGCGAGGAATTGCCAGTCATCGATGGGGTGGCTGCTGTCCTCGAGTTGGGCGCGCAAGGCGTGGGCAAGGGCGAGGTCGAGGTTGTCGCCGCCGAGCAGGATGTGTTCCCCGACGCTGATGCGGTCGAGGGCGAGCGAACCGGCGTCTTCGCCGACGGCGATGAGACTGAAATCGGCCGTGCCGCCGCCGACATCGCACACGAGCACGATGTCGCCGGGCCGCACGTGACGGCGCCAGTCGTCGCCGGCGTGTTCGAGCCAGGCGTAAAAAGCGGCGAGCGGTTCTTCGAGGAGGAGCGGTTCGTCAAAGCCGGAGCGGGTGGCGGCGTCACGAGTGAGATTGCGCGCGGCCTCGTCGAAGGACGCGGGCACGGTGATGACGACGCGGGTGGTTTTCCAATCGAGCGGGTCTGGATGCGCGGCGGCGGCGCGCAGGTGAGTGAGAAAACGGGTGGAAGCGTCGAGCGGGGAAACTTTGTCGGAGGCAGGCACGGCCTCGGATTGCCATGGGAGGATGGGCGACGTGCGATCCACGCGAGGATTGCACAACCAGGACTTGGCGGAGGTGACGAGACGGTCGGGGGCGAGGGCGCCGCGACTGCGGGCGAAACGACCGACGACCGGGGCGTCCTGTCCGCCGGTCCACGGGAGCGTGAAGGAGCCGGGAGCTTGTTCGTCGGGATGCGGAAGATAGAGCGCGGACGGCAGGAGCGGCAGGGCCTCGACCGCGCCGGGTCCGGCGGATTGGACGAGCGGAAGAATGCGGGCGGGCGCGGTGCCGATGGCGAGCGCGACGGCGGAGTTGCTGGTGCCGAGGTCGATGCCGAGGGCGGAAGTGCAGACGGAGTCCATGAGGCGGAAGGCGGCGCGAACGGAGAAAGATTAAGAGGAAAGAGAAAGAGGTTAGCGGAGTTCGATTTCGGCGGGGGCGACGATGCCGCTGTGCGGTTTGGCGGGATCGGTGGCGTGAGGGAGTTTCACCATCGTGCTGCGCCAGCCGCGGTGGAGGAGCGTTCCCGTGAAAGGTGGAGTGCCGGCAACCTTGCCGAGCAGGCGGTGGGCCTCGGGATCGAAGCCGGATTCAAGTGTGACGGTGGTGCCTTCGGCGGAGACGTGCAGGGGCTGGAGCGCGAAGGCGCTTTGCAAGGTGGCGCGGCAACCGGTGTGCACCACGCGGGCGACGGCGGCGACCTGGCTGTCCGGCACCGTGCGGATGTCCTCCATCACAAAGTCAATCAGGCGGCCTTGCTCCTGAAGTTTGGCGAGCAGTCGCAACGCGCCGCCATCAGCAACCGTGGCCGGATCAAATGCGGGCGCGTTCGGCGCGCCGGGCGACGGAACGGCGGGGGCCGGAGGTGATGTCGGTGCCGGTGTGGCGGTGGTGAGGGCGGAACGGCGAACGAGTGCGGAGGCGAGGGCCAGGACCGCGCCGACGAGTGCGACGGCACCGGCGATGCGAAGGGTGGAATCGGCGTGTTGAAGCAGCCAGACGCCGAGCCCGGCGCTCAGCAGTGCGGCGGAAAACGATAACACGGTGTTGACCCGGGAATTGGAGGCGTGCGTGGACATACGCGGCTAGGACAAGGCGCGGAACGTTAAAGGCACTCCAAAAATGCCGCATCTACGCTGAGGAATGCATGGAGGAATTTCCCGGTATCAAGGAACCTGGGACGGATCGCGTGTCGGTGTTCGGGGCGATGCGTTCCCGGGCGCTCATGTGGGTGAACGCTTCCGAGGCGCGGCAATCCTGCCGCCGACGAGCGATTCACGGCGGCATGATCGCCGCCGCTCCCCGGCAAAACATCGCCGGGGTTGGAAAGAAGACGGGATGTCGCTTCCTAGACTTTTAATCTGGCGGCGAGGATCAGGGCGGCTTCGGTACCGGAGGCCGCAGTCGGGTCGGGAGCGGTGGCTTCGGGTACGGCGGGCAGCTCAAGAGCAAAGGTGGCTCCGCAGCCTGGGCCGTCGCTATGGACTGTGATGGAGCCGCCCAGTTCTTCGGCAGCGTTGGCGGCGGAATGCAGGCCGAAGCCGTGACCGTTTTTACGCGTGGTGAAGCCGTGGGCGAAAATGCGGTCGAGGTTTTCGGCGGGGATGCCAATGCCGTTGTCGGTAACGCTGATGCGCACTCGTCCGGGGGCGCCGGGCGCGATCCGTAACGTGAGGTTTTTTTCGGCGGGAGCACCCTCGTCCAAAGCGTGTTTGGCGTTGCGCACGAGGTTGACGAGAATCTGAAGCACGCGGGTGCGGTCGGCGAGCACGTGGGGCGTGGGGGTGAAGTCCCGGATAATCCGCACCTCGTGCCGAGCGAGTGCGCCGGCGTTGAGGCGAAGGGAATCTTCGGCGAGGGCGACCGGATCATTCGGCTCAATCAGCCCCGGGGCGCCGGCGAAGGACTGCTGCATCGTAACGACATCCTTGATGTGATCGATGTACTTGCGCAGTTCGGCCACCTCTTCGAGGTGACGGGTACGCTCGGCGGACAGGTGTTCGGCGAGTTGTCCGAGGTAGGAAGGGACTTTTGCGCCTTTCGGGGTGGCGAAAAAAGCCGGGAGGTCGGAGGCATGTTCGGACAGGAGCGCGGCAAGCCGGGTGATCCCATCGATGCGACTGCGACGCAGGCCGTCGGCGAGCACTTCGGCCGCGACGTTCACGCTGTTGAGCACGTTGCCGACGTTGTGAAGGACGCCGGTGGCGACGTCGGCCATGCCGGCTTTGCGAGAGGCGTCGACGAGGTCCTTGTGGGTGGTTTCGAGCTGCTCTTGCAGGCGGCGCGAAGCGGTGACGTCGCGACTGATGCCGAACGTGCCAATGATCGTCCCGTTTTCGTCACGGAGGGGCAGTTTGGTGGTCAGGCTCCAGGTGAAAGCGCCGTCATGCCAGGCTTGCTTCTGAAGTTTTTCGATGACCGGGACACCGGTTCGGATGACCGCCTGTTCGTCTTCCCTGAAAACGCGGGCCTGCGACTCCGGGAAAAAATCGAAGTCGGTTTTCCCCACCATCGAGTCGGCCGACGTGAGTTTGTGTCGTTGGGCGAAGGTGGCGCTGACGGCCAGAAACCGCGAATCGAGATCCTTGAAATAAACATGTTCCGGAATGTTGTCCAAAAACGCCCGCAAGAGATTGCGGAGCGTGCTTTCGGGAACGGTGCCGGCGGAATCGGATGGAGGCATGGACGGTCGGGATGATCTCAGTTTGCGATGGCGGTGGACGGGCCGTGAAAATGGCGGAGCAGGGCGGTTTGGAGGACTTGGAGGGTGACGGGCTTGGCGATGTAATCATCCATGCCGGCGGCGATGCAGTCGGCGCGATCGCGTGGCATGGCATTGGCGGTCATGGCGATGATGACGAGTTGGGCGGGAATGGAGGCGTCGACGGAGGCTTGAAGTTCGCGAATACGCCGGGTGGCGGCCAAGCCATCGAGGCCGGGCATGCAGGCGTCCATGAGCACCAAATCGTAGGGCTCACGCTGGACCGCGGCGACGGCTTCATTGCCGTCGTTGACGAAATCGGCGGTGAGGCCGATGCGGTGGAGTTGGCGGTCGACGACCTTGCGATTTACGGCGTTGTCCTCGGCGACCAGAATGCGGATCGGAGGAATCGTTTCAGCGACGGGCGGCAGTGCAGGTGCGGGCGTGTGCCGGCCGAGGACTTCGGCGAGGCATTCGCGGAGTGCGGCGGGGTGGATGGGTTTGAGCTGACAGGCCGCGAGTCCGTGCCGGGCGAGGGAGGGGCCATGGATTCGTTCACCATGGGAGGTGAGCATGACAAGCGCCGGCAGGGGAACGCTGGAGGCAAGCGCTTGAACCGCGGCGGCCACCGCGAGACCGTCCATGTCCGGCATCTGGTAATCGAGCAAAACGACATCGAAAGGCGCATGCTCGTCGGCGGCACGACGGATGGCGGTGAGGGCGGAGGGGCCGTCGGAAACCTCATTGGCAGGCAGGCCCCAATGCGAGAGGAGACGTCGGAGGAGTTTGCGATTGGTGGCATTGTCGTCGACCACGAGGGCGCGCAGGCGTCCGAAATCGGCGATAACGGCTGGCGGTTGTCGCACGCCTTGAACGATGGCGAGAGGGCTTTCGAACCAGAAAAGGGAGCCCTGGCCCACCTCGCTTTCGACCCCGATGGCACCGCCCATCAGATCGATGATCCGCTGGCAAATGGCGAGCCCGAGACCGGTGCCGCCGAAGCGCCGGGTGGTGGATTCGTCGGCTTGGGTGAACGGGTGAAAAATACGTTCGAGGGCGGCGGACGGAATGCCGACGCCCGTGTCGCGCACTTCAAATCGGATGCGGGCGACGTCATCGGTGCGCGAGACTTCGAACACGCGCACGGAGACCTCGCCTTCGAGCGTGAATTTGACGGCGTTGCTGACGAGATTGAGCAGGAGTTGACGAAGCCGGGTGGGATCGCCGCGGAGGTGGACCGGAGTGTTCGGCTCGATTTCCCAGAGAAGCTCGATCGGCTTGCGGGAGGCATGGGCGCCTTGGAGATCGATGGCCCGTTCGACGAGGAGGGACAGGTCGAATTCGCAGGATTCGAGTTCCATGCAGCCGGCCTCGATTTTGGAGAAATCGAGAACGTCATTGATGATGGAAAGGAGGGCGTCGCCACTGTGGCAGAGGGTCTCGGCGAGATCGCGTTGCTCGGGATTCAGGCCGGTGTCGAGGAGGATGCTGGCCATGCCGATCACGCCGTTTAACGGCGTGCGAATCTCATGGCTCATGTTGGCAAGGAAGATACTTTTGGCGCGGTTGGCCTGATCCGCGGCGTCCTTGGCGTCGGCCAGACTTTTTTCCGCGCGGCGGCGGGTTTCGATCTCGGCGAGCAGGCGGGCGTTGGTGGCGGCGAGTTCGGCGGTTCGCTCCGCCACTTTTTCTTCCAAACCGGCGCGGTGGGCTCGGTTGGCTTCGATGAGGATCCTTTTCTCGGTGAGGGCGGAGGCAATCTGGAGGGCTTCGATCGAGTCGAATGGCTTTTTGAGGATAACGAAACGATCGGTGCGGCCGAGTTCGGCGATCATTTCCTCCCACGAATAGTCGTTATAGGCAGTGCAGAGCACCACCTGGAGGTCGGGGTCGTTCCGCCAGAGTTGCGCGGCGGTTTTTACGCCGTCCATCCCCGGGGGCATGCGGACATCGAGAAAGGCCAGGGCGTAGGGTTTGCCTGCGGCGACGGCGGCGCGGACTTTGGCGACGGCCTCGGTTCCCTGGTAGGCGGAATCGAGTTCGTAGCGCGGGGTATCGATTGCAACAGCTGGGGCGAGATCGTCGAAGAGCGCCTGTTCGGCCGCATCCAACTGCGCGCTGACGACGGCCGATCCGCTGGGAGTCAATATCTTGGCAAAATCGTCGTGAATGGCGCGATTATCATCGACGATGAGGATTCGGCGCGGAGCCGCGGGGGGTGGGGGGATCATGGCCGGGGCGAGGGGACCTGACGGCAGGCGCAGCGGGGACCGGGGAATATAAAATTTTTATCAAAATTTTGATATAGGGGGAACTACTCAGTTCTCGGCTTCCTTTTCACCAGAAAAGATCGGTTCACCTCCCATCTTCGGGCCTTCGTTTGGATGGCACTCGCGGCGGTATCGTACACGGGGCGGATGTGATATTTTTATTACCCCGGTAATGAGCATCTTCTGTGAATAATTTTATTTTCGATCAAAATTTGGTCCCCGAAGAGCGGTGGCATTCAGGCTGCTTCATTAGTTTCGTTCATCTTATGAATTCTAAGCATCCCACTTCTAGCTCTGGCACCCATTGAGGGTGTGGATAACGGCAACCAACTGTTTATTTAATAATATGTTAAGATTACTCACTCGTATTAAGTCCCTGGTTTTCGGGGCAGTCTTAATGGTCGGTCTCGCGTGTGCGCCGTCGGGGCATGCACAAGAGGCGGCTGTCGAACCCTCTCCTGAGACTGTAACCGCAGAACTAACTCTGGATCAGCGTATTGCTGCGGCGGTTGACGCGGCCATGGCGAAAAAGGGCGGAATCGATTCGGGCGACAATGCATGGATGCTCACGAGTTCCGCGCTGGTGATCTTCATGTCGCTGCCCGGTTTGGCGCTCTTCTACGGAGGCATTGTGCGCAAAAAAAACGTATTGTCCGTTTTTGCGCAGATCTTCGCCATCGCCGGCATCGCGGCCATCTCTTGGTGGGCGGTCGGCTTCAGTCTGGCGTTCTCAGAGGGCAACGCGTTCCTCGGCGGGCTTAAGAATGCCTTCTTCGCCGGAGTCGACGGTGAGCCGGGGACGTTGCCGACGGTATCGCAGAACATCTTTGCGATGTTTCAGCTGACCTTCGCGATCATCACTCCGGCGCTGATCATCGGTGCGGTGGCGGAACGCATGAAGTTCGCGGCGGTGTTGCTCTTTGTGACGCTGTGGTTGTTTGCGGTGTATTTCCCGTTCGCGCACATGGTGTGGGGCGGCGGATTTCTCGCCACGCAGATCAAGGCGATCGATTTCGCCGGTGGCACCGTGGTGCACATGACGTCGGGCTACTCGGCGCTGGTGTTGGCGATCATCCTCGGCAAGCGCAACGGTCACAACAAGGAGCCAATGGCGCCGCACAGCGTGGTGCTGACCGCGGTCGGCACGGGGATGCTGTGGGTCGGTTGGTATGGCTTTAACGCGGGTTCGGCCGGCGCGGCGGACGGCATTGCCGGCAACGCGTTTGCCACGACGACGTTCGCGGCGGCCATCGGCGGTCTTACCTGGGGTTTTGCCGAATGGGTGTTCAAGGGCCGTCCGAGCGTGCTCGGTTTTAGCTCCGGTGTGATCGGTGGCTTGGTGGCGATCACGCCCGCCGCGGGTTTTGTCACCGTGGGATCGTCGATCGTCTTCGGCGTGCTCGGCGGCTTGGTGCCGTTCATCGCGGTGGCGTACTTGAAGAAAATCTTCGGCTATGACGACGCGCTCGACACGTTTGGCGTGCACGGGGTGGGCGGCACGGTGGGGGCCGTTCTCACCGGCGTGTTTGCCGATGGGAAGGTCAACGGCCTTGTGGCCGGCTTGGAGGCCGAGGGAGTCAATCTGCTGGCCGAGCAGCTCAAGGCTGTGGCTGTGACCGCGGTGTGGAGCATCGTCGCCACGGTTATCATCGCCTATATTGTCAAAGGATTGGTCGGCCTGCGTGTCGCCCCCGAGGTCGAGTCCGCCGGTCTCGATACTGCCGAGCACGGCGAAGAAGGTTATATCCTTTAAGCAAACCCGAGCGTCCATCGCTCGCAGACGGACCAAGAAAAAACCGCGGACCAGAAGTCCGCGGTTTTTTGTTTGTGAGGTGTCCCATGCGCCGACTCGTGCGTCGAGTGGGACGGGCGAAAACGCCGTGAGCTTACGGGCCGCCCGGGCGCAGGTTGCGCTCGATCAAATCGTAGAGGGCCTTGGAGTTCTTTTTATCCCCCATCGTGCCCCAGCGGATTTTGAGCATCGTCTGGCGGCTGTTTACCTCGGCAATGCCGACGTGGATTTTCTCGTCCCTGCGCGAGCGGGCGGAGAGTTCGCCTTCGAAGGTCTCCAACTTGCTCTTGGTTTCGAAGAGATCGAGTTCGCGGAACGCCTTTTGGGTGGCGTCGAAGGTGGCGGGAGCGGTGGCATTCACCAACATGCGGAACTCGTTGAGTTGGTAAACCGCCGCGGAGTCGCCGCCCGGGTCGAGCCTCACCGTGCTGCAACCGGACAGCGCCATCGTGAGTGCGGAGGCGGCGAGAAGAGTGGAGCGGGTGAGCATGTGCGGAGTTTTCATACGGGAAAAGATCATCAGGGATGCGACGATAGGATGCAGGTTCCCGCTGTCACCGTGAAAACCGGTTTGCGGGATGACTGCGGCTTCGTGTATCGCTTCGATCCTATGGCCAAGCCACTTGTCGGCATTATTATGGGCAGCACCTCGGACTGGAGCACGATGGAACATGCCGCGCAGACCCTCAAAGCACTGGGGGTTGCCGCGGAGTGTCACGTTGTCAGCGCGCACCGCACGCCCGACAAGATGTATGATTACGCCAAGTCGGCCGAAGCGCGCGGGCTTAAGGTCATCATCGCCGGCGCCGGCGGTGCGGCTCACTTGCCGGGGATGACGGCCGCGCTCACACCGTTGCCCGTGCTCGGCGTGCCGGTCGAATCGCACACGCTCAAAGGCGTGGATTCGCTTTACTCGATTGTGCAGATGCCCGGGGGGATTCCCGTGGCCACGTTTGCGATCGGCAAGGCCGGGGCGATCAACGCCGCGCTCTTTGCGGCGGCGATTCTCGCCACGGGCGGCGACAAAAAGGTCAAGAAGGCGCTCGATGCCTTCCGCGCCGAACAGACGGGTAAAGTGCTGGCCGCAAAATTGCCGTAAACAGCAGCGGGCCGACCCGCTGTCCGCCTCCCGGCAAACGCGGGTTTGACCCCCGTGATCCGCCTCTCTGTTCTCTGCGATTTCTCCTTTCATGATTCATCCCGGCAAAACGATCGGTGTTCTCGGTGGCGGCCAGCTTGGCCGCATGTTCGCCCATGCGGCGGAGCGTCTCGGTTATCGCGTGCATGTTTACGAGCCGGAGCCCAACGGACCGGCGGGCGAGGTGTCCGCGACGGAGACCAATCGGGCCTATACCGACATCGATGCGCTTACGGCCTTCGCCCGCAGTGTCGACGTGGTGACTTACGAGTTCGAAAACATCCCGGCCGAACCTCTCTGGAAAATCGAAAACCTGGTTCCGCTGCATCCGCATTCCAGCGTGCTCGAAGTGTGTCAGAACCGCATGCGGGAAAAAAACTGGCTGCGCAAAAACGACTTCCCTCACGTGCCATTTGCCGAAGTCGAGGCGACCGACGACCTTGCCGCCGCCATTCGCCGGGTAGGCCTGCCCTGCGTGGTGAAGACCGCCGACTTTGGCTACGACGGCAAGGGCCAGGTCAAGGTCTCCGACGAGACTTCCATCGCCACCGCGGTCGCCGCCTTTGCGAAGCAGCGTTGCGTGATCGAGAAGTTCATCGATTTCAAATGCGAGTTGTCGGTTCTGGTGGCCCGCTCCAGCACGGGCGAAGTGAAGGTGTTTCCGGTCGCGGAGAACATTCACACGAAGCACATCCTCGATTTTTCAATCGTTCCCGCGCGCATCAGCGACGCCGTCCGCAGCGATGCGGAGAAGCTCGGCCTCGCGATCGCGGAAAAGCTCAACCTCGTCGGCCTGTTGGCGATCGAGTTGTTTCTCACGGATCGCGGCGGAATTCTCGTCAACGAACTCGCGCCGCGGCCGCACAACTCCGGACACTGGACGCTCGACGCCTGTGTGACCTCGCAGTTCGAGCAGCACGTGCGCGCCGTGTGCGGACTGCCGCTGGGCGATGTCTCGGTGGTTTCACCGGTCGTGATGGTCAACATCCTCGGCGACGCGTGGAAGTGGGATAACGGGTATCTCGCGGACGAGCCCAACTGGGCGGCGATTCTCGCCGAACCGCGGGCCAAGCTGCACCTCTACGGAAAAAAGGAGCCGCGCATCGGCCGCAAAATGGGCCACTTCACCGTGACCGCAGCCACGGCGGACGCGGCCTTGGAAGCGGCGCGCGCGTTGAAGGCGCGGCTCTGATACGTGGTCCGAAAGCGGCTCGGTGGGACGCCTCGCCCTACCTTCCGGCTGCATCGACCCGGCCTGGGTCCTATCCTCCAGGCCGGCCTTGTAGTGGCAGGTCGGCCTCGATCCGGGTGAAAAGATCCTTCAGGACCCGGTTGCCGTACGCTTCGTTCATGTGGCGCGCGTCATCCCCGTCGTGTTGCTCATCGGCTGCCAAAAGGCGGGAGGATCCTCTGCTGAACTTTTTCCGGGTGAAGCCATCATCGGTCAGCGTATCCGAAGGCTGCGGGACCAAAATGCCTCCAGCCTCCAGCACGATGCGCTCCAGAAACTCGGAGTACAGTCCATGCATCCGGGGCAACGCACCGGTCCGTTTAAGCCGGGGCAGATGATCGGTGGCTTTCTGATTTAATGCCGCTTCCGAGAGGTGCGGCTCAGTGATGATGTACACGGGCTTTGGCGTGTCCCGCTTCAGTTTTTTAAGAAGCTTAACGGACACCGAGTGGGTGAGCAGGTCTTTCAAACAATGACGGAGGCAGGTGTCCGAAATAAGGTCCTGCTGCTTGCGGGCGGTTTTGAATTCAGGCGTGGCGAGATGTCCACGCAGGGTGGTTAAAAAGACCCGGAACCCGAGTTCGAGGCCAACGAGCGCGAACGCGTCATGCGCCTCAAGGTCCACCGACTCGGCTCCGCCCGACACCAATCTGAGAGCGCGTGCCAGCTGAGGATTTTGCGGCGTCGCCTTGCCATTTTTGATCTCGATCTCGCGCAGTTGCTTCCCGGGGGCGCCGAAGAAACCAAGCGTGATTCCCGGGTATTCCGACCGGTGTTTGTCCCAGGCGATTTTGAGCGCCGCCAAGTGCGAGTTACCCCAACAGCATAACGAGAACCGGGTCATTTTTTGGCGAAGGCTTCGAGGAGGGCTTCTTCACAGACGACGTCGTCCTCGGAATCGGCCTTTGTGGAGGGGTTGGCCGGATCGACGTTCGCGGCCGTATCTGACACCGTGGCGCGAGAGGCGAAAAAGGTGTTCATGACCGCGGTTACTCCCTCGGGCGTCACTACGCGAAGGTTGCGCTCGTAAAAGCGTCCCTTGGCCTGAGGGCCGGTGATGATCTCGTAGGACGGGAAGTAATCTATCTCCGGGAACTCGTTGGACAGCGCGCCTGCGACCGCTCGCAAGACGGATTTGGAATAGGTGGTCGCCACCAGAATATGATCGCTTGTGGCCGTCGCGGTAAGCGGCACCGGCGACACGGTGAGGATGAACTTCACCCCGGGATTCCTGCGCTGAATGAGGTTTTTGAGTTCGATGAAGTCGGAATAAATTTCACCGAAACCGAGGTTGCGAAAACGATACGCACTCGAATCGAAACACCCGGCGATCGTTCCGGGGCAGGTAGGGTAGACCAGGCCCGTTTCCGTATTCTCCCAGCACTCGGTGAGGCCGAGTGTGAAGACCAGAACCTTCATTTCCAAGAGAAGCTCCCGGACTTTTTGGAGATGAACCGCTCTGTGGAAAAGGACCTCGTCCGCGGTGGCGAAGCCCTCGGGCTCGACGGACGGACGGAGGGCGTCGAAATAACGTCCGTCCTGCATCCACACGATCTCCCGTGCGCTTCGAGGTTCTTTCAACAACGCCTCTTTGGCCAACTGCAGGAGTTGGCGCACGACATAGATGTTTGCGTAGCGAGCCGAGAAAGTGCCGTAGCCAAACCGGAGCGCGCTCTCCTTGGTCAAGCCGTCGGGGGGAGGCTCCTTGTCGATCACATTAAAATTCCGTGCGCGCAGCTGGGCGGAGATGTGCTGGGCGAAGCAACTCCCGGCGCAGGCGATGGGGTCCTGTTGAGTCAGCTCGAACTTGGGATGATAGAGATCGCTGATCGAAAGGGGATCGGCCTTCACAACTCCGGTCCGCCAAAACCGCTCAGGAGGAAGATGGTTGTACGGCGATTCCCCGTTCGGGGCGCTGACGGGAACGGACAGAACGCTCCGGGGTTCACGCTTCGAGACCCGATCGAGTAACCGTTTCAAGTTCATATCAGGTTGCCGACATGCCCTGCGGGGCCGCGGCTGTTGCGCAGGATCTTGTCCCACCGTCGATTCCGTAGGAGACCCTCAGCTCTGAACAGGCGGGATGGTCGCCAGATCCGCCGCGTGGTGAAACAAAAGGTCTAGAACGCCGACGTTGCATGCGAGATGGAGGTCGGGAAGACCGGATGTTGGCGCGGCGGTTCCGAGCGGGCGGCGTTCACGCACCGGCCAATCGGTCGGATGCAAGGTGATCACTCCATCGGTCAGTATGACTTGGCTGACCGCGACTTCTCCGACTCCGCGCAGGGCGATCCGCAACCTGCGCGCAGGGGTGTCGACGGAGACCGAAAACTCACGACGACTGTTCGTGCGAGGGCGCGCCGCCCGCGCCCGGAACTCGATCGTGAAACGCTCGGCGAGCGTCCTCCACGCTCCATCGACGGTTTGTTGCTCGACGAGGATTTTTTGCAGCGCGGGGGCGGGGTTGTGAACGGTGAATGTGAGCTGCCAGCGTCCGTGTACCGGCGAGGCGTCGAGGGCGCGCGCGGAGTCTTTGGCGACGGCGACGAGCCACGTTTTCCAAGCCTTCAAGCGCCCGGCGTCCTGATCGAGAATGGCCTCGTTGGGAGACCGTACTCGCGAGCTGCGAGTACGCGCCCACATGGCGCGCGCGGCGGCGCGCCCGGCCTCGATTTCGGCGCCAAACGCGTCCGCGGCGCTTCGCGCGTTTGTCACGTAATAAGTGACAAACCGGGCTTGGCCGGTGACGTGGCGGCGGCGGATTTTTTGGACGGTCCGGGCGGCGTGGCGGATAAAGGACTCGCGGGCGGCGAGGTAGGCGTTGAAGGCGGCGCTGGCGGTGAAGGGAGGCGGGAGGTTTTGTTTCGCGGCGCGGGCGAAGAAACGTGCGCTGCGGTCGGCGCGGGCGGGGCCTTCGGGGCCGGCGAGGCCGTCCCAGCGGTCGTTGACTTCCCACTTCGCGTAGCCGGCGAAGGCGTGTTCGTCACACGCCAGCGCGACTCGGGCGGCCTGGCGCGATCCGGTTTTGCCGAAGACGCGCTCGAAGCCTTTGGCGAGCAGGCCGGCATGATCGTCGATCTGCGGGTCGAGCCAGAGACTGGCGGCGGCGGCATCGACCACCATGGGCATTTCGAAGGCGAGACGTTGCGGCTCCCAGCCAGTGACGAGGAACCCGCCGGCGTGGGTCTGACGGCAGCGACGCCACCAGGACTGGATGTTGGCGAGGCGGTCGCCAAAGACGGGAAGCGGCTCGTGACGGAAGCCGCCGTTCATCGGGCAACCCCAGTATTCGACGCCTTGCCTGGCGAGCGCGGGCGCGAGGTCGTAGTCGGCGAAGTTGTGCAACTCCATCCGCGGGTGACGCGGAAAGGGGTAGTAGTACCAGTCGTAGGCGATGAGGCCGCGAGGGAGTTGCGAGATGGCGTCGGGCAGGAGCGCGAGCATGTCGGCCCACATGCCCATGCGCAGGCCGAGCGGCTGGACGAGCGAATGGAGCCGGTTGACGTATCCGGAAAAATGTGACGCGAGTCCTATGCGTTTGATTTCGGCGCGGGAAAGCGGGTGCTTGCCGAGGTGGAAGGATTCGTCGAGTCCGACGTGAACCTTGCCCGCGGTGCAGAACGGAGCCATGTCGCGCAGGAGCTTTTCAGTGACCTCCAACGTGCGCGGGTGAAGCGGGCAAAGCTGTCCGCGTTCGAGCGGGGAGTCGTCCGCCGCGCGGAGTTCGTTCAAGTCGCGCAGCGCGGGGGTCTTGATGAGGTACTGGGTGTGTCCGAGGAGATTGACGATGGGGACGACCTTGATGCCGGCGCGGGTGGCGGCCGTGACGAGTTTCGTGAAGTCGCGTGTGCGGTAGGCGTCGGCGCGGGCAACGCCAGGCAGGCTCGGGTATTCGACCGCGTCCTCAAGGTGCAGGTAGAGTTCCTCGTAGCCCCAGTCGGCGTAGCGAGGGAGCTGGGCGATCAGGAAATCGAGCCGTTCTACCTGGCGGGCGAGGTCCCATTGGAAGGCGCGGATCATGGAAAGGAGAGTCGGACGGTCCGCCTGCGCGCTCGGGTTAGGAGCGCGCCGGCAAGCCTGGGGCGGGATTGGTCGGGAAGGGCGGCGTGGTTTCTCCGCCACCCTTCAGCCAGCGGCGGAAGTTGCGAAGTTCCTCGAAGGTGCCGACGACCAGCAGGCTGTCATTGGCGTTCAAACGCTGGGCCCCGTCGGGGTTGATGATCTTTGTACCATCGCGATGGATACCGACGATGCGCACGCCGGTTTCGCGGGCGACCTGAAGTTCGGCGAGGGTTTTTCCGGCGTGGGGGCCTTCGGGAAGAACGTGGGTTTGCAGGATGGATCCGCTGAATTCCTCGGTGGTTTCCCCGGCGGTTTTCTTTTCGCCAAGCAGGAACTCGCGAGCGGCCGAGAGACCTTGGGCGTTGCCGAGAAGAAGGAGTTTGTCGCCGGGATAAACGCGGAGATCCGGGCCGGTGCGGGTGATGACATAGCCGTTGCGTTCGACTTCGATCACCGAGCAGCCGAAGCGGGAGGGAATGGCGAGTTGGGCGAGATTGTTGCCCGCGTAGCCCGCGTCGTCGGGGACGATGTTTTCATCCAACTGCATGTCCCAGCCTTCCAGTCCGCGATCGAGGGCCGTGCGCGCCGTGGCGCGGACGCCGACGGCGCCGTCGGGATCTTCATTGAGGACATCTTGCACGGAGGATTGCCACGTGCTGTGCCAATAAACCAGCCGGCGGGAAAACACGACGGCGACGACCAGTGCGGCGACGCCGATGACGATCCATCCCCAGCCGGGAAGAGCCTCGATGGGAAGGATTGCGTAGAGCCAGTAGCCGAGGCCGATCCCGGAGAGTGCGCGAAGGCTTTTTTCGACGATGGGGGCGGGAAGCCGGGTGCCCTGACCAAGGCTTTCGGCGAGGATCATGATGACGATGCTGACGTTGCGCCACAGGGCGACGAGCAGGATGAGAATGACGAAACCGATGACGCCCCAGAAGACGTAGTCGAAGCGTGTGCCTTCAATCCAGCCGGTCGCGAACGAGGACTCGACGGCCTTTAGGATCTGTCCTGAAAAGATCATCAATCCGGAGATCAGGAGCATCTCGATGCCGATTTGGGGGAGACGGCCGCGAATGAGTTTCCAGGCGAGCGGAGAGGAGGTTCCATTTTGCGCCTGCTGGAGCCAGCCATGATACGCTTCGAGGGCGCGCACGAGCCAGCGAGGTTCGATTCGTTCAATTACCCGAAGCAGGGGTTCCGCATTTCGGTTGATGAGCGGAGTCGCGAGCACCGTGAGAATGGAGGTGCCGACGGCGAGCGGGTAATACTCGGGAGGGAGCACGGAGGTGCTGACGCCCAACTGGGCGATGATGAATGAAAATTCGCCGAGAGGGGTGAGCAGGAGTCCGGCCCTGCGGGCTTCACGCGGGTGCGTTCCGCAGACGATCATCGCCATGCCGCAGGCCAGCGGTCGGCAGATCATGACGAAGGCAAAGAGCCCGAGAATCAGCGGCCAGACATCCAGGAGGAGGCGGACGTCGATCATCATGCCGATGGAAACGAAGAACACGCTGCTGAAAAGGTCGCGCATGCCGGCGAAGGCTTTTTCCACGCGGCCCTTCTGAGGCATTTCGGCGACGATGGCGCCGAGGAGAAACGCCCCGAGCGCGAGTGAGTAGCCGGCTTTGGCCGCGCTGAAGGCGAGGAGGAAGAGCACGCCGGCGACGATGATCGTCTGCAGCTCGGGATCGGCGCGCGCTTCGAGGCGGCGGAGGAGCCGGGGAACGAGGAGGAGGCCGGCGCCGACGAGCAGCACGACGAAGGCGCTCATGGTTGCGAGAAGACTGCCGACATTGGCTCCCTCGCCGCCGGATTGCGTCTGACTGGCGAGGATCGTGAGCATGACGACGGCGACCACGTCTTCCATGACGGTGATCGCGACGGCGCGTTGGGCGGAGCCCTCGTGGCTGAGTTTCAGCTCGTTCACGATCTTCGCGATGACGGCGGAACTCGAGACCACGAACATGCTCGCGACAAACATGCTTTGCATGAACGTCCATCCGACGAACACGCCGAGCAACTGCGTGAGGTTCAGCATCAAAAACGCTCCGAGGCCGGTGGCGATGAGCGCGGGGAGCCCCATCCGGCGCAGTTTGGTGAGGCTGAGACCGAGCCCGATGGCAAACATCAGGAAGACGAGACCAACCTGTGAGAGGGTTTGGATGCGATCGACGTCCGAGATGAACGAAAAGGGCGGCGTGTAAGGGCCGATGAGCATGCCGGCCGCGAGGTAGCCGACGATCACGGAGAGGCCGACGCGTTTGCAGAGGGAACCGGCAAAGCCGGCCGCGAGCAGCACGATGGCAAGGTCTTGGATTAAATTGGTGCCGTCCATGGGAAAAATACCGTCCCGGCGTCGGTGCCGATGACCCGAATCGACCGATTGGGCATGCGCGTTCCGAGGCCGGAGCTGAAGGCAGGCCGGCTTGTACGGGTTGTCAACGTGACTCCAGTGCTTTGCGGACGAAAAAGCCCGGCGCCAATCAAGGCACCGGGCTGTGGGGGACCGCGTTGAAAGAACTCAGCCGCGCTTCTTGGCGATGAGTTGTTCGAGTTTCTCGATGTCAGCCGAGAAGACGCGGATTCCCTCGGCGGTCTTTTCGGTGGCCATGGCGTCGTCGTTCAGGGCGAAGCGGAAGGACTTTTCGTCGAAGCTGATCTTCCGCAGATCGGAGGAGGCGGCCTTGGCGGGGTCCAGTTTGCGCACGATCGGGGCGCTGGAGGAATTGAGCTCGGCCAGGAGCTGAGGGGAGATGGTGAGCAAGTCGCAGCCGGCGAGTTCGACGATCTCGCCGGTGTTACGGAAGGACGCGCCCATGACCTCGGTCTTGTAGCCGAATTTTTTGTAGTAGGTGTAGATCTGGGTGACGGAGATCACGCCGGGATCTTCGGCGCCGACGAAATCCTTGCCGCTGTTTTTTTTGTGCCAGTCGAGGATGCGGCCCACGAAAGGCGAGATGAGTTTCACGCCGGCATCGGCGCAGGCGACGGCTTGGGCGAAGGAGAAGAGCAGGGTGAGGTTACAGTTGATGCCTTCCTTCGCGAGGATCTCGGCGGCCTTGATGCCCTCCCAGGTGGAGGCGATTTTGATGAGGATGCGATTGCGCGAGATGCCGGCTTTTTCGTAAAGGGCGATGATCTCACGGGCCTTCGCGAGCGTGCCTTCGGTGTCGAAGGAGAGGCGGGCATCGACTTCGGTGGACACGCGACCCGGGACGATCTTGAGAATTTCGAGGCCGAAGAGAACCAGCAGGCGGTCGATGACCTCGGAGAGCGAGGCGGAGGAACCGGCTTCGGAGATGGCTTGGTCCACGAGCGGAGCATAAGCGGGAAGTCCGGCCGCCTTCAGAATGAGCGACGGGTTGGTCGTCGCGTCGTGCGGCGTGAATTCCTTGATGGTCGCGAAATCGCCGGTGTCGGCGACAACCGTGGTGAACTGCTTCAGTTGGTCGAGTTGGGTGGGCATGGTTAAAGAGAAAAGAACCGAATATCTATGCGGAGACCGGGACGGTTGTCACGGGTTCGGACTCGGATTGTTTCGCAAATAATTTCTCAACCAGATGAGCGCGGTTTCTTCATCGGAGAACGCTCCGTCGAGCTGGGCTTCGAAGGCGAGGGCGAGCAGATCGGTGAAATGAGGTCCCGGCTTCTGCCCGAGCGCGATCAAATGGCGGCCAAGCAAGATGGGGCGGGGCGGGGCTTTGCGAAGAGAGAGTTCGTGGGCGCGCGAACGGAGTTTTTCGATAAGTGCGAGCGCATCCGCCCCGTCGAGCGGCGGGCGGCCGAGGCTGTCGGCACTCATGACCGCGCACAGGTCGTCGATGGTGGCGGGAAAGAGCTTGCGGGCCAGGCGACGGATCTGGCTGTCGGTGGGATCGCCGGGGCCGTGGTGATGGGCGAGGTGGAGAACGACCAGGGGGCGGACGGCGTCTATAATAGAACGCGGAGCCCCGATGCGGCGCAGGAAGCTCTCCGAGATCGGGCCGCCAGCGGATTCGTGTCCAAGGCTGCGCCAGCGAAGGCGGCCCCGGTGTTCGGATTGGCTGGTTGTGGGCGGCTTGCCGAAATCGTGGGCCAGCACGGCCAAGAGCAGGATGCGTCGCCGGGCAGGAGCGGACTCGCGCCATTCCGGCAGTTTCACCAGCGCATCGCAGCAATGCTGGGTATGGGTAAACACGTCACCCTCGGGGTGCCATTCGGGGTCCTGTGGACAGCCACGCAAGGCGGCGATCTCCGGGAAATGGACCAGCCAGCCGGTTTCCTCCAGGACCGCAAGCCCGCGGGACGGGCGGATGGATTGGGCCGCCCATTTGTCCCATTCGCCCCAGATGCGTTCGACCGGCAATTCATGGTAGGTCCCGACCATGCTGCGGCACAGGGCTGCGGTCTCGGGAGCGAGAGTGAGGTCGAAGCGTGCGGCGAATTGGAAGGCGCGCAGCACCCGGAGCGGATCTTCGACAAAGGCCGGCCCGGTGTGCCGGAGAATGCGATTGCGCAGGTCCTGCTGGCCGCCGTGCGGGTCAAAAATTTCACCTGTAAACGGGTCGCAGGTGATCGAGTTGATGGTGAAGTCGCGCCGGGAGGCGGCGTCGGCGTCGCTCAGCAGCGGATCCGGCGTGACGGCAAAACCACGATGTCCGTTGCCGGTCTTGGATTCGCGACGAGGCAGGCTGAAGTCGTATTCGGTCGCGCCCAGACGGAGCTTGATGACCCCAAAGCTGCGGCCCACCACATCGGTCGCGCCAAACGGAGCGAGGATGGCGTGCAGTTCATCGAACGAGGTGCCCTGCACCTCGATATCGAAATCCTTCGGACTCAATCCCGCCAGCCAGTCTCTCACGCAACCGCCGGCCAGACGTGGTCGGGCAACCGGTCGAATGGCCTCCAGCACGGAACGGAGATCCGGTGGCAATTGCATGGACGGGCTTATTTGTTCGCGTCAGGACGGAGCTTCCTGGCCGCGCCGACGACGCAAAGCCATCCTGCTATTAAAAAAATTCCGCCCAGCGGTGTGACCGGTCCCAGCCATCGAGGACCGCCCAAGGACAGCCAGTAAAGGGACCCGGAAAACAGGGCGATGCCGATTCCCCAGCAGGTGCTGGCTCGGGCCAGCCAAGTGGCGACCGCCGGCCGATCCGTGAATGAAAAAAGCCCTGCTCCGAGCAGGGCGGGTGCGTGGATGAGATTATACAACACCGCGGTGTTCCAGGTGGATAGCATCTCGCTTTCCGTGAGAGGGGCCTTCAGGGCATGCGCTCCGAAGGCACCCGCGGCGACTCCGATCGCACCGGCGATTGCGGCTGAATACAGGTGTTTTCGCATAAGAGGAATTTGAGGAATGGTTCGGGGGTTGCCACCGACTTCTGAAGGCGGGCGAATTTTAGCTCAATATCGCCGCGGTGGTTACATCCGAGTAAAGTCTTGAAGTGTGGGTCGTAATTCGTTCCATCCAGCGCGCCGAGACCTCTCGGCAAACCTGACAGAGAACTACAACACACTACAGAACCACTACCCATGAAAAAGACGATCCTCGCCCTTGTGGCCCTCGCCACCGGCGTTTCCGCTTCCGCTCAGGAGGCTGCCAGCTCGCCTCTCTCGCTGACCCTCGATGTTACGTATGTGAGTGATTACGTTTTCCGCGGCCTCCGCCTTGCCGACGCTTCCGTTCAGCCTTCGATCGAAGCCTCCTATGGCGACTTTTACGCCGGTCTCTGGCATTCCGACGCCATCAGCGATGGTGCCGCCAACTTCTCCGGCTCCGAGACCGACCTTTATGCCGGTGTTAACATGGCGATCGACGAGACCTTCTCGGTTGATCTCGGTGTGACCCGTTACACCTACAATGGTGGCAGCCAAGACGACACCACTGAAGTGTTCGTGGGTCTCAAGGCCGACGTTCTCCTCAGCCCGAGCGTCTACTACTACTACGACTTCGATCTCGAGGTCTCCTCCTACATCGCTTCGGTTGGCCACAGCCTCCCGATCGAGCAGGTCGGTCTGTCCGTCGATCTCTCGGCGACCGTTGGTTACATCCAAGTCCCGAAGTCGTCCGGTGGCGACTACGTCTACTGGGGCGTCGGTGCCGCCGTTCCCTACAAGCTGAACGACAATGCCGTGCTGACCGCTGCCGTGAACTACACGAGCATTGATCGCAGCAACTACATCAACCAAGCTGATCACGACCAGGATCAGGTTGTCTTCTCGGTTGGCCTCGCTGTCGGCTTCTAAGCTGATTCGAGCAATCGCCTGACCTAGGATTTGAAGCCCGCTTCGCCCTCGTCGGCGGAGCGGGCTTTTTTTATTCACAAGCCCAAAAGAGGGGTTGACACCCAACGGCCAAGCCTTCGGACTTCGCCTCTTTTCTCATGAAAACGTTCCTCGCCAAAAAAGAGACCGTACAACCCAAGTGGCATCTGATCGATGCTGAGGGTCAGGTCCTTGGCCGTCTTGCGGTCAAAGCCGCCAATCTTATCCGCGGCCGTCACAAAGCTTCCTACACCCCGAGCGTCGATAACGGCGACTTCGTTGTCATCATTAACGCCGAGAAGGTTGTCCTCACCGGTAAGAAGGAAGAGCAGAACAGCTATATGTTCTTCTCCGGCTATGTTGGCGGCGAAAGCTACCGCAAGCTCTCCGAGCAGCGCGAGCGCCACCCCGAGTTCATTATCGAGCACGCGGTCAAGGGCATGCTGCCCAAGAACCGCATTGCCCGCCAGATGCTCACCAAACTTCGCGTGTTTGCCGGTCCGACCCACACCCACGAGGCCCAGAACCCGATCAAGATTTCCGTCTGATTACCATGAGCGCTGAAAAGACCATTTTCCTCGGCACCGGCCGCCGCAAGACCTCCACCGCCCGCGTTCGCCTTTCCGAAGGCACCGGCAAGCTCACTGCCAATGGCAGCGACTTCGAGGTTTACTTTTCCCATGAGAATTTTGCCAAGCAGGCTTTTCGCCCGCTGCTCACCGTTGAGCTTCGTGACAAGGTCGACGTCGACGTGAACGTCGCCGGCGGCGGCGTCACCGGCCAGGCCGGCGCGACCGCTCACGGCATCGCCCGTGCTCTCCAGAAGCTCAATCCCGAGCTTCGCGCCGCCCTCAAAAAGGCCGGTCACCTCAAGCGCGACCCGCGCGAGAAAGAGCGCAAGAAGCCCGGCCAGCCCGGTGCCCGCAAGCGCTTCCAGTTCTCCAAGCGCTGAGTTGTCAGGAACGTTTTCATTCAAAACCACCCTTCGCGAGAGGGTGGTTTTTTTGTGGCGCGCCCGGCGGGGCGCACCGGCTTGTCAGTGACGCCGGCGGCGGGCGGCTCAATGCGATTCCGGTCGGTCTAGGCGGACCAATTTGCCCATGGAGGCGAGATCTTCACGGGCCATTTGCATCTCGGCGATGATCTTGCTCGCGTGATCCAGCAGGTGTTGGCCCGACGCGGTCAATGTCACTCGGCGGCCCAGGCGGTCGAAGAGGCGGCACTCAAGGTCGTCTTCGAGCGACTTGATGGCGTGGCTGATGGCGGATTGGGTGAGGTGGAGTTCGCGTGCGGCGAGGGTGAAGCTGCCAACTCGTGCAAGTATCGTGAAGGCGAGCAGCTTGCGGCTGTCGAGAATGGTCATCATGGTTAAGGTGGTCGGCCGGTGAAAGTTACTAATAGCACGTTCCAAGCCAGCTGCCTGTGTCTGACGGAGTTGGTGTAAAAAACCCCTCGCGAGCGCGCGGCTTCGGTGCCACGGTGCCGCCTCTTTTCCTCGTGGCCCGTTCCGACGACACCGTTTTGCCCGCTTTCCGTATCGATTTTCCACCCGAACTGCCCATCAGCAGTCGCGCCGGGGAAATCGTGGACCTGATTGCGGCCGAACAAGTCATCATCCTGGCAGGCGAAACCGGCTCCGGCAAAACCACGCAAATTCCGAAGATGTGTCTCGCCGCCGGTCGCGGGCGCCGAGGACTGATCGCCTGTACCCAACCCCGTCGCGTCGCCGCGTTGTCGGTTTCACGCCGCGTCGCCGAGGAATTGAATGTCGAGTGGGGTGGACCCGTCGGCTGCAAAATCCGTTTCGACGACCGCACCTCGCGCAACACCGTCATCAAGTTCATGACCGACGGTATGCTGCTCGCCGAGGTGCAGAGCGACCCGATGCTTCGTGCCTACGACACCGTCATTCTGGATGAAGCGCACGAGCGTTCGCTCAACATCGATTTCCTCCTCGGACACCTGCGCACGCTGCGTCACAAGCGTCCCGAGCTTAAGATCATCGTCACTTCGGCCACGATCGACACCGAGGCCTTTTCCAAGGCCTTCGACGGTGCTCCGGTCGTCGAGGTGTCCGGCCGCACATATCCGGTCGAGGTGATCTATGCTCCGCTCGATGAGTTCGGCAGCGATGCCGCCGAAGGCGATGAGGGCTCCGCGAAATCCGAGGCGTTGCATTACATCGATGGCGCGGTCGAGGCGGTCGAACGCATCGTTCGCGAGAGCGACTCCGGCGACATCCTCGTCTTCATGCCGGCCGAACGGGACATACGCGAAACCCGCGAACTCCTCGAGGGCCGCCGCCTGCCGAACACCGAGGTCGTCCCGCTTTTCGGCCGCCTTTCCAATGCCGAGCAACAACGCGTTTTCGCCACGTCGCAACGCCGCAAACTGATCCTCGCGACCAACATTGCCGAAACGTCGCTGACGATTCCCGGCATTCGCTACGTGGTGGACACCGGACTGGCGCGCATCAGTCGCTACTCGCCGCAAGCCCGCACGCGTCGCCTGCCCATCGAGGCGGTCGCCCAATCCAGCGCCGATCAACGCAAAGGTCGAGCCGGCCGCGTGTCCGACGGCGTGTGCATCCGTCTGTATTCGGAAAAAGATTACAACGAGCGTTCGCGCTTCACCCAGCCCGAGATTCAACGCGCCAACCTGGCGGACGTCATTTTGCGCATGAAGGCCTTCGGCCTCGGCGATATCGAACGGTTCCCCTTCATCAACATGCCGGCGGCGAAGTCCATTCGCGCAGGCTATGCGTTGTTGGAGGAGATCGGTGCTCTGGCCGAAGGCAGGGCGAACCGGTCCGATGAGGCGCGGCCCGGCGGGGATGCCTCGCCCTACCTGCGCGAGCTCACTCCGATCGGTCGCGAACTTGCCCGCCTCCCGGTCGACCCGACCGTCGGTCGGATGATCTTGCAGGCGCGCACAGAGAAAGCCCTGCGCGAGGTGCTCGTGATCGCGTCGGGCCTGAGTATCCAGGACCCGCGCGAACGTCCGATGGACGCGCGGGAGAAAGCGGATGCGGCACACCGTCGATTCAATCATCGGGATTCGGATTTCCTGTCGTTGCTCAATATCTGGGATGCGTTTCACGACGAATTCGAGCGCCTCTCGCAGGCGAAGCTGCGCCGTTTCTGCAAAGAGCATTTTTTGAGTTACACGCGCATGCGTGAGTGGCGCGACGTGCATTCCCAGTTGCTCGATGTGATGGAGCAGCGGAAGGATTTTCAGCTGACGTCGGTGTTCGATGGGCTGCCGCCGGACAAGATCAATGACGACAAGACCGCCTTCGCCTCGCCGGCCTACCGGGCGATTCATCGGAGCATTCTCGCCGGCCTGTTGGGCAACATCGCGGTGCGGGACGACGAGAATGGCGGTTACAAGGCGACGCATGATCGTCGAGTGACGTTGTTCCCGGGGTCGGTGCTGTTTGTGCGCGACGAGCCGAAGAAAAAAAACGCGCCCGGAGGTCACCGTCCACCTCGGAAGGAGGGCAAGGCGCCCAGGTGGATCATGTCGGCCGAGATCATGGAAACGTCGCGTCTTTTCGCTCGCACATCGGCGCGGCTCGATCCGCTTTGGGCGCTCGATCTCGGTGCGCACATCGCGAGGGTCGCGCACAGCGAGCCCTTCTGGAATCAGGACGCCGGCCGCGTGATGGTGAAGCAGCGAACGCGGCTTTACGGACTTGAACTGGAGTCGCGCGCCGTGAGTTACGGCAAGATCGATCCGGTGCATGCGACGGAGATTTTTATCCGCGAGGGCCTGGTCAATGACACCGTTACCTGGCCGTTGGATTTCATCGCGCACAACCGGGCGGTGCGCGAAGAGATCGAGAACCTGCTCACGCGCACTCGCGACCGCGGATACCTCAATCTCGACGAAGGAATCTACCGGTTCTATGCGGCGCGGTTGTTGCCGGAAGGTGGCGCGGCCAGGATGCCCCTGGGATCGGACATTCGGAATCATGGGCAGGATGCCCGTGCCACTTTCCAAGCCATCTCATCCGTCGCCGAGCTCGTCGATCTTGTGCGGGAGCGCACAGCTGCCGAGCCGCGCTTCCTCATGATGGAGGCCGACGACCTGCGCGATCCGGAGGAGTTGCAGGCCGACACCGAGGCGTATCCCGAGGCGTTGCCGTTGCAGCAGACCGCACTTCCGCTCGCCTATGCCTACAAGCCCGGCCAGGTCGATGACGGTGTCACGCTCGACGTGCCCGTTGGAACCGCCGCCGCGCTCACGCCCGCCGCGCTCGATTGGGCGGTGCCCGGCCACCTCGCCGCCAAGGTTGAACATTACCTGCGTGCGTTGCCCAAGGAACTGCGCCGTGATTTCGTTCCGCTGGCCGATGCCGCACGCCAGCTCGCCAAGGCGGCCGCGCAACAGTCACGTCTCACCGCGCAGCGCCACACGCTGCCCGAAACTCTCGCGATTCTCATCGGTGAACGGCTGAAGCTGAAACTCGATCCGAGTGTGTTCGCCGAGGACCGCCCGTTGCCCGATCACCTGCGAGTGCGGGTGCGCGTCGTCGATGATGAAGGTCGGGAAATCTGTGCAAGTCGCGAGTTGTCGGAAATTGAGACAGCGCTCGCGGCGCATCATCGCGAAGCGAGCGTGAGCGTGTCCCGCGAAGATCCGGATGCCTGGCGGCGCGCCCGCGCCAAGCACGAAATGTCGGAGCAGACCGAGTGGAAATTCGGCGATGTGCCCGAGCGCGTTCATGTGTGCGATCAGGCGGGTGTGGCGGTTTATGCCTACCCCGGACTGAAGAACGGCCCCGGTGGCGGCGTATTGTTGCGTCTTTTCAAAACACCCGAGGAGGCCGCCGCGTCGAACGCTCCCGCGCTGGCGCGTCTGCTGGAGTGGCAATTGACGCATCCGCTCGCGTGTCTGCACAAGGATTTGAAACAACTCCGCGAACTGGGTGCGTTGCTCGCGACAATCGGTACGACGGACACCCTACGCGAGGACGCTTATGTCTCGGTGAGCCGGTGGGTTCTTGCGGCGGATCGGGTGAAGCACCTTACGGCGGTCGCGTTTGCCGCCGCAGTCATGAAGGCCAAGGCCGACTTGCAGGGACTGGTGCCGCGACTCGTCGATCTGCTGCGCGAAATCCTCACGTTGCGGCAGGCGCTGCTGGTGCATCCGCAGCCCTATCGTGGACAAGGCCCGGACCTCGCGGCGCTGGTGCCGAAAGACTTTTTACGTGTCACGCCCTATGAGCGGCTCGCGCATTTCCCGCGTTATTTGAAGGCGATGAAACTGCGCGCAGACCGCTGGAAACAGAACCAACTCAAGGATGCCGAGCGCGCGAAACAGCTGGTGGTGTTCATGGGTGTGCCGGAGTTGCGCTGGCAGGTCGAAGAGTTGCGCGTGAGCTTGTTCGCCCAAGAACTGGGCACGGCGGAACCGGTGTCGGTGCAGAAGCTGGAGCGTGCGCTGGCCGAGATAAAACAAGGAGGGCGGCGGGAGTCGGGCGCCGCGGCGTCCGCCGTTCCGCCTACGCCCGCTCCCGAGCCGGCCAAGCCACGCGAAACGACTCCGCTGCCGGTGACGACCACGAAACCGAAGGCTCCGCTGAAGAGCTTTGGTTCGCTTGATGCATTGTTTAAACGCTGAGAAAGGAATCCCGGGCACGCCGGAGCACGTCAGTCCTGTGGTAAAAATTTATTGAACCTGCTTTGAACAAAGGCAGTGAAATCGTCATTTCGCTTGGCGGACGAGGTGGCCCCGGCTGAATGGAGCCAACAATGAATTTAGAGTCCGCCACCTCGGAAATCCGCTCCTGCTTCAAACGTATGACCTCGCTTTATGGCGAGCCGGCCTTCGATGAATGGATATTGGTTGCGCTCGCCGACGGCAGCGGTGCGGTCCAGCGCTATGAAGGTCCGCGAGCGATCGAATATATGTCCTCCTTTTCGGAGGACATCGCGGCGTTGCGCGCCGAGCTGGCCAAGCAAGAGTTGGATGTGGGCGGTTTCACGTTTGGCTCGGGAACACACGGAAACACCTATGACGCGGCGATGCGCATCGGGCCGGCGGCATACATGCTGGCCAATCACACGGGGCGTTCGATGGAGGAAATCCGTTCACGGCCGCATTGGCTCAAGGCGCAGGTGGCCTGGTTTGGCCTCAGCGAGCGATTTCGCGCCGACCCCTTGGTGTGAGGATTGCCAGGCGGGTAGGGACGGACCGCCGGGCCGTCCGGTTCGGCGTACGCATGCCTCTGATCATGCTCGGCGGTCCCAGCGGTCCCGCCCTACCTCGGGTAAGACCATGCGCTTTTTTTTTCACCCGGCCCAGCCGGTGAACACGAACACCGCGTAGCCCGCCACGAGCACCCAGCCCATGACGCGAGGCAGGCCTCCCGTGAAAAGCAGGCAGAGTAGGTGCAGTCCAGCGCCCGCCATGAGCAACGTCAGTCCCATGTCTGTCTGAGGCGGTATGGGCAGTGGTTTCATGATCGCGAACAGCCCGATCCCGAGCGGAATGCAGATGTGGCCGTCGCCGATTTGTGATGAATAGACGACCTCGGCGCGTTTGCGCGCGGCGTAAAAGAACGCGAGCAGTGCATTAGGCAAAACCATCAGCCAGCCGGTCAGCCAGCCGAGATTATCGACACGGAAAAAACCGGTTTCCTGGCGTGTCATCCATGTCACCAGTTCGTCGATACTGGTAAAGAGTCCGACGGCGCCCAGCAGCACGAGCAGCACGTCCAGCCAAAAGCCCACGCCGAGCGAGATGCGTTTCCGCACGTTGTGTTTGAGCACGTCGTAGACCTGAAAACTCTGCCAGAAGACAAAGAGTCCCACGAGCACGAGGCCGTCTGAGAAATCAAGATCGCCGTCCGATCCCAGCGCCCACGTGATACCGGAGAAGAACACCACCGCGATCAATGTGAGGAAGAGCGCGAGGCGATTGATCCGCTGAGGCATGTCTCCGTCGGCGCCGGCCTTGGCGCGGCCCCGGCGCGGGCTTTTCGCGGGGGTGGCGGCCGGCATGACGGCCAGTCCCCAGAAAATGGCGGGCAGGCCGAGCAGCAGGGTGAGATTGGTGACGTTGTTGACGAGCGCGTTGGTCATCACCTCCTGCGCCGGTGTGTCGCTGCGCGCCACGATGAAGACGAAGAGCAAGTTGCCCAGACCCGAGCACAAGGGCATCACGAGCGTGCCGAGCGCGGTCCCCTCGAAGCCGCGATCCATGATGGCTTCCAACCGCCAGAGAATAAAAAACGAAGTGGCCAGGAACAGCACCGCGTACGTCGCGGGATGATCCAGGCCAAACAGAGAAAACCAGCCGGGGATCGGGTTCATGCGTGGACGGTGAGCTGAAACCCTTGGCGCGTTCGCGTCAGCCGCAGGTTTGCGTCGAATGCGCGCGACAGGGTGCGCGTGGTAAGAGTTGCGCCGACCGGTCCGGCGTCGATGACCTCGCCTGCTCTCAACACCAGAGCATGGGTGAAGGCGGGAGTGATTTCCTCCACGTGATGGGTTACGAGTACCAGCGCAGGTCCGCGTGGTGTCCGGGAGAGTTCGGTGATGAAGCGGAGAAACCGCGTCCGGGCCACCGGGTCGAGACCTGCGCAAGGCTCGTCGAGAATGAGAAGCTTCGGTTTGGCCATGAGCGCGCGGGCGATGAGCACACGCTGACGTTCGCCTTGGGAAAGCTGGCCCCACAGCCGGTCGGATAACGCACCGGCGCCACTTTGACGCAACAGTCGGAGCGCGGCCGTCCGGTCGACGGCGAGTGGTTTCACCCAGAGATCGAGCTGGGCGTATTTGCCACTGATGACGGTTTCAAGCGCGGGTTCGTCCGGCGGCACGCTGGCTTGCAGCGCACTCGTGACGAGGCCGACGTGCAGGCGCAGGTCCCGCCAGTCGCTCTCGCCGTAACGTTCACCCAGCAGATCAATCTCGCCGGCGCTGGGCGTGAGGTAGCCGGTGAGCGCCCGAAGGAGCGAGGTTTTGCCACAGCCGTTCGGACCGATGATCACCCAGTGTTCGCCCCGTTCCACCCGCCAGCCCACGTTGTTGAGCAGCGTCGTCCGGTCTCGCATCACGGTGAGGCCGGAGACTTGGAGCAATGGGAGACTGGAACGCGCAGACGACATTCGCGGCACGCTTGGTTCAAGAGAAGAGGGCGTCAATCACACCGCTGTTGAGATAAATCGGCATGCGCACCGGTTTCGCTTTTTACCTGTGCGTGGAATTGTGCAGGGGTATGCGCATGCGGCTTTATGGAACGTTGATCCTGCTGGTTCTGGCTCCGGTGTGGCTGGTGGCAAAGCCGTTCACGGTCCTGGTCTTCAATGTCCAAAATCTGCACGACGCGGACGGCGTGGCGGCCTACGACGATTTTCAGCCGGCAGTCTACACGCGGGCCCATGTGCTGACCAAGGTGGTGAACATTACGCGGGTTGTTGCCGGGATGGAGGAAGGCCGCGGGCCCGACATCATTCTTTTTCAGGAGATCGAGATTGATCATACGCCGGGAAAAACGCCGCCCGACTACACCGGCATTCTCAGGCGTTATACCAACACGACCATCGATAAAATGCTCGGCGTCGATTTCACCACCGAGGTGGGCGACCTGCCGGCCGAGGCGCTGTTGTTAAAGGCGTTTGCTGATCGTGGAATGGCCGGCTACACGGTGGTCGCCGGCTCCGACGGCAACGACGGTGTGCTGCAAGATGACGGCCGGCCGGCGAAGGCGATCAAATGCGTGATCTTCACCCGGTTTCCCGTCACCGACGTGCGCAATCATCCAACGAGTTCGGCGCGCAACATCCTTGAGGTGAAACTCGACGTGGCGGGCCATCCGTTGACGGTGTTTGGCAATCATTGGAAATCGGGCGCGACTGACGCGACGACGGAGCTGACCCGCATCGAAAATGCGGGGGTGCTCCGCAAGCGGCTCGATGCCCTTCTCGAAGCAGATCCCCATGCCGATATCCTCGTCGGCGGAGACCTCAATTCGCACTACAATCAAAGGCGCCGATACCGGAAAATGCCCGTCACCGCGATCAACGATATTCTCGGATCCCAAGGCAACGAACTCGCGATCCGTGGTCCGGCGCGCGACCTCTACAACCTTTGGTTTGAGCTTCCCGAGGACGACCGGGGTAGCGATGTGTTTCGCGGAGAATGGGGCACGCTGATGCACCTCATTGTGTCGCGCGGCCTCTACGATCAGCGCGGTGTGCAGTACGTCGACAACTCCTTTGCCGTGGTGAAACGCCCTGGTCTTAACGCCGATCCGGCGGGCCTGCCGGTGCGCTGGAACACCAAGGAGGGGGAGGGCGGTTTCGGTTTTTCGGACCACTTTCCCATTCTGGCGCGGTTTCGGACCGTGGCGGACAACCTGCCGGGCAAATTCATGCCGCTTACCCGCGAGTCGGGGAGCGAAGACGACGGAAATGGCCGGGCCAACAAAGTCGATTTGTCGAAGACCGACTTCGCTTCCGCCGTGGTGCTCGCCGATCTGCCCGCGGACGTGGACCTGCGCGACGGAACGTGGACCGGGAAATTTTTCCGCGTGGAGGCGAAAGCCCTCGACGATCGTTTCCTCAAGATCGAAGTGCACGGCGGGACCTATGATGTCTATGGGCCGCGGAAGGAGATTCGAAATCTCCTCTACACTCAGCGACGCGAGCAGGACGGGAAACTCTCGTTTTACGGCGAACTCGGCACCTACAAAGGTAATTGGCAGTTCCTCGTGAAGGCCAAAGAGTGGGTCAAATAACGTATGACAACGACGAATACGCTTACGGTCTACACCTACGCGAAATGCGATACGTGCCGCCGCGCCGTGAAGTGGTTGCGGGCGCATCGGATCGCATTCGACGAAAAACCCATTCGCGAGACTCCGCCGACCGCCGCCGAGTTGCGCGCGATGCTCGCCCGCCTCGGAGGTGCGGGAGCGTTGCGCAAACTTTTCAATACATCGGGCGTGGACTATCGAGCGCTCAAGCTGGGCGATAAGCTTCCCTCGATGACCGAGTCCGAGGCGCTCGCGCTGCTGGCCGGCAACGGCAATCTGGTAAAGCGCCCCTTCGCGATCGGCTCCGGAGTGAACGGCGTGGCCTTGGTCGGTTTCGACGAAAAGACGTGGACGGCGGCCTTGAAACCTTGAGTCCCGAGAACGGGAGGGACGAAGACCGTCCGATCTCCTTTTCTCCGGCTGATGCCTTTTCACTTCCGCCCGTTGACTCCCGCCGGATTCTTCCTGCACAGTCTGCAGCGTGACCGCTCCCGTTCCCACACCGCTGCAACAAACCCTCCGCTGGCTCGCCATGCATGCGAACTTCCCGGCGGCGCGTCTGCCTGCGCGGGCCGAGGTATTGTTGCTCATCGCAACCGCCGCCGAGCAGGAGGAAATCGCCCTCCGTCGTCCGCCGCGCTTTCTGATCGAGCGCAACGACAAGGCCGGTGACGCGTCCCTGAAAGCCTATACAATGAACCGCTCGTTGGCGCATTACGTGTGTAATAATGCGCAGAAGACCTGATTGGACTTGGTCCCGGGAGATTTGGTTTTGCCAAATGCTGGCTTGAAGGTGGAGGTGCTTATTCCAACTTCGCGCTATGTCCCGGATATTTTTATACTTTCTGGCAATAACTTGGGCGCTTGTGACCGTACCGGCGATTGCGGTGATCGAGCGTCGGATTGAGCGTCAGTTTGATGTGCCGATGGATGCAGTCCTGAAGGTGGATACCTTTGATGGTGCCGTGCGCATTACCGAAGTCGCGGAAGGCAAAACCATCGACGTGGTTGTGGTTCAAACGGCGGAGGTCGATACCGAGGCGGCGATGGATGCGCTTCTCGCCTCGCTTGAGCTCAGTATGGATCAGCGGAATGGCGCGGTGACGTTGACTGCGCGTCAGCGTAAGCGGGTGGGGTGGTCCTGGCATACGTGGGCACCGGTGAGTTTGGTCTATGAAATCAAGGTGCCACGGCGCTGCGACGTGCAAGTCGACACCCTGACCGGAGGCATTGTGATCGGTTCGCTGGAAGGTTCGGTCGTGCTCAATAGCGAGTCGGGGGACATTTTTACGGGTGAGATCAATGGGCCGGTTACCGCCCGCAGCCACACCGGCAGGGTCGCCATTACCGCCGCCTCCGGTCCGATCATCGCGTCCACCTTGACGGGCGCCCTCACGGTGGGACGAGCGACGGACCATACGCGGCTTTCCAGTCGGGGCGGTTATATCGAGCTGCAACAAGCGAGTGGCGAGGTCGTGGTCCGCGGCAGTGGTTCCGATGCCGGCGTGGGTTTTGTATCACCGGTCAGGCATCCCGCGGATATCATGCTCTCGGGTGGCGACCTGTCCTTGGTCTTGGAGACCAACAGCGCCTGCACGCTGAACTTGCGCTCTTCGCTGTTTGGCAAGGTGGCCGTGGCGGACGAGCTTCCCCTCAAGGTGGTCGGCGACGGTGATCGGCGGTCCCGCCTGAAAGCGACTCTCAACGGCGGGGGGCCGGTCATCGTGGCTCGGGCCAGCGGGGGGAATGTCATCTTACGCGGCGTGGAACCGTTTCCCTCCGCGCGTACGGAACAGGGCAACGAGTAAAGATCCTCGGGGCAGCCCGGGGCGTGAGTCGATCCAAGTGGGCGCGCCAATGAAGCTGTGTTACGGCGAATGATTCTTCGCTTCGCACCGGTTGACCGGTGTGATTGCATGGAAACTTTTCCACATGTCTGCCGATTCCTACGAGCGTCTCGTCGCAAAACTTAAACGAGCCCACTATCTGAGTACTGTCGCCGGCCTTCTAGGGTGGGACGAGCAGGTGAACCTCCCTCCCGACAGCGCCGACCAGCGCGCCGAGCAACTTGCGCTCCTCGCCGAACTCCAGCACGCAGCCGCCGCCGATCCGGAAATCGGCACGCTGCTAACGGAGTTGGAGAGCGGCCTTGGGATTTCGCCCGCCGATCCATTGGAAAACGCAAAAGATCGGGGGCGTTCCTCCCAAGCCACCCCGACCCCGTCGCTGACGGTCGAGCCGGTTTGTCACTTAATAAGTGACAAACCGGCGGTGCAGGCGGACCGGGCGGTGGTCATGCGTGAGGCCCGGCGTGACTATGATCGGGTCGTCAAACTGCCCGCGGAATTCGTCGCCGAGAAAGCCCGGCTCTCCAGCGCCGCCTATCACGCGTGGGCCGCGGCCAAGGGAAAATCCGATTTTGTGGCCTTTGCACCGTTTCTGGAAAAGCACCTCGCGTTGGCCAAGCAGGAAGCCGCCTATCTCGGCTGGGCCGACCGGGCCTACGACTACGCGATCGATAAACATGATCCCGGCATGACCGCGGCGAAGCTCACCGGGTTGTTCACCGAACTGAAGACCGGTCTGGTTCCACTCGTGCGTCGTATCGCCGAGTCACCGGTGCGAGCGAAGAACGGGATTTTCAAAGGTTTTCCCGTGGAGGCGCAGCGGGCGTTTCTTCGCGACGTCACGGAACGTCTCGGCTTCAATTATCGCCGGGGCCGCATCGATGTTTCGCTGCACCCGTTTTGTGAAGGCTCGGGCGCGGACATCCGCATGACTACGCGCTTCGACGCCGACAACCCGCTCGACTCGCTCTTTTCGTCGATTCATGAGACGGGACACGGGCTTTACGAACAAGGCCTGCCGCTTGCCGCGCAAGGAACCCCCTTGGGTCAAAACGCCGGCATGGGCGTGCATGAATCGCAGAGCCGCCTTTGGGAAAACCAAGTGTCACGCAGTCGAGCGTTCTGGAAATTCTTTGAACCGCGCTTTCGCGAACGATTCCCTGCGCAACTCGCCGCGGTTTCCTCGGACGATCTTTATTTGGCGGTCAATGAAGTCGCACCGACCCTCATCCGTGTCGATTCCGACGAGGTGCACTACAACCTCCATATCCTGCTCCGCTTCGAGTTGGAGCGGCGGCTCTTCGCCGGCGAGCTGGAGGTGCGCGATCTACCGGCGGCGTGGAATGCGTTGTCGCAGGAACTGCTCGGGCTCACACCGCCGGCGGACAGCCAGGGCGTGTTGCAGGACGTGCACTGGTCGGGCGGGGCGTTCGGTTATTTTCCGAGTTACTGCCTGGGCAACATGATCGCCGCGCAGTTGTGGGCGACGGCGCTCAAGACGTATCCGGATATTGAGGACGACTTCGCGCGAGGGGATTTTTCGCGTCTGCTGGGCTGGTTGCGCACGGGTATCCACCGGCAAGGACGGCGCTACGAAACCTTGGAACTTGTGCGGCGCGTAACGGGCGAGGAACTCACGCCGAAGTATCTGTTGCGATACCTGGAGGAACGGTATGCGCCGCTGTATCTCTGATGTCTGATTCTTTGTTCTCTTCCGTCAGGTCGTAGTGAAACACGGAAGATCGCGATTACGAAAACGAGGGAATCAAATGCCTTTATCATGACCCTGATCGACACTCATACCCATCTCGATGGTTTTGCCCGCTCCGGTACGCTTGACGCGGTGCTGGCGCGTTCGCGCGAAGCCGGCGTCACGGAGATGATCTCCATCGGCACGGACAGCGACGATTGGGCGCTGATTCGCGATCTCGCGGCGACGCACCCGGGCGTGCGTTACTCGGTCGGGCTGCATCCCTGCTGCGTGCGCGAAAACTGGGCGGACGAAATCGCAAAGATCGAGGCGTTTTGGTCGGAAAGTGGCACGCGCATTCTGTCCGAGGGATCGGAGGTTCGGAATCAGGGGCGGTACGCCCATGCCACGAGGCCGATCTCCCTGCCCGTTGCCCTCGGCGAATGCGGATTGGATCGGTTTCATCTGCCGAAGGACGATGCGGCGCGGGCGGAGCAGGTGTTCGCCTGGCAGCGGGCTGCGTTCGACGCGCAGTTGGTCATCGCGAAGCGGTTGAGCTGTCCGCTGGTCGTACATTCACGCGGCGCGTTCGCCGAGTCGGTGGCGATGATTGACGCGAGCGGAGTGGATTGGACGCGCGTGGTGTTTCACTGTTTCAGTGAAGGTCCGGCGGAAATGAACGAACTGCTAAAACGCGGTGCCTACGGGTCGTTCACCGGGGTTCTGACGTATAAGAACGCCGAGAACGTGCGGGAAGCAGCGAAGGTTCAAGGCCTCGAGCGGCTGATGTTGGAGACGGATGCGCCGTATCTCACACCCGTGCCGCATCGCGGAAAACCCAACGAGCCGGGATTTATGCGTCACACCGCGGAGTATGCGGCGGCGATGTTCGGGGTGAGTCTGGAGGAGTTGGCGGAGGTGACGACGAAGACGGCGCGGGTTTTTTTCGGAATTTAGTCTAGCGCAAAGACGCAACGACGGTAAGGACGCAAAGAAGACATGAAAAAGGCGCCGGGTCTTTGCGACCTTGGCGCCTTGGCGTCTTTGCGTTGAGAGATCGGGCTGCTCAGGCCTCGTCGAACTTGCGGGTAAAAAGCTGTTCGAGTTCGCCGAGCATCTGGGGGGCGTCGTCGCCGGTGGCGAGGAACTTGACCTTCGAGCCTTTGCCCGCGGCGAGCATCATCAGGCCCATGATGGATTTGCCGTTCACCTGCTCCTCATCCTTTTCAACGAAGACGTCGGCTTTGAATTTGTTGGTGATGCGCACGATCATGGCCGCCGGGCGGGCGTGGATTCCCATCTTGTTTTGCACCACCAGTTCTTTGATGTGCTGGCCAATCGCGGTCGTGTCGTTCTTTTCCATTGCAGTGAGCCTCGAAAAGTCCGGCGAGAGGGGACGGCTTGCAACCCAAAAACCGGTCGCACAGCGTTTGCGGCACAATGCCTACGACCGCGATCATCGTTCCCTGCCGGCTCGAATCCACCCGCTTCCCCCGCAAATTGTTACACGTCATCAAGGGGCGTCCGCTTTTGCTTTGGGTGGCCGAGCGGATCAAAAAAGAGGCACCTGAGTTTCCGCTTTTCTTTGCGGTAGACGACACGTTGCTGGCGGAGCCGCTGCGCCGAGCGGGCTTCGAGGCGATCCTCACCGGCGTGCAGCATCAGAGCGGCACGGACCGTATTGCCGAAGCCAATCGAATCGTGAAGGCGGAGCGGGTGATCAATGTGCAGGCGGACGAACCGTTGGTGACGCGCGCGCAGATTCTTACGCTGGCGGAATTGATTGGCGGTTCGGCGGCGATGGCGACGCTGGCCACCCCGTTCACGACGGCGGAGGATTTTAGCAACCCGAACCAGGTCAAGGTGGTCTTCGCTCCGGGCGGAGGTCGGGCGCTGTATTTTTCGCGGGCGCCGATCCCCTATGCGCGTGATCGCTCCGGGCAGGTCGATGACGCTTGGGTACGGGCGACTCCGTGCTTCAAGCACCTCGGACTCTATGCGTACAAGGCGGACTTGATCGAGCGGTTCGCGAAGCTTCCCGCCGGTCGTTACGAGCAGATCGAAAAGCTGGAGCAACTTCGTGTGTTGGAGAACGGGTACGATATTCTTTGCGGGGTGACGGACGATCCCACCATCGGCGTGGATACGCAGGAAGACGCGGTCAAGTTTGAGCGGTGGCTGGGCTGAATCGGCCGATATATCCGGTCGTTTGCGGCTTCTCTCGGAAAAAGCCGAGAGATACGGTCATGAAAATCTCCATGCGTTACCTCTGCGACGGTTTGCGTCGGCGGCGGGTGCGTTTCACACGCGCCGGTTTTGTGCTTTTCGGCGGCCTTTGCATGACCACGCGGATGACCGCCGCCGCGGGTTCGGGTGAAATGTCCACGGGTGCAGGGTGGACGGGTGGAGTGCCCATGTTGCTGGTGATCGGACTTGCCGCGGCCTGGTGGTGGGAACATCGCGCACGGCGACGTGCCCAGGCGCAACTGAGCTCGGCCAATGATCGATTACGGGCGCTGTTCGACGATTCCCCGCTGAGCATTTGCGTGTTCGATCCCAATGATCGGGAGATCCCTTTTCGGATCGTCGAGTGCAACCAATACGCCTGCGATCTGCATGGGCGGACCCGGGAGGAACTCATCGGGTACGGCATGGAAGTGCTCACGCCCCTGGTGCCGAGCTATGAGGGCGCGCAGCAGTTCCTTGCCCGGCTCCGGCGGGGTATCTGCCGGGGAGAGAATCCGCACAAGCGGAAGGATGGATCTGTATTTTTTATCGAATACATCGCCCGGTTGGTGATCATCGACGGGCGCGAATACATGATCGGGGTGGATCGCGATCTTTCGGTGGATCGGGCGCGCCGGGCGAGCGAGGAGCAGTTGAATCGTTCGGCGGAGCTCAACCAACTCGTGCTGCGCGCCTCCAACGACGGTGTTTGGGATTGGGACGTGACCAAGGACCGGATTACTTTCAGCGATCGCAGCCGGGAGATGTTGGGCTACGCCGCGGACGAATTGCCGGACAACCATTCATCGTGGCTGGAACTCATCCATCCCGAGGATGCATTGCGACGCCCGGGTGTATTGCGCCGTCATTGGGAGGAGAATGCGCCCTATGTCTATCAGTTTCGGGCCCGGCATAAAGATGGCACCTGGCGGTGGATCATCAGCCGGGGGATCACCCTGTTCGATGGCGAACACCGACCGATCCGCATGGTGGGATGCCGCACCGATATCACGGAACTGAAACGCATCGATGCCGAGCTCTTGCAGAGCCGCAAGCTGCGGGCGGTGGGCGAAATGGTCGGAGGCATCGCTCATGAGTTCAATAATCTGCTCACCCCGATGTTGCTGCATGCGGAGATGCTCGGGATGGAGAACGAGCATGACCGGATGCTGGCCGTTCATTTGGGACCGATTCGCATCGGGATCAATCGCGCCCGTGAACTGACCCAGCGCATCCTCACCTTTGGTCGTCGATCGGCGGAGGCGTGCGAGTTTGTCGATCTGGAGGCGGTGGTGCGCGAGAATCTCGACTTCCTCGCATCGACGATCGATAGCCGTATTCAAATCACGACTCATCCGGCCGACGCGACGGCGGTGGTCTGGGCCAATCGTTCGGATCTCAATCAGCTTGTCGTCAATCTCGTCCTCAACGCCCGGGATACTCTGCTTGAAAAAACCGCCGGAATATCGCCACCGGATTGGGCGCCGCAGATCGAGATTTCGTTGGAGTCGGTCGTTCGCGTCTCCGGGGCGCGTGACGGCGGGGGGCGTCACATGCCGCAGTGCTGGCGCCGTCTTACGGTCCGCGACAACGGTCTGGGCATGAACGACGATGTGCGCGAGCGCGCTTTCGAACCGTTTTTTACGACGAAGATGGTCGGGCAGGGAACCGGGCTCGGGTTGGCCACGGTGTGGCATGTGAGCACCTCGCTTGGAGGCTGGGTCGAGGTTGAATCACGGCCGGGCGAAGGCACGACGTTCCATGTTTTTCTACGTGCCGCGGCCGACAACACCATGGTGACTCCCCGCTCCCTGACCGACATGGCGCCGCCCGCCGCGACGGTTGCGTGCGGAGGGCGGGTGAAGCAGCGCATGCGTGTGTTGCTCGTGGAGGATTGCGAGATGGTCGCCCATGCAACGGAGCAGATGATCGATTCCTTTGGCCACCAAGTTGAACTCGTTGGCGACGGGCTGGCGGCTTGGGCGGTGTTGTCGGCGCGGCCCGAGTGTTACGATCTCGTCTTCACCGATCTTAACCTGCCGGGAATTTCCGGCGTGGAGCTGGTGCATCGGTTGCGCGATATCGGGTACAAGGGCCGGGTGGTGATTTATAGCGGCTACTTTTCGCGTGAGCACGAGACGGAGCTGAAGTCGCTGAAGGTGGATCACCTGCTTCCCAAACCTTTTTCACGCGCGCAAATCGCCCTGATGTTGGGGTGGGCATGAGGTGCGCCGACGGCGGCATCTACTTTGCTTGAGTGACGTCGACGCCGGTAATCCACATCACTTCGCATGCTCCGCCACGGGTGTCGGTGCGACTGAGCGACGAGCGCCAGCGATAGCCTTTGGGGCCGGCGACTTCGACGAGATGTCCCTTGAGAGTGACGACATCGAGACGGTTGACGGCCAGCAGTTGCCGGCGGATTTCGGGTGTCGCAGGCAGGCAGTGCGTGTTGGCGGAATGGGTCGCGATGAGGTCCGGATCGAGCGGCGGTTCGTCCGACCACGAGTATTCATACCAGCGTCCGGATTGGGAAATCTTCAGGTCATTGATGACGGTTGCGGTGGACATCGGTCCCCATCCGAGGGCGAGGTCGACGGGCGCAAGCGTGGCTCCGCGGTCGTTTCGATAGCGCTCGCGCGACAGTACGACGGCTTTGATGTGATAGTCGGCAAGCGAAGTGATGGTGTAATCGCCCTGTTGGAAGGCCGGTTGCCTGGCGTCGGTCTGGACGGGATCGTGAGCGGCGGGCATGCCGCGCCAGTCGGCCTCGGGTTCGTGCAGCCAAAACCAGCCGGCGGCGGCCAAGAAGATGAGCACGAGGAGTTTTTTCATCTCGGTGTCAGCAGAGCGTCATTGGGCCGCCGGAGGCAAGGTCAGGGTCACGAGAACGGGGAAGTGGTCCGAGCCAATGTCGGGGCCGATACGATGTTCCACCGCGACAAACGGCCCACTCGCGAGGCAATGGTCGAGTGGAATGCGCAACCACCACGGCTTTACCGGCCAGGTGGGGTTGAGCCCGCGTCCGGTGTCATGGAGCGAGCCGTCTTTGAGCAACTTTCGGAACGCGGGCGACCAAGGCGCGCAGTTGAGGTCGCCCAGTACGATGACCGGGACGGGCGAAGTCGACGACCAGTCGGCGATCTCGGCGAGTTGTCGGTCGCGCAGAATCAGGTTCTCGGAGTCTCCCGGCGGGAGTGGATGAGTCGCGAGCACGCTGACCGGTCGACCGGCGAGGCTGAGTGTTGCGCGAATCGACGGGACCTCGGCCGGACCGAAATAAACGGTTTTGATATCGGTGAGAGGCAGTCGACTGAAGAGGGCGATTCCGAAGTTGTCCGAACGCGCCACGCGGCGGGAATAAGGATGGGTGGTCGAGAGGGGCGCGAGTGCGGTGAGCCATGCGTCGTTCACTTCGAGCAGCGCGATGAAATCCGGTTGTTCACTTTCGACGAGGGCGAGCAAGGCGGCGTGGTCGCGATTGGAGGTGAGGACGTTAAAGAGGAGAAGGTTGATCTCCGTGGATCCGGCGGGGGCGGTCTCGCGCGGCGCGAACCGAGGCGCGAGCATGATGACATTGAGCAGCGCGAATGCGGCAAATACCGCCGTGCCACGAAAGCGCCGCGCCACCGCGTAGATGACAGCGTAGACGGTCAGGCCGGCGGCGTAGTGCGGATGGAAATGACTCGTGACTTCGAGCAACCAGTGGGTTTCGCCGGCGAACGCCGTCAACGTGAGCAGGCACAGGCCGAAGCCGCCTATCCAACCGAGCCAGAGAGCGGCGTCGGCGACGCCGTGAAGTGACCAGGCCGGGGTGCGTTGGGGGGCAGGCATCGGAAGGCGGAAAGGAAAAAGCCACTCGCAGTGGAGTGGCTTGGTCGGAATGGCGATGGCTGTTGCGGGCGGGCTCAGATTTTGCCGGCCTTGCGCTTTTCGATCAGCTTGTAGAAGTCGAGAAAGAGCGGGTCCGCGTCGTTCGGGCCGGGGGCGGCCTCGGGGTGGTACTGAACCGAGAAGATCGGGAGCTCCTTATGGCGCAGGCCCTCGACCGTATTGTCGTTGAGATTGATTTCGGTGACGATGGCGCCGCCTTTTTCGAGGGATTTGGGGTCGGTGGCGAAGCCGTGGTTCTGCGCGGTGATGGAGACTTTTCCGGTCTCCAGGTTTTTGACCGGCTGGTTGCCGCCGCGATGGCCGAACTTGAGCTTGAAGGTGGTGCCGCCCAAGGCGTGGGTGAGCATCTGATGGCCGAGGCAGATGCCGAACATCGGGAAATCGGGAATCAGGCCAGTAACCGTTTTGTGGATATAGGGCAGGGCGGCGGGATCGCCGGGACCGTTGGAGAGGAAAACTCCGTCGGGGGCGTAGGCCTTGATTTGCTCGGCGGTCGCGGTGGCGGGAAACACCTGCACATCGAAGCCATGGTTGATGAGCTTGCGGAAAATGGAGTGTTTGGCACCGAAGTCGAAGGCCGCGATGCGGAAGCGTTTTGCGGGCGTATGGGGCAGGCCGAGGGTGGTGCCGGCGGGGACATAAACGGCGTTGTGATTGGCCGGATCCTGTCCGCTCCAGATGTAAGGTTCCTTGCAGGTGGTGTCCTTGACGTAGTCGCTGCCGGCCATGTCGCGCCAGCCCTTGGCGTTGGCGACTGCCTCGGCGTCGGTGAGCGGGAGGGTGGAAAGGCAGCACTTAAGGGCGCCGTCGACGCGGAGCTTTTTGGTGATGGCGCGTGTATCGACTTCGCTGATACCGGGGATGCCGTATTTGCGAAGGTAGTCTTCGAGGGAGGACTGGCTGCGCCAGTTGCTGACGATGGGAGAGAGTTCGCGCACGACCAGACCGCTGGCCTTGGGCGTGGTCGCCTCGGTGTCCTCGTCGTTGACGCCGTAGTTGCCGATCATCGGCGTGGTCATCGTGACGATCTGGCCGAAGTAGGACGGATCGGTGATGATCTCCTGATAGCCGGTCATCGAGGTGTTGAACACGCATTCACCCGCGATCGTGGCATCGGCGCCAAAGGCGCGACCGCGAAACACGGAACCATCTTCGAGAGCGAGGACTGCGGGCTTGAACGTGGACATTAAAGAAGAACGAAAAGGCGTAGGGTCACGCCTGCCAAGGGGGTTTTTAAGAAAAACAGCGGGAATTTTCGGAGAAACTTAAGTAGCTCGCATGAAGTGCGAAACGGATGTTTGTCACTTAATAAGTGACAAGCGGGATCGGGTGGAATGGGGGGTTGACGGGGAAAAGGGACGGGTGGTTTGACAGGGCGGGGGAGGGTTTTACCGTGCGGCGATTCCTTCCCATGGCTTACATTGATGATCGTTCCACTTGGTTTGAAGGCCAGGGACTTTGGCAGCACGTTCCCGAGAGCGATTGGAAGGACTGGACGTGGCAGCTCAAGAATCGGCTTACGAAGCTTGAGGACTTGGAACGCTACATGGTTCTGACGCCGGACGAGCGGGCGGGTGTGCTCTTTGCCGGGCAAAAGCTGGCGATGGCGATCACGCCCTATTTTTTTAACCTGATCGACCGCAACAATCCCCATTGTCCGATTCGTTTGCAGATGATTCCGCGGGCCGGGGAAGGGGTGCTTCACGCCGAAGAAATGCTCGATTCGTTGGGTGAGGATGAACATTCGCCGGTGCCGGGTTTGGTGCATCGATACCCGGATCGGGTCCTGTTTCTGGTGACGGATCGATGCGCGTCATACTGCCGTTACTGCACACGCAGCCGGTTGGTCTCGAATGCCCAGGACTACAATTTCCACCCTGAATACGAGCAGGGTTTGCGATACATCGAGTCACACCCGGAAGTGCGCGACGTTTTGCTGTCGGGAGGCGACCCGTTGCTGCTCTCCGACCGCAAGCTCGATCATCTCTTGGGGCGGCTGCGTGCGATTAAACACGTGGAGTTTATTCGGATCGGTTCGCGCATCCCGGTGTTTCTGCCGCAGCGGATTACCCCGGAGTTGTGCGGGATCTTAAAGAAGCACGGGCCGATCTGGATGAGCATTCATGTGAATCATCCGAAGGAGGCCACTGCGGAGTTGAGGGACGCCTGCGAACGGCTCGCGTTCGCAGGGGTGCCGTTGGGCAACCAAAGCGTGTTGCTCAAAGGGGTGAATGACGACGCTGAGATCATGAAGTCATTGGTTCACCGTCTGCTACGCATGCGGGTGCGACCCTATTATCTTTACCAAATGGACCTCATCACCGGAGGTGCCCATTTCAAAGTCGATGTTCGCAAAGGCTTGGAAATCATCGAGGCGCTGCGCGGTCACACCACCGGTTATGCGGTTCCGCAATACGTGATCGATGCGCCGGGCGGCGGCGGAAAGGTGCCGATCAATCCTCATTACGTGGAAAAGATCACCGACGACGAGGTGGTGTTCAAAAACTACGAAGGCCGGTCCTTTGTGTATCCGCTCAAGGCGACGCCAGTTGGCGAAAACCACAATGCCGACGGGGATGATCCCGAAGTCGGAAAACCGGTGAAATTCCACGAAGAGTTACACGGATGAGGGGGATGGCGCCTGGCTACGCAGGCGAGGGGCAGCGGAGGCGGATTGAAATGGGTTAATCTCGGTATCCATTAGATTTTAAGTTGTTATGTCTTTTTTAGCCGCCGGCTTTTTTCCTTTCGTTTTTTTTGAGCGTTTCGGCGGTGAGCGCGTCTATCCCCATGTAGTCAGTTTATAGTTCTTAAGGTTTACTTGGTGTTAGGTCACAAAAGCCGCTTCTCACGAGGCGGCTTTTGTGTGTCCGAAATCGAGGATTGCGGGGGAACTCGGGCCGGATGTGGCGTGCCCGGCTTTTTTGTCGCGTGGTCAAGGGCGGCTGTTTGTGTGACGCGATGATTTCGCTGCACGAAGGCCGGGGGGCCCGGGTTAAGAAGCCAACGGCGCAGGCGCTCGTGCTGGGACTGACGGTCGCCGGTTGCGCGTCGCGGATCTGGCGGCGGCTGATCGTCAAGGAAACCATGTGGCTCGCGCGGCTGCATGACTCGATCCAAGTGGCGTTCGACTGGTTCGATTATCAGACGCACATGTTCACGCTTGAGGATCTGCGGTTGGGCAACCCGGCGAAACGCGATGACCTGTTCGTGGAAGATGACCGTGACATGACCCTGGCCGAGCTCGAACTGGCGAAGCGGGGCGGGATGATTTACGACTATCACTTCGGCGAGGGCTGGCGCGTGGATATTCGCGTCGAGAAGGTGATTCCTTTGATGAAGGGCGAATTTTATCCGCAATGCGTGGCGGGCGAACGGGCGGGGCCGCCGGAGGACTGCGGCGGGGTCGATGCCTACCACGACATGCTGGCGTGCATCCAGGAACCGAATACGGAGTTGGGGCGGGAGTGGGTCGCCTGGCTCGGCCCGCGGCACGACGTGGAGCGGTGCGATTTGGAGGCCATCAACAAGGCGCTCAGAAAGTGCGGCAAATGAGTGCGCGGGGCCGGAAGCGAGCGGGGCGTGGTGGGCGGATCAAGGCGGTTTTCTGGTGCAACCTGATCCTGCTGGCGGTGCTGGGCGGTTGGTTCGTGATGCAACCGCCCTTGCGTCGCGCGGAGGTGGCGAAGCTCGTTGAAAACTACTTTGAGAAGAACAAGCGCATCGAACTGATCGATGTCGTTCGGGATGTTTACCGGTTGTATTACAGCCCGGACTTTGTCCAGACGGTCGCCCAAGGAGACCGCACGCATGTTTATGGTGGAGCGCCCCGGTCGGCGATGGATTCGCAGGCGATTCGAGTGCTGAAGAACACGGGGTATGTAACCGGGTATTCCGAGGTGCTGGAGAATCCGTTGTGGGTGGCGTATCGGGTGGCCGACATGGAGCGGCTGGAGCCGCCGGCACCGCGGCCGGAAAATTTCGAGACCGACGTACGAACGGCGGCGCGCGTGCCCTCGTCGGCGTATACGAACAGTGGATACGACCGCGGACACCTGGCGCCGAACCATGCGATCGCGACGCGTTACGGCGAGGCTGCGCAGCGTGAGACGTTTCTTATGTCGAACATCGTGCCTCAGCGGCATGGGCTCAACGCGGGCGCGTGGAAGGAGATGGAGATGAAAATCGCCGCGAGTTATCCGGGGCGTTTCGGCGAAGTGTGGGTGCTGGCCGGGCCGGTGTTCGGGGCGCGTCCGTCGCTGCTGCCCAATGGCACGGCGGTGCCGGACGCGTTTTTTATGATCGTGGTCGACGAAAGCGACGGGCGGGTGCGGACACAGGCGTTTCTTTTCCCGCAGGAGACGTCGACGGGGGCCGAATTGGAGCGATTTTTGACGTCCATCGACGAGGTGGAGCGGAGGACCGGGCTGGATTTCCTTCATGAAATCGAAGACGCCGCGGAGACCGCGTTGGAGGCCAAGCGGGCGCAGGGCGTATGGTGAGCGGCGATGGGGCGAGCGAACTCGCCGTCAAGCAAGGTGACGATTCCGCGTATTCCGAAAGGGTAAGGGAAACGTTACATTGCGGTGTCGATGGGGCGGTACTGTTGACGTTTTGGGTCGGAGCGTTTTGCTGGGCGCGTTCTTTGGCAGTCCGTGGTCAGCCGGGAGAAATCGGGCGATGAGCGTCCGGCGTCTCCATCTGACCATGAACAAGACAAACAACGGGTTTCCGTTGGGCGTCCTCAGCGCGTTTGCCTCCTCGGGCTTCTTTCGGAAGTCCAGATCCCGGGCAAGCAAGCGGGTTTCGGACGTGTATCGGATCCAGTATGAAGCCGCGACGCCGGCTCAGACCGCCCGCCTCAACGGGGTGATCGGCCGCGAGATGTCGTCGCACCTGCGGTTCTAAGCGGACCGCGGTTAAATCAGTAAATAACGCCGCCCGGGAGCTCACGCTTCCGGGCGGTTGTTTTTTTATGGGTCGTAGGAGTGCGGTGCTTCAGCCCGCATTTGGGATGCGACTCGGATGCGGGCTGAAGCTCCGCGCTACGTTTCGATCGCGCCGACGAGATCAGAAGCTGGCGCTGAGGGTGACGCCGACGCCGGCGTTGGTCGTCTTGTAGCTGTAGTCGACGGGTGAGTCGCCTTGCGGGTTGCGCCAGTCGTAGCTGGTGAAGACGCGGGCAGAGCTCCAAGGCGTGAAGTTGTGGCTTACACTCAGGCCGACCGATCCGGTGATGTCGCGACGGTCGACGTCGTTGAATGCGCCTTCCTGATAGTGGCTGTAGTCGGAATACGAAAGGCGGGCGTAGGGGCCGACGACCCATTTGCCGTGGAGGTAGTAGTAGGCGACATCGGTGGAGAAATCCCATTTGTCGTTGCGATCGTCGCGGAACGAAAAGAGTGCGGGGATTCCGTCGCGGTCGGCTTTGGTGAACGAGTAGCTGGTGCTGGCGCCGAGGCTGAGGATGCGGTTTTCCCCGACGGAGACGAGCTTGCGCAGGGAAAGCGAGGGTGTGTAGGAGCGGAAAATACGGTTGTATTTGGGCGGGCCTTCCAAGCTGTAGATCGCGCTGGTGGCGAGACCGAGCGTCGCTTCCCAGTTGGCGCCGAAACGGTAGCGCAGCGAGAGAGGGAGGCTGTAGGAGTCGAAGTCGAGGTCCTCGTGATCGTTGCTGCCGACGCCGTGGTAGAAGCGTTGGAAGCTGAAGCCGATCGAGGGAGTCAGCAGGCCGTTGCCGACGGCCCACGATTTGAACTCGGCGCGAAGGGCGAGGGTGTTGGCGACGACGAGTGCGTAGTCCTCGGTCTGGCTGGACGGCACGAGGTTGACGTTGTCGGTGTGGTAAACCTGCGCGTCGTAGGCGAGGTAGAGCTTGAAGGGGAGCTTGCGCGGTTCGGCGATGCGCTGATTGCCGGCATCGGCGTCACCCGGGCTGACGGTGACGGGCGACTGGGCGGACGGCACCGACGGAGCGACAGGCTGCTGGGCGCGCTCGATGATGGTTTGTTCGGTCTGGGCGGAGAGGAAAGCGGCGGGCGCGAGGACGAGCGCGAGCAGGGGGAGGTGTTTCATGCCGGAGAGATCAGGTGAAGCGAAGGAAAGGGGGGGGGCGGGATAGGGCGCGGGGCGAAGTTATTGAGGGGGAGCCGTGCGGGCCGTGTAGGTCGGCAACGCCGCCGGGTTCGCGAGGGTGCCGATGGCGATGTTGCCACGGGATTCGTCGGCGAAGTTGATCGCATCCAGAACGGCGCCGGTCCCGTAGCGGACGTTGTCGAAGTTGACCTTGCCATTGCTGGAGGAGGAGCCGAAGTTCAGGATGCCCAGCTTGGAATTGAGCGATGCCACCGAGCCTTCGGGGAAGACAATGTTGGCCAGGTTGATGGTGTGGGCGGCCATCGTGATGCTGCGGATGCCGGCAGAGAAGCCGGTCGAATTGAGGTCGATCAAATCGGCCGCGTGCAGGTAGATGTCTTTGTTCGCACCGGCCACGAACGTGTCTCCATCACGGAAGGAACCGTCGATGCGCAGATAACGGGTGGCGCCGACATGGAGATCGCCGGTGGATTGAAAGCCAACCCCAACCATGATGGTGTCTTTGCGATAACCGCGGGGGAAAAAGAAGCTAACGTCCCCGTCGACGACGCCGTAGGTGACGCCGTTGAAGACGCCGTATTCGTCGAGTTTTTCGGTGCTGGCGCGCAGGGTGCCCGGGAGGGCTCCATAGGCGGTGAGCAGGCGGGAGAGCCCTTCGGTGTCGGCTCCGATCACGGCGATGTTTCCTTTGCCGATGATGCCGAGTTCGCGGAGGACGTTCTTCTTGAGCGTCGAAAGCTGGCTGTAGTAGCCGATGGTGATCTTGAGCGTTTGAAGCGGATCGGTGCCGAGGTTGTCGACGAACGTATAGGAATCCGCGACGTATTCATAATAGCCGCTCAGGATGATCGCTTCGCCGATATCGAGATCCATGAGCGTGGAGAACTCGGTGGAGGTGAGGCCTCCGAGCAGGGCATTAATATCGGCCAACGAGCGAAGGGGCGGGCCGTCGTTGATGAAATCCTCGGGGTTGGCCAAGACGAAGAAGGAGAGGGAGTGGTGCTGCACCGAAAGAAACGTGCGGGTGCGCTCCGGCAGATTTCGGTATTTGGTAAGCGTGTCGGTGATGAGCGTGGAATCGAGCGGGTCCGGGTCGCCGAGGAAATCGTCGTCGGAGAACAGTTGGCTGTCTTGCAGTGCCTGTTGGAGCTCGGGGTGATCGTTGTAGAACTGGGCCAGCTGTTGAACCCGTTGGAGAGCGGTCATGCTGCTGTCGCCCAAAATTTCATCGGGGGCGTGGTGATAGAGAAGCGATCCGAGGCCGAGGGCGCGGGCGGCGGCCTGTTCGTCGATGGACAGGCTCGCATAGAAGGTGAGCGTGTTGTCGATGGCGCCGCTGTAGTCGGGGGATTCGATTGCGGTGACCTCGAGTGTGGCGCTCTCGTTATTTTTAAATCGGGACTCAAGCGCGATGTGACCGATGCCCAGTTGACGCAAGATCTGCTGCTCGGTGGCATCGATGTCGCCGGCGGTGAGCGCGCCGAGCAACGCGAGCGTGTCGGGAGCGTTGTATTCGTTAAAGTAATACGGGTCGATTCCGAAGAACTTCACCGCGGCGAGGCCGGCGGGGCTCAGGTTGCCGGCATTTTGGAAGATGCTTTGGCTGGTCGGCTTGCCCGAGAGGTCATCCAAGTAGGCGCCCCAGCCGGCATTGGCGATCAAGGTGCGCTGGCTGGAATCGAGCCCGTCGAGGAGGGCGGAGATGTAGCCGGCGCTGGTGTCCATGATCGCTTCGCCGGCGCCGAGCGTGGTGATCAGGTTTTGTTCGGTGGAGGTGAGGGCGCTCCAACTGCTCAAGGTGCGCTGGAATGCCTCGGGGCTCCACTCGACGGGACTGGGGGCGTTTTCGAGGTCGGAGCCGCCCAAGGTCTTGAGGAACGCGAGTGCTTCGGGGGAGAGCTGCGTGAAAGCGGTTAGGTGGAAACGCAGATCTTGGTACGTGTGGTGCAGGCCGCTTTCCTGATCGGGGGCGAGGGCGACGCCGGTGATGGTGAGGTCGTTGAGGGTGACGAGCTGGGATTGAATGTCGGACGGGAGCGTATCGAAGACGGTGACTTGATCGGTGGTGAGCTGATTGCGGAAGAGATCGAACGCAGTGGGTTCGGGCGGCGGAGGCGTGACGATTTCATTGTCGTTTTCGTCTTGGGTAATGATTTCCTCGTCTTCTTCCTCTTTGTTGTCCGTTACGTTTTTCAGGGGGTCGGCTGTCTCTATAATATTAAAAAGCGTCGTGTCCGTCTGAGGGGTGGTGATGAGCGCGCGGTCCACCGCAGTCTGAGTTTCCGGCGAGAGGGTGATGCCGAGGCTCGCGGAGGTTTCGAGGGCGTTGTTCAGAGCGGTGGGGTCAAGTTCGATGCCGGACTCCAAGGCGGTGGCGATGGCGTTGATTGTGGTCTCAGTCCAGTTCTGGGCGACTTGCTGATCGGCTTCGGGGAGTTCGCCGATGTTGTTCACGCTTTGGGTCTCCCCGGTTGCCTGGGTGATGGAGAGCTGGCCGGGTGAAAGGACCGCTTCGCGGCCGTCGGCAAAGCTGATGGTGATCGACCCGTGGGCGACGACGATGGTCTGGATGCCGGCCGAGTTGATGCCGACGGTAAAGGTGGTGCCTCGGGCGCCGGCGACGCCGCGGGCGGTGCGGATGCTGTAATCGTAGGTGACGCCCTCGGGTTTTTGGAGGTCGGAGACGACGGCGCCTTCCTTCAGATCGAGCATCGCGTGATGGTTGACCTCCGTGGCCGACGTGCGGGTTTCGGAGACGCTTTCGAGGAGCAGCGTGGTGTTGGGCGTGATGATGGATTTAACCCCCGGCATCGGCGTGAGGACGAGGCGCCCATCGGCGCCGGTGACGATGCGCGTGCCGATGATTACGGTCTCGCCTTTGACGGCGGGACGCAGGGCCGCTTCATCGGGCCGTTGCAGGGAGGCTTCACCGCTTACGAAAATAACGCGCACCGTCTGCGCGGGGAGGGCCAGGGTCATGACGAACGCCAGTCCGAATATCGCGAACAGGGTAGAAAATCGCATAGGAAATATGATGGATTGAATCTTCTAATTTCCGCTCCGATACAAGGGGGTTTTCCTCTAGGTGAAATTTCCGACCCCCGCACTTTTAGAAAAAATTCCGGCCGCGTGGCGGGCTCGTTTGGGCATGACGCTGGTGGCCGGGGTGATGCTGGCGGTGGCGTCGGACTTGTTGCCGTTGAGGCGGTTGGAGTGGCTGACGGAGGATCTGCGCCTGCAATTGCGGGAGAAGTGGGCGTTCGTCCCGCCGACGGGAGAGGTGGTGTTGTTGGCGATTGATGAAAAGTCACTGGCTACGCAGGGTCAGTGGCCCTTTATGCGGTCCGTGCACGGATTGCTTATGGAGTGGCTGGGCAAAGACGCGGCGGTGCGTCCCAAGGTCCTAAGCTGGGACTTTGTCTTTGCCGATGAGACCTATGATCCCCGGCTCGACGAGATGTTTTCAGCCCCTTTGGGCAAGGCGGGATACCCCATCGTCATGGGTGCATTCACGGATCCGGCGGCGACCGGAATCTGGTCTCAAGGCAAGCCGGCCGTTCGTCTGGGATTAACGCAACCGCTGGCGGTGCCGGATGCGGTTGTTCGCCGGTTGCCGGACGCGCGTGGCATGCAAGTACCCATCCATTCCTTGTTGGACGTGAGTTATTTTGCGCTGCTGGATGCGAAGGCGGACGCCGACGGGATCATCCGCAAGATTCCGTTGCTTGTACGTGTCGGGGATCGGGTTTACCCGAGCCTGGTCCTGGCGACTCTCATGGCGTATTGGGACGTGAATACGGTGGGGATGTCATCGGGCGACGCGGTTGTGATCGAGACGCGTTTGGGCGATCGCCGCATCCCGGTGGACGCATTCGGGTACTATCACATCAACTACAGGTACGAACTTCATGACCCGAATGTGGCGAAGGGAATCGAGTCGGTTTCCTATCAAGATGTATTCGAGTCGCTGGCTTCGTGGGCTTCGTTTGGTGGCGAGCCGGAGCCGCTGTCCGTCGCAGGACGAATTCTGGTTGTCGGGGAGACGGCCACGGGCTTGAGCGATATCGGTCCCAGTTCATTGCGCAGCCAAAGCGGCAAGGTGTTGGTTCATCTCAATGCGATCGAAAACATCCTGCGGGGAGATTACCTGACGCGCGCTCCGACTTGGCCGGTGCTTGTGCTCTTGCTCGTGGGGGGCTTGGGCGCGGCGTGGGTGTTGGATCGCAAACGCATATTCTATTTCATCGCTATCGCGCTTCTTTCCCTAATGGCGGTGGCGATTGCATGGGGACTGTTGGCATATGGTAACTTGATGGTGCCCATTGCGGTGCCGCTGGTGGCCTTTGGAATGCAACAGGCGGCGATCACAATGCACAAACTGCGCGAGGAGCAGGCGCAGCGGGATCGAATCCGCCGGATGTTCAGCTCGTATGTGCCCCCTCAATTGGTGCGCCGGATGGTGGAAATGCGCGTGGAGCCGGAACTCGGCGGCCACGAAGACGAGATCACGGCGTTTTTCAGCGACATTCAGGGCTTTTCCCAATTCTCCGAGATTCTTTCAGCCAACGATCTGGCGCTTTTACTGAACGAATACCTGGGGGCGATGACGGACATGATCTACGTGGAGCACGGCGCGCTCGATAAGTACATCGGCGATGCAATCGTCGCGATGTTCGGTGGTTTGGTCCCGTTGTCCGATCATGCGCGCCGCGCCTGCGAGGCGGCCGCGCGGATACAAGAGCGACAAGCCGAGCTGCGTGCCAAGTGGAAGTCCGAAGGAGATCGCTGGCCTTCGCTCGTCCATGCGATGCGTACGCGTATCGGACTTAACTCCGGTCGCGCGGCCGTGGGGAATATGGGGTCCCACCATCGCCTGACTTACACCATGATGGGCGATGTCGTGAATCTCGCGGCCCGATGCGAAAGCGGCGCGAAGACGTTTGGCGTGTATTCGCTGGCGACCGAGAACACCGTTTCGGCCGCGAAAGCCGCAGGCTGCGAATGCGTGTTCCGTGCGCTGGATTGCATCGTGGTGCAGGGGCGTCGCGAGCCGGTGGAGATTTTCGAGATCGTCGCGCTCTCGCCTGCGCATCTGCCCGAAGGCGCGGAGCGTTGCCTGGCGTTGTTCGCCGAAGGTCGCGCGCTTTATTTAAAGCAGGAGTGGGACGCGGCGCTGCGGTGTTTTGAGGAGGCGGCGCCGCTTGAGCCGCTTCAGCCCGAACGTGACGCGGGCGTGGAGTCCAATCCTTCGTTGCTCATGCAGGAACGCTGTCGGAAGTTGAAACTGGATCCCCCCGGCGCCGACTGGGATGGTGTTTATCGGATGACGACCAAATGATGCGATCGATGTCACGCGGGTCCGGGATGACGCTCTTGATGGTACTTGTGTTGACCGTGCTTCAGGCGAGCGAGTCGTCCTCGGGGATCACGGTCACGCATGTGGATGGACGTGTCATGTTGCGGTCGGCGGAGAGTCCGCGCATGGAGTTTCCCAGGATCGGCCGCACGCTTGTCGAGGGCGGCGTTTTGATCACGGGAAATCAGGCGCGTTTGGAGCTGCGTGTCGGCGAGGAGGGCATGTGGCGCGTGGGTCGTCGTGCGGTATTTGTCCCGCGCGTGGACGGTGGAAGTCTCACGGCCGGCACGGCCTTGGTGCGTGTGCCGACCGAGGCGGGCTGGCGGGTGGAAAGCGCCCGGGGCGCGGTGCGCCTGGGCAAGGGATTGTGGATCATCCAGGCTGTGGATAACGAAGGCTTGAAGCTGGTGTGCCTGGACGGACCCGCGGAGGTCGATGCGTTGGGCGGGAGTGGGGCGTCCGACTCCGACGACGCGTCGACGGTGCGCATAAAATTACGGCCGGGCGAACTCGTGTTTTTGCGTCCGGGTGGAAAGGCGTTCGGGCCGATCATGACGATTTATTTGGAGGAGCTGCTGGCAACGAGTCGCTTGGTGAACGCGTTTCCCGAGCCGCTGACGGAACTGCGCCGCTTGCGGAATCTTGGCATCGCCCAGCGCGAGCAACTCAAGGGAGTCACCAACGCGTTGGTGGCCGGCGCGCCTGACGAGAAGGGATTCGAGATTGCCGTGCCGAAGGAAAAGTGACGCGATGCGCGTTTTGTCTTTGCCGCGTCTTTCCCCATGTTGCCCTCGCTCAAAGTCAGCTCCTGCCGTCGTTGTCTTGTCACCGCCGACGGCGCGCCCTTCTTCTATCTGGCCGACACGGCGTGGGAATTGTTTCACGTCTTGAATCGCGAAGAGGCCACGGTCTACCTCGAGAACCGCGCCGCCAAGGGCTTCAATGTGATTCAGGCGGTGGTCCTCGCCGAGCGAGACGGGTTACGCACACCGAATCCATACGGAGCGCTGCCGTTGCATGATCTCGATCCGGCGCGTCCCGACGAGGCGTATTTCGAGCACGTCGATTGGGTGATCGCGAAGGCGGAGTCACTCGGCCTGTATGTCGCGTTGCTGCCGACATGGGGCGACAAGTGGAACGTCCGGTGGGGCATCGGTCCCGAAGTCTTTACGCCGGACAACGCGGAGACGTTCGGCGAGTGGATAGGCCGCCGCTACCGCGAGAGTTCGGTCATTTGGGTGTTGGCGGGAGACCGGGCGCCGGAAACGGAGACGCACATGGCGATTCTTCGCGCGATGGCCCGCGGGCTTCGGCGTGGCGATGGCGGGGCGCACCTCATGACCGCGCACACCTGGGGAGGCACCGGATCGGCCGACTGGTTTCACGGAACCGGTATCCTGGACTTCAATACGCGTCAGAATGGGCACGAATGGATGCATGCGCGCTATGCCCAGACGCGGACGGATTACGACCGCACGCCGGTGTTGCCGGTGATCGATGCCGAGCCGATTTACGAGGATCATCCGATGGCGTTCGACGCCGGAAAGAACGGCCACTCGGTGGCGGCCGATGTGCGGCGCGCGTTTTATTGGGACGTGTTCGCCGGGGCCTGCGGGCATGCTTATGGGCATCATTCGATATGGCAGTTTTACGACGAAGGGCGCGAACCGAAGAACGCGCCGCTGATGTCGTGGAGGGAGGCGCTCGATCAGCCGGGTGCGGGACAGATGCGACACGGACGGCGGTTGATGGAGTCGCGTCCGATGCTCACGCGCGTGCCGGACGAAGACCTGCTTGTGCCGACCACTCCGCCAAGTGCGGTGCCGGGATCGGGGGCCTATCGCTTTGCGGCGACCCGCGATGCGGACGGCCGTTACGCGATGATCTACGTGCCGGTGGGCCGGAATTTTTCGGTGCGTATGGACAAGCTCGCCGGACCCTCGGTGAAGGCGTGGTGGTTCGATCCGCGGACGGGCGACGCGGTGCCGGCCGGGGAGTTTCCGAATGAAGGAGAGCGCGCGTTTACGCCGCCGACGCCGGGTGAACTGCTCGATTGGGTGTTGGTGCTCGATCAGGCATCGCAGGCTTATGAAGCCCCTGGAAAATTGGCTTTCGCGGCGAGGAGGAATCCCGCGTAATTTCGAGCATGTCATCGCAGTTCAAAACCATCGCCATTGTCGGGGCGGGCGCCCTCGGGCTTTATTATGGCGGACGTCTGGCGCGAGCGGGCAATGATGTGACGTTTCTTGCACGCAGCGACCTTGAGGCCCTGCGCGCCCAGGGAATCACGGTGAAAGCTCCGGACGGTGATTTTACGCTGTCCAAGGTGAAGGTTGCCGCAAAATCGGAGGAGATCGGCCCGGTCGACTTGGTGGTGATCACGCTTAAGGCCACGGCCAACGATCAACTCGGACGGCTGCTGCCGCCATTGCTGCACGAGCGCACGGTGGTGCTTAATTTGCAGAACGGGATGGGCGTGGATGAAGCGGTCGCGGAGGTCGCCGGCGAGGAACGAACGGTGGGGGGGTTATGTTTTGTATGCGTCAACCGCGTCGCGGTGGGCGTGGCCGAGTGCACAATGGCCGGGCACATCGTCGCGGGCGAATTCGCCGGGCCGGCGCAGGAACGTACGCGGGCGCTGACAAAATTGTTTGTTGAGGCGGGCGTGCAGATGTCGGTGAGCGACCATCTCGCCGAGGTGCGGTGGCGCAAGCTGGTGTGGAACGTGCCGTTCAACGGGCTCGCCGTGGCCGGCGGCGGCATCACGACGGAAGATATTTTGCAGTCGCCCGAGATGGAGGCCGAGGTGTGGGCGCTGATGCGCGAAGTGCAGGCCACCGCGGCGGCGCATGGCGTGATGATCCCCGAAGACTTCGTGGTGGATCAGGTGGAGCGCACGCGGCCGATGGGAGCTTACAAACCCTCGACGATGCTTGATTACATCGCGGGCAAGCCACTTGAGGTGGAGCCGATTTGGGGCGAGCCGTTGCGACGGGCGCAGGCGAAGGGCGTTCCTGTTCCGCGGTTGGAGGCGCTCTACGAAGTGCTCAAGAGGGTGGGTCGTTAAGCAGCGTCTTTCGGCGTGTAGATTGTCTGCTTGAGGGACTTGCCGAGCAGTGCGCGGAAGGTTGTCAGATCTTTGACGGCCCGGAGCGCGATCAACTGGCGGGCGAGGTTGCCCACGGCGGTGCCTTCAAGCGCGAAACTCACCACGGGGACGCCGGCGGCATCGGCGGTGGCCTGACAGAGCAGGCGGTTCTTCGAGCCGCCTCCGACGATGAGAATGCGTTTGAAGATGCGGCCGCTCATACGCTCGAAGGCGGTCTTGGCGTCGGCGTGTCCGCGGCCCAGCGAGTCGCAAATCAGGCGGGTGTAACCGGCGAGGTTTTTCGGCGGGGTGATGCGCCGTTTTTTCAACTGTGCGTCGATCGCGGCCTTCATCGACTTCGGATTGGTGAGCGCGGGGTCGGTCACGTCGAGGAGATCGCGAGCAAGTGGCGGACGGTCGCTTGCGCTCGAAACGTTCCCACGTCGGAGTTTTTCCGCAGCGGTGACAAGCTTTGCCCAGTCGGCGTCGGTCTTCGGGCGCGAGGCGAAGTCCTTCATGATCCCTTCGAGCAGCCAGAGCCCAATGACATTCGTCAGCGGACGATAACGACCGTCGCCGATACGTTCGTTTGAAATGCGTGCGGCGAGCGCCTCGGCGCCGAGGAGGGGCGTGTCGCTCTCGAAGCCGACGAGGGACCAGGTGCCGGAGCTCAGGAAGAGGTCGGTGCCGTCGGGCGAGGCAGGCATCGCGTCATAGGCGCAGGCGGTGTCGTGACCGGGGACGGCGATAACCTGGGTGGTTTTAAGGGCGTCGATGCCGCGGACCTTGCCGAGTTTGGTGCCGGCGAGGACGGGCTTGGAAAGCCATTGGGCGGGGACACGGAAATGGTCGAGCGCGGCGCGGGACCAGTCGGTCGAGTGCACGTCGAGGAGCTGGGTCGTGCTGGCGATGGTCAGCTCGTTGGCCATGCGGCCGGAGAGGAGAAAGTTGAAATAGTCCGGGAGGAACAGGCAGCGTGTGGCGAGATCCGTGATTGCGGGACAGGAGGCGACGGTCTCTTCGAGCTGCAACGAGGAGTTGTAGAAGACGTTGGGAATGCCGGTGGTGGCGTAGATGCGTTCGAGCGCGGCCCGAGTGTTGGCGAGGCGGTGGAGGCCGGCCTGCGTGCGATCGTCGCGGTAGGCGTGGACTGGATACACGAGACGGCCGGCATCGTTGACGAGAGCGTAATCCACGCCCCACGTGTCGACGCCGACGGAGGCGAGCGTTGCACCGCGCGGAAGAGCCGCGACGGCGGCGCGCAGGCCGGCGAGGATTTCGTTCCAGAGTCCGGCGATGTTCCAGTAGTCGTGTCCGCCAATGGACTGGAAGGCATTGGGGAAGCGATGGACCTCCTTTAGCGAGAGTTTGTTTTTCGACCAAGTGCCAAGTATGACGCGGCCGCTGGTGGCGCCGAGATCGATGGCGGCGAGGTGGAGGGGGTTGGCGGAAGGCATAGGATGAATTGGGGGAAATGCTGGAGACTTGATCTGTCAAAATCTATCAGAAACGAGCGCAATCTATCATGTTCGGGATTGCTCTGTGGTCGCTGACGGGCAGGGTGGTTCGAATCTCTGTTATGCTCAATCACGACCCCCTCCGTCCATCAGGCAAACGTGTGCAGCTCATGGCGACGTGCCTTTGCGATGCATTTTACGATGACGTGGCCCGGGCGACGGTGGAGGTACTGGAGTATTTGGGGTGCACGGTGGAGTTTCCGGAGGGGCAGACCTGTTGCGGGCAGCCGGCATTCAACGGCGGCGACTGGGTGGCCTCGCGCAAGGTTGTGCGTCACACGGTGAAAACCTTTGCGGGCGATGCTCCGGTCGTGGTGCCAAGCGGTTCCTGTGCGGCGATGATGTTTCACGGAGCGCTTTTAGAGTTTGAAAAAGAGAACGACTTGCCGGAGGTCGAGGCGCTGGGGCGTCGCACATGGGAGTTGGGGGACTATATCTTCAATGGTCTCGGTGTGAAAACGTGGCCCGGCCGTTATGACGCGAAGATCGCCTTTCACCGTTCCTGCCATTCGCGCGGAACCAACAGCGGACCGGCGATCGTCGCGCTGCTCGGCTCGATCGAGGGGCTCACGGTGATTCCCTTCGGCGAAGGCGAGCAATGTTGCGGCTTCGGCGGCACGTTCTCGGTGGCCTTCCCGCACGTCTCGGCGAGCATGGGCGACCTCAAGCTCGACCACATCCAGGCCGTCAACCCCGACCTGCTCGTTTCGTTGGACATGAGCTGCATGATGCATCTCGCCGGCCTCGCCGAAAAAGAGGGCCGTCCCATCAAGACACGGCACTTTGCCCAAGTACTCCGCGACTCGTTGAAGAACGCCGGACTGCTCTGACCGCGACCCGCGTCATCCTCTCTTTCGCTTCATGAAATTTCAGCAAATCGACCAGTTCGCGGCCGGTCTTCGCAAAGAGACCCGGGCGTCGGTTTACGACGGCTCGAAAAAAGGCTACGACGCGCGCACGAAGACGCTCTTCGACCATTTCGAGGATCCGGATCGCCTTCGCCGCGTCGCCGGCGAGATCAAGCAGCACGTGGTTGAAAACCTCGACACCTACCTCCCGCAGGTCGAGGCGAAGCTCCGCGCCAACGGCGTCATCGTTCACTGGGCCGCGACCGCCGAAGCCGCCAATCAGGCCGTGCTCTCGATCATGCGCGCCCGTAACGCGAAGAAGATGGTCAAGGCCAAGACCATGGTCTCCGAGGAAACCGAGCTCGCCCACTTCCTCGAAAAGGAAGGTATCGAATGTGTGGAGACGGACCTCGGCGAGTTCATCATTCAGATCGATGGCGACCATCCTTCGCACATCGTCAAGCCGATCATCCACAAAAACCGCCGCGAGATCGCGACGTCCTTCGAGAAACACGGACTCGGCGCCTATAACGACGACCCGCAGACGATCACCCGCCGCGCCCGCGCGCACCTGCGAAACAAATACCTGGAGGCCGACGTTGGTCTGACGGGAGCCAACTTCATCTCCGCCGAGAGCGGTCGTTTGGTGCTCGTGACCAACGAGGGCAACTCCCGCTTCTGTCTCGCCGCCACCAAGTGCCACATCGCAATGGTCGGCATCGAGAAGATCCTCCCGCGCGATCGCGACCTCGCGTTGTTGCTCAACCTACTCGCCCGATCCGGCACCGGCCAGCAACTCACGGTTTACACCGAGTTTATTTCCGGCCCGAAGTCCCCCGCGCAGCCCGACGGCCCGGAAGAGATGCATGTCATCCTCGTGGACAACGGACGCACCGATGTGCTCGCCAGCGACTGTCGTGACATCCTTCGCTGCATTCGTTGCGGCGCGTGTCTTAATGTTTGCCCGGTTTATCGCCAGGCCAGCGGACACGCCTATCGCAGCGTTTATCCGGGGCCGGTCGGCGCGGTGCTTTCGCCGCTGCTCGCCGGCAAGAAATTTCCCGAACTCGCCGACCTGCCGAAAGCCTCGACCCTCTGCGGCGCGTGCAACGAAGTGTGTCCGGTCAACATTCCCATCCCCGACCTGCTTCTGCGTCTGCGCAACAAGGGCAAGTTGGAGAAGTCCGAGGCCGCGGCCGCCGCGACCCCCCCGATGGGCGGCTGGGCGGTGATGGCCTCGCAACCGGCCGCGTGGAAATTCGCGCTCATCGGCGGCAAGATCATCGACCACCTGCCGCATAAGTTTATCCCCGTCCCCGCGCTGCAAGCCTGGACCGGCAAACGCACGCTGCCCGATTGGAAGGGCGGCGAGTTCCGCAAATGGATGAAGAACCGCCCACGTCCGAACCCCGCGCTCGATACGCCGGAGAACACCCGATGAATACCACCGATCGCGAAGCCATTCTCTCCCGCGTTCGCGGCGCCCTCGCGCCGTTGCCGCGTCGCGCGCCGCTGCCCGATTGGGAGACGGAGCTCATCCACATGCGCACCCGCCGCGGCGACGTTGATGCGTGGGCGTTGTTTCAAGAACGCCTTCGGCTGGTCAACGGCCTCCCGCTTGAAGGCGCGGCCTCGCTGGTTACCTGGCTGGAGCAAAACGGCTGGACCCGGGGCTACTGCGATCCCGAGCTCTGGCCCCGGCTCCAAGCGGCGTTCCCTGCGACGTTCACGGTTGAGACGACCTTCGATCGCGGGAGAGTGGACGATTATCAATTCGGCATCACCCGGGCTGCCGGAGCGGTTGCTGAGACTGGCACGCTGATTCTCACCGACGGAGCGACATCCAGCCGGCTGGCCGCGCTGGCGCCGTGGGTGCACATTGCGGTGCTTCAACGCGCGCAGATCCACGTCGATCTTCAGAGCGCGGTGACGTCACTGGCTGACGATTCCAACATCGTCTTCTGCACCGGACCGTCGAAAACGGCGGACGTGGAAGGCATCTTGATCGAAGGCGTGCATGGCCCCGGCCAGCAGGTGGCGCTGCTGCTGGAGTGATCTGACGGAAGGGCCCTGTTTTGGAGTGCGGAGACTTGTCGCCGCTTTGGACGATGTGACTCGTCGCATCGCTCCTAGGATCCCGGCCGCCGGCCGTGGTGCCTGCAAGCCCCGCGACGGCGGTGCCGGCCGATGCTTGCGAACCCATCGGAAATGAACTCCATGCGAGCATGATCCCCTCAAATTTTCCTGTTACTTCGCGCGTTGCCGGAATCTCCCGCCGTGAGGCTTTGATTAAACTGGGCCTGGCCGGTTTCGGCGTGGCACTGGCCGGTGGCACGACTTGGGCGGAAGACCGCGTAGCGGACGGGCTGGCGGTTCCTCCTTCGCTGACCGGAGAGCAGCCGGCATTCTATCGATTCAAGATCGGGGCGTTGGACGCCATTGCATTCAACGATGGCGGGATGAATCCGCCGGTTGCGCAGTCGCCCTTTGGTGTGGGCGAGCCGGTGGAGAACAAAGTGGCGGTGCTGCGCGAGGCGTATCTGCCCATTACCCACGTGAACCTGCAATTCAACGTGCTGCTCGTGCGCATGGGCTCGGAGTGGGTGTTGTTTGACTCGGGATGTGGGCAGCTCTTCGGAGCGGCCGGCGGGCGATTGATGGGGCAGTTCGCCGCGGCGGGTGTGAAGCCGGACCAGATCACCGCGGTCTTCCTCAGCCATGCGCATGGCGACCATTTCGGCGGCCTGCTCGACGCCGAGTCGAAGACGCCGGTCTTTAGGAATGCCACTCATTATGTCGGAAAGCGGGAGTTCGATTTCTGGACGGGAGCGAGTCCGGATGTCTCGGAGCTGCGCCAGCCGGAGGAAGGCCGCAAAGGCATGATCGCGGGTGCCCGGGGCGCGCTGGAGGCGTTGCGAAGCAAGTGGCATTTCATCGCGGCGGGCGAACGGTTGATCGACGGTTTGGAGATCATCGACGCGCCCGGTCATACGCCGGGACATCTGGCGTTTTTGATTTCGTCGGGCGGCGAGCAGTTGTTGCACTTCGTGGACGCGGCGCATCATCACGCGATCACGTTCATGCATCCGGAATGGGTGATCGCGTTTGACGTGAATCCGGAGATGGCCGAGGCGACCCGGCGCAAACTCTTCGACCGCGCGGCGGCGGACCGTCTGCGCGTCTTCGGTGCGCACATGCCGTTCCCATCGCTCGGGCACGTGAAGGCGCTGGAGA
>JANJTQ010000223.1 GCA_024711005.1 Opitutaceae bacterium | reverse complement strand
GAACGTGTCGAGCAGGCCTTGCGTGGGGTGCTCGTGGGCGCCGTCGCCGGCGTTGATCACCGGAATCCCGAGGATCTTCGAGAGGTAGAGGGGCGAACCGGCGGCCGCGTGGCGGATGACGATCATGTCGGCTTGGAGGGCCTCGATGTTTTGCGCGGTGTCGCGGAGGGTCTCGCCCTTGGTGGTCGAGGAACTGGAGCCGTCGAGGGAGATGACGTCGGCGCTGAGACGCTTGGCGGCCATGTCGAAGGCCATACGGGTGCGCGTGCTGGGCTCGAGGAAGAGGTTGACGATGGTCTTCCCGCGGAGGGCGGGGACCTTTTTCACGCTGCGGCCGAGGATCTTTTTAAACGAGGCGGCGGTGGCGTGGATCTGGTTGATCTCTTTGAGGGAGAGCTCCTCCAAGGTGATGAGATGGCGGCGGGTCCAGGGCATGTTGGGAAAGTGACGCATGACCAATGTCCAATGACCGATGGTCGGCGGTGGAAGGTTTAGGTCGTGGGTTTGGAAGGGATGATCGTCACGGAGTCACGGGCGGGGTCGGTTGGGTCGAGCTTGACGACGACCTTGCAGCGGGCGGTGACGGCGAGGGGGAGTCCGGTGTAGTCCGCGGCGACGGGAAGTTTGCGTCCGCCACGATCGATGAGGGTGGCGAGCTCGACCTTGGCGGGGCGACCGTGGTCGAAGAGTTCGTCGAGGGCGGCTTTTACGGTGCGGCCGGAAAAGAGCACATCGTCCACGAGGATAACAGTCGCACCGGTCACATCGGCGGGGATGCGAGTAGGCTCGAATTCCTTGGGGATGGGATTGCGGCTGATGTCGTCGCGGTGAAACGAGATGTCGAGGGTGCCTGCCTTGGCGCCCAGTTTCGCGGCCAGGCGGCGGGACAATTCCATGCCGCCGTTGGCGATGCCTAGGAGGACGAGAGGGGCCGTTTGTGGATGGCGCTCGCTGATGGCGCGGGCGAGCCGGTCAATGGCTGCGTGGATGTCGGCGACGGGGAAGCTTTTCGGTACGGGCACGGGGGTTGGTTGTGCCGTTCGTGACAGGGACGGACAAGCGGGAAATCCCGGCGGTGGCGCGGATCTTTGGGCTGGGGCCCTGAATCCGTGGCGCGGGAGGCGGCGACCGGTTTCTATTCGACGAGGCGTACCTGCCAGTTGCCTGCCTTTTCCTCGAGTTTGAGGAGTCCGCGTTTTTGACCGTCGAGGAGCAAATCGGTGAAGGCGCTGAAGCCGTAGGCGCGTTCGTTAAAACCGGGATTCTGGCGCTTGATGGCCTGTTTCACCATTGAGGCCCAGATGGTTTCGTCGGCGCCGCGTTCATCGATGAGGGCGTTGACGGTGGCCATGACCAGGTCGAGGGCCTTGGCCGGATCGGGGCGTTTGGGTTCGGCGACTGCGGCGGCAGCCTTGGGAGCGGTGGTTTTGGCCGAGGCGCCGCGAGGGCGGGCCTTGGTAGGGGCGGTGCGCACGAGATCGTCGTAATAGATGAATTCGTCGCAGTTGTTGATGAACAGGTCGGAGCTGGAGTTTTTGACGCCGACGCCGATGACGGTTTTGCCGTTTTCGCGGAGTTTGCTGACGAGCGGGGAGAAGTCGGAGTCGCCGCTGATGATTGCGAACGCGTTGACGCGGTCGTTCGTGTAGCAGAGGTCGAGGGCGTCGACGACCATGCGGATGTCCGCGGAGTTTTTACCGGACTGGCGGATGTGTGGAATCTCGATGAGTTCGAACGCGGCCTCGTGGAGCGGACGCTTGAAATCCTTGTAGCGGTCGAAGTCGCAGTAGGCTTTTTTGACGACGATGTTGCCCTTGATGAGCAGCCGCTCGAAGACCTTGCCGATGTCGAACTGGGGAAAACGGGCGTCTTGCGCGCCGAGGGCGATGTTCTCCAGGTCGAGGAACACGGCGAGAGTGTAGGTGGAGTCCGGAGGAATCATGGGATGGTGGGGCAAGCGACGTGGATGCGCGTCAAACTTGAAGAGGCCGGCAATCTGGAGCGAAACCGGGTGCGAGGGAATCCCCGATTATGCATGAGAAACACGGTGGGCCGGTCGGCGGCTTCCGGGTCGGTTGACATGCCGCAAAAAAACGACCGCCGGTGAAGGCGGTCGTCGAGGGAGGCGGACTGTTGCCGCAAGGTCCGGGGGGCGTGTGCGGGGAATTACGGGAACTCGACCAAGAGCGAAGGAGCCTCGCGTCGTGGAGCCGGAAAAGCGAGCGTGAGCACCTTGGCGGGGGCGTCGGTGTGATTGCGAAGGGTGTAGGATTTGCCTTCGGGGATGTGGAGCGCCTGGTCTTTGGCGAGGATGTAGTTCGACACGCCGACCCGCGCCGTGATGTCGCCATCGCTGACAAACAGGACGATGGGCTGGGGCAACGGAAGGTCGGCGGGTGGAGTTTCCACGCCCGGGCCGATCAGGATGACGGTTCCGTCTAGGCCTGATTCGGAAAGGACTTTGCGGGAGAGCAGCCAAGTTTCAGAGGAGGAGCCCGTGTAGCCGGTGGTGTTCATGATTAGATAAGAAACGTTGGGAGAAATTTAAGAGTGAGATTGAGTGTGCGGGTTACGACTGGACGGCGGGAACGCCCGGAGGGGAGACGGCTACGATGCGCAGGCGACGGAGGCCGCCGGGCATCGACCAACTGAACTCATCGCCGGCGGCGTAGCCGAGCATCGCGGTGCCCAGCGGAGAGAATACGGAAATGCGGTTGAGCGCGGCATCGGACAATTCCGGCAACGTGAGCGTGTAGTCTTCGAGTTCGCCGGATTCGAGGTCCTGGATGCTCACGAAGGAATCGAGCGCAACGATATCGTCGGAGAGCGCGTCGTCGTTGACGATGATGGCGCGGTCGAGTTCGGCTTTGAGTTGATGGGCGGCCTCGCGAAAGCGTTTGTGTTCGGCGAAAGCGGGCAGACGCAGGCGAAGTTTCAGGCTGTCGGTTTGGGAGACGTAAATGGGTTTGGTGTTCATGGCATGTTTGTTCGGAGCTGGGGGTCTTTCGGGCGCGTTCCCGGGGTGTATGCGGGCGCTGAATTCCCGATGAAGGAGACCGTGCGGTGGTACGGCGCGGTGAAGTTTACACAGGCGTGAAATCGGCATCGCGCGCGCCGAGAGGAAGATTTCCCCTGTGTTCACCCTCGAGGGGCTGAATGTCAGAGGTAGTTCCGGTGCTCAGGAAACCCGGCCGATTCCGTAGCCGCCGGAAGGCGGACGGGCTCGTCAGTTTCCGGCACCGGCTGTGCCAGGAGAGACCAAAAGAACCACACTATCATGCAGATAGTTTTTATGGTTTTTCGTGGTGATCATGGCGGGGGAAAAGACGGGTTTACCCATCGGCCCACTCCCGATGTATGTCAAGCGAGGTGGCCGATATCCAGGGACCTTCAGTTAGTGCAAGGGGCGGGTGGAGGGACCCGGATAAGAGCTGGGCGAAAATTAAAGATGTGACTCGGAGAGAGGCCGACGGCCAAAGCCCCAGGAAAAATCGGCTTTCAGGTGTTCGTGTCCGCCGACGCGCACGCCGTGAAACATGGTTTCGGCCATCACGGTGCCTTTGAGCAGTCGGGCGACATCGATCATCAACTCGGCATCGGCGACGAGACGTCCGACGTCGTCGCCGGGGTAACCGGCCCAATATTTCAGGTCATGCAGGAAACCGGCGGAGTAGATGCTGATGCCCTTCCACTCGTTGACCCAGCCGGTGCAGCCATCGCTTTTGAAAGGGCGCACCGGGGGATCGGCCTCGATCGTTTTCCAAAGATCGTGAAGTCCGTAGAACGCGCAGATTTCCTTGATGCGGGGAAGCGGCACGACTTCTCCCATTTTTGGGAGAGGGAATGAAGGAGGCGTTGGCATGGTTTGACGGGACGGGGGCTCCAGAGGGAGCGACGATCACCTAACTAAAGGGTTGAATCCTTGCCCAGCCACGTCGTGAGGTCGGCGGGGGTGGTGATGGTTTCGCCGAATTGGTAATCCCGGTCGAGCAGGGAGGCGTAGGCGGGCTCGATGAAACGACGGCATTGCAGGATCACCTTCGCGTGCTGGCCAGGGGCGCGTACGAGACGACCGAGCGCTTGATTCACTTTTTGGATACCGGGAATCTGGTAGACGCGTTGAAAGGCCGCTTCGCGCGTATGACCGCGGAGCGCGGCGAGGCGGGCTTTCTGGACGGCGTTGACTTCCGGCAACGCGGGGCCGACGACCAGCGCGTGGCTGATGCGGCCGCCAAGCGTATCGATGCCTTCCGCGAAACTGCTGCCAAGGACGAGGAAGAGCGCATCGGAAAACGCGAGGGATTCGTCGACCCAGGCGGATTGCGCGGCGAGTCCGCTGAGACGGGGTTGCAGGGCGACACGCAGGTGCGGATGGCGTTGGTCGAGCGTGGCAGAGATGGACTCCGCGTAGGCGTAGCTCGGGAAGAAGACGGCGATCGCGCCTGTCGGTGCGGAATGACCAATGCCCAATGACGAATGACCAATGGCGGAGGCGGCTTCGTGGAGGGCTGCGATGGTGTCGGCGGTCGTGCCGGCGTGGCGGGCCCGCTGTTGATAGGTCGTGTCAACCCTCACGTCGTAGGCGATCTCGTAGGCATGGTCGCGCCATGGGGTATGCGCCGTCACGGAGGTGAAGGAATGACCGATGTTCAATGAGCGATGATCGATGGGGACGGAGGTCGATGCGTCAGCCTCGTTACCTCGGCTGCTACGGGGCGGGGAGGCGGGGAGCGGAGTCCCCGCCCTACCTTCGGAGAGTCCGCAGGCTTCGGTGAAGGCGGCGGCGGGGCCTGGGGTCGCGGTGGCAAAGATCACCCCGGCGTAATCGCGAAGGATCTCTCCCGTCGGAAGCGCGGCGTCGAGGCAGGTGAGTCGGAGTTCGCCGGCGCGGGGACTCCAGACAAGGCGGGGAAAATGCTGCGCAAACCACTCGGCGAGCGCGGGGACCTGCCACAGGAGTTCACGGACCGGCTGCTCGATCTCCTCGTAGTCGAGCGGGGTGAGGGTGAGGAGTTCGGCGAGTCGGCGGAGGGTGTCGGCCACGTCGTCTTCCATTGCAAAATCGAGTGCATCGCAGGGGTTGATGGACGACAGGAGGAGCGTCCATGTTTCCCAAGCGCGCTGGAGCGCGGCGGGGGCACGGACGTAGTCGAGTTCGGAGAGCACGCGACGGGCATCGTCGACGAGGACGGTGTGCGAACGGGCGTCGGCGGCGCGGGCGGGAAGGTTGTGCGCCTCGTCGATTACGAGGAGGGTTTCGGCGGGATTAAAGCCGGGCTGGTTGTAGAAGAGTCCGCGATTGGCGGGGGCGAAGACGTAGTTGTAGTCACCGATCCACACGTCCTGAAAGGCGAGGGCGGTGCGGGTGATTTCGTAGGGGCAGATCTGCGCGTTGCGACCGGCGGAGCGGAGCGCATCAAGGTCGCGAGCCTCGTCTTCAAACAGATAAAAGCGTGAAAGTCCGGCCCGCGACCACCGCTGGGCGATGCTTTCGGGGTGGTTGAATTCGCGACGCTGGCAGAAGCATTCGGGAGTGAGGCAATGCTCGTGTTTGGGTCGGACATGCCAGGTGGACACGGGAGTTTTGACGGTTTCGGAGGAAACGGCCCCGGCCGGTTTGTCACTTAATAAGTGACAAACCGGGTTTGGGGCGGCGGTCATGGATTCGAGGGTACGGAGGACCTGGAGTTGACCGGTGGCTTTGCTGGTGAGGTAGAGGAGACGGGAGTAGCGGCCGGCTTTCATCGCGCCGAGGGCGCATTCGAGGAGTGCGCCGGTTTTGCCGAAGCCGGTGGGGGCGGTGAAGAGGACGTGTTGATGGCTCGCGAGCGCGGCGGCGAGGTCGGCCTGGGTCGTTTGCTGGCCTTCGCGTAACTCGGCAAAGGCGGAACGAAAGGAGAGATTGCGGAGACGTTCGCGGGCGCGAAGGCGGAGGTTGAGGAACTCGGCGACGCGCTCGAGCTGGACGCGGAAGGGCGCTTCGTCGGCCGTGGTGAATGCGATTGTTTGGATCAGTCCGCTGCCCGCCTCGACGAAGACGAGTTCGCCGCGGATTTTTTCCGCAGGATCGGCGATTCGGCGGAGGGTGAGGTAGGTGGCGAGTTGTGCGAAATAGTCCGGATGAGCGGCGCGCAGGTCTTCCTCGGGCGCGGGGATCGGATCGAGGGTGGTCTTGATCTCGCGGAGGATGGCGGCGGGCGAAGCCGGGGTCGGCGGGAGGAGTTGGTCGATGCGACCGGTGAGGGTGAGCGTCCAGCCGGCATGAAAGACGCGGCCGGTGACGGGAACCTCGAACGTGGCGCCGGGGGTGGAACTCGTGGTGGTGGCGCGAAGTTCTTGATGCCAGCGGGTGCCGAGCTGCGCGCGCCAGAGTCCTTGCGCGCCGGAGCCGTCACCGGGCTCGCGCGGGCCGATGAGAAAGGCGGAAAATTCGCCGATGCTCAGGGATGCGGTGCGTTGATCGAGGTCGAATTCCATGCGTGCGCGGAGTCGGAAGGTTCACCACGAAACACACGAACTACACGAAAGAAAGACCGGACGGGGAGATTGGCCGCAAGAAGCCGCAGAATACGCAAAAAGGGGGCGAAATGGGGTGAATCTCGTGGGGGCGAGTTTGCTCCGATTCTCGCGAGCAAGTGGCGGACCGCCGCTCATGATCGAGACGCTCCCACGTGCAGGCGCCTTAATCCAGACGGATTTCGGTGTGGTGGCGGAGATAGTCTTCGAGGCGTTGGAGAATACGGGTGACGTCGGCGGAAGATGTGGTTTGGGCCGCCAGCGGCTGGTTAATCAGGGCGATCGCGAGGGGGCGGTCGGCGGCGGGGAGCGAGGGGAACCATTGCTGTTTCAGGGGAAGTCCTTCGTCGCGGGCGAAACGGTAGAGGCTTTTCAAATACACGATGTCGGGACGTTCCGATGCGGCGAAGGCCGCAAGTGCGGTGCGAAGGAGTTCGTGGACAGTCGCATGACTTTCATCAGGGCCGGGGTTGCGGGCGATAAGCGAGGTGAAGGCGGAGGCGTGTACGAGCGATTTGTAGCGGCGACCGATACCGGCGTGGCGGGTGAGCAGACGCGCTTCTTTGACGAACCACGCGTCGCCTTGCGGAGCTCCTTCGAGAAGAAAGGCGACCTCGTCGAAGAGATCGAGCGCGAGGTGGGCGGCGGAGGGTTTTTTTGGAATGCGCTGAATGATGCGCAACGCGCCCTGCTCCGGGGTGTGGACCGTGAAGGCCTGAAAGTGATCGGCCGGCGGCCATGCCCGCAGGACGATGGCGTCGGTGGTGAGAGTCGGGCCGGGCACGGGCTTCAAATCGTTCTCGTTCTCTTACTCGTTCTCTTTCTCTTTCTTGGGTTTTCTTAACCCGCGGGTGTTCGGCTTGGGAGAACGAGAACGAGTAAGAGAACGAGAACGAGTAGGGGAAGGGGGCGGAAGGAGACTGAACGCGGGCACGGCGTCGGCGGCGTGGAGGAGCTTCATCGCACGGGCTTCGGCGGCGCGCATCTTGCGTTTTTTGGCCGGCTGGAGGTCGTCGTAGCCGGCGAGGTGGAGCCAGCCGTGGACGACGTAGAGGGTGAGCTCCTCGGCGAATTTGCGGTCGTTATTTTTTGAATACGTCGCGGCGGTGTCGGCGGACACGCATATCTCGCCGGCGACTCCGAACGCGGGTTGTCCCTCGAAGGTGATGACGTCCGTGGTGGTGGGATCATCGAGGAAGTCGTCGTGGAGTTTCGCCAGTTTGGCGTCGGTGAGGAATGCGAGCGACAGCTCGCCATCGGGGCAGCCGCCGAGGAATTTGTCGCGGTGGGCGTCGAGCGTCGCGATGATCTTGGCCACGGCTTTTTTATCGAGGCGCAGGCGCGGGTGGGCGTTGAGGATGTCGAGAGGACGGACGGGCATGGAACGACGAACGAACGGGATCAGAGCGTGGCGGGCTTGGGTAGCGAGGCGTCGATTTCCTGCGGATAGGCGACACGGCCGTGGAGCATGTTGAGGAGCGTGAACGTGAAGCTCGTCTTGATTTTGGCGAGTTCCTCGAAGGTGACGGGGGCTTCGTCGAGCTGGCCGTCCTCCATGCGGTCGTGGAAGATCTGGTCGATGATTTCGCCCAGGTGCTGCGGGGTGACCTTGCGCAAAGAGCGGGAGGCGGCTTCGACGCCGTCGGCCAGATGAATGATGACGCTTTCTTTGAAGCGGGGACGCGGTCCGTCGTAGCGGTAGGTGCTCTCGCTGACAGGCACGGGGCCGAGGCCGGGTAGAGCGGGCGAGAACGGGTCTTTGGATGGCGTGACGTTGCCAGGGACGGGAGCCGGCGGGCGGGTGTAACTGACGGCGCGGTGGTAGAAATAGCGGATCAAGGTGGTGCCGTGATGCTGCTGGATGACATCGATGACGGCGCGCGGTAGCTTGTGTTTGATGGCGAGGTCGACGCCATCCTTGACGTGGCTCTTGATGATCAGGGCGGAGAGCGACGGGTTGCTGAGATCGTGGGGGTTGGTTCCATCGCGCTGGTTCTCGGCAAAGTACTCGGGTTTGCCGGTCTTCCCGATGTCATGGAACAAGGCGCAAACACGGGCGAGAAGGGGATTGGCTCCGATCTCGGCGGCGGCGTTCTCGGACAGCTGCGCGACGACCAGCGAGTGGTGGTAGGTGCCCGGGGCCTCCAGCTGCATGAGACGGAGGAGCGGATGATTGTAGTCGGTGAGTTCGAGGAGCGTGATGTCGGTCGTGCGCTTGAAAAGCCCTTCGAGGACAGGAAGCAGACCGACGACGATCACGCCGGTGAGCACTCCGGTGGCGAGGCCGGCCGCCATGTGCTTGAGAATGGTGAGGAACTCCAGGCGGTCGATGAACCCGATGATGAGCGCGAAGACGGCGACGGTGATGCCCGCGAATATGGACGCGCGAAGAACGTTGCTGCGGTTGCGGGTGTGGGTGCCCCAGAAGATGGCGACGACCGAGGCGAGAAAGGTAAGGACGAGAAGATCGAGCCGGTTGCCGTAGATGATGCTCGTGAAAATCGAGATGAACAACGCCATGAAAATGGCGGAACCCGCATTGATGAGAATGGCGACGATCAGCGGCGCGATGGCGACGGGTGCGAGGTAGGGCAGCAACGACGCGGCAACGGAGTTTTCAATGAAGAACGGAAGACTGCTGAGGGCGTAGGTGGCGCGAACCAAGCCCAGGTTCAAGGTGACGACGAGGGCGAGGAGGGCGATGCGACCGTTGCTGAGGAGCGTCTCGCGGTCCTCGATGCGGATGTAGAGAACGCTGGCGATGAGCATCGCGAGCACGAGAAGCACGCGACCGAAGAGTTGGAGGCCTTCCTCGAGGGCGATGTCGCTGTGTTCAAGAAGGAATTTTCGGTGCGCGGTGAGCATCTCGTATTGCTCGGGGGTGACGCGCAGGCCCGGTTCGATGATCGTCTGGCCGCGAGCCACGTCGACGATGACGGGCTTGAGTTCGCGGTTGGCGTTTTCTTGAAGACGGCGGGTGGCTTCGAGATCGAAGATCAGGTTGGGGGTGACGCCGTTGCGGAAAATGCGGAAGAGCGGAAGGCCCAGTTCGCGTCCGCCGGCCTCTGCCGCGAGGTTGATGCGGAGCGCGGTGAGGGCCTGTTCCAAGGATTCGGAAGAGCGTCGGGTGACGGTGCCATCGGCGCTGACGATCTGGGAAATGGTGACTCGGGCGGGTGTCTCGGGGCCGAGCGAGCGACCGTCGTGAATGCCCTCGTTATAAATGTCGCGGAGGACGCGCAGGCCGCTTTCGACGAGCGCGGCACGGGCGGCGGACGAGCCTGCCTTGAAGAGCGTGGTGACATCGGCGACCGAGGCTTGGTAGGGGCCCTTGGCGTTGAAGGCCTCGACGAGGTCGGTGAGCGCTTCTTTCCGCGCGGGGGAGGTGGCGGGATCACCGTCGGGGTGGTCGCGCTCGAAGGCATCCAAGGCGGCGAGCAGTTCGCGGAGGTGGGTTTCGAACTGGTTCAATAACTCGAAGTCCAGGCGGTAGACGGGCGGGAGGCGGTCGCGGATCTGTTCGCTGGCGATGCGGGTTTTTTCCGCGCTGGGGTAGCTGAATGGGGCGCTGGCGACGATGCGCAGGCTGGCGATCTGATTGGGCAGGACGGGGAGATTCGCGGTGGAGATGCCAACGAAGCTGATGATCACGATGGCGGCGGTGGTCGCGGCGAAAATCAGGAGGGTGATGAGCCGGCTGGTTTCGAGAAACTCCACCGTGCCCGAGACCGCGGCGGTCTTGCGCGTGCGCGGCTGGTTGCGGTTCAGGAAGGATTTAAGGAAAGAGGGCATCTCGTTTTAGCGGGTTTCGTCGCGGTCGCCCTCGGCGGTCGCGATGGGGTTTTTGTAGCGCTCGTAAGCCTCGATGATTTTCGAGACGAGCGGGTGGCGCACGACATCGGCGCCGCTAAATTGATGGAACTCAACGCCCGGGACGTCGCGGAGGATGCGTTGGACCTCGAGCAGTCCGGATTGTTTCGCGCGCGGCAGGTCGATCTGGGTGATGTCGCCGGTGACCACCATGCGGGACTCTTCGCCGAGGCGGGTGAGGAACATCATCATCTGCTCGGGCGTGGTGTTTTGCGCCTCGTCCAGAATGATAAAGGAGTTGGAGAGTGTGCGGCCGCGCATGTAGGCGAGCGGGGCGATCTCGATCACGGTTTTTTCGGTGAGGCGGGCAACGTCCTCGGCGTCGAGCATGTCGTGCATCGCGTCGTAGAGCGGCCGCAAATAAGGGAGAATCTTTTCGTTGAGATCGCCGGGGAGAAAACCGAGGGCCTCGCCGGCCTCGACGGCGGGGCGGGTGAGGATGATGCGCTGGACCTGGTTTTTGAGGAGGGCGGAGACGGCGGCGGCCATCGCAAGATAGGTCTTGCCGGTGCCGGCGGGGCCGATGCCGAAGACGAGCGGATGGGTCTGAATCGACTGAAGGTAAAGCTTCTGGCCGAGCGTCTTGGGGACGATGGTCTTGCGATTGGTGGCGACCACGAGGGGCTTGCCGAAGAGTTCGCGGAGATGATCGGCCTCGCCGCGTGCGATCATCTCGGTGAACCGGGTGAGATCCGTCGTGCGAATCTGAACGCCTTGCGTGCGGGCTTCGTTGAGGAAACCGAGGAGCGATTCGGTTTGGGCGATGGCCGCCTCGGGACCGTCGATTTGAAGCCAGTCGTCGCGGCTCACAAGGCTTACGCCGAGGTGTTTCTCGATGAACGCAAGGTTGTCCTCGCGACCGGCGTAGAGCTGGTGGAGATGGCGCGCGGAGGGGAAGTGGAGGGTCTTGGTCGCCATGGCTCCTTAGGAAATGACCAATGACCAATGACCAATGTTCAATGGCGAAGAGCGGTGGCGCGGAGTCGGCATGAAGGTCGGGGAATTCTTCATTGGGAGTTGGTCATCGGGCATTGGCCATTTCAGCCGCGGCAGCGGTGAGCCGCTCCCACGTCGAGTCCAAGGCTTGGGGAAGGATGCGAGTCTGGCCGAGGACGGGCATGAAGTTATTGTCGCCATTCCAGCGCGGCACGATGTGGCCGTGCAGATGCGGGATGCTGCCGCCGGAGGCCGAGCCGAGGTTAAAGCCGAGATTAAACCCGTCGGGCTTGAGGGCGGTGCCGAGAATCTTTTTCGCAAACGTCATGATGGAAAAAAGATCGGCGCTTTCGGCGGGGGTGAGTTCCTCGATGTCGGTGATCTCGCGAAAGGGAATCGCGAGTAGGTGGCCGGGATTGTAGGGAAACCGGTTGAGCATCAAGTAGGAGAGGGCACTGCGATGAACGATCAGGGCGGTGCGATCATCGCCCAAGGCGGGTAATTCGGCGAAGGGCCGCTTGAAATCGGGCATGCGCGGCGCCTCGATATATTCCATGCGCCAGTAAGGGTGGAGCTGAGACATCAGTAAAAAGGACGGGTAGGTAAAGTTCCGCCCGCGCCAAAGTCAAAGCCCCCCTGTGGACGTGTTGCCTGAGGTTTGCGGAGAATTTGAAATTGTCGGCGTGGATTTGTCCGGCGATTAATCGGGTTTATACCTATATACATGCATTCCTTTAAACCTTCTGTTCGTCGTCGCGTCGTCGTCACCGGGCTCGGTGCGGTCACCCCGCTGGGCTTGAACGCAACCGACACTTGGGCCGGCTTGGCGGCCGGTCGTTCGGGCATCGGGCCGCTCACGCGCTTTGATGCCACGGGTTGCACCGCCCAAATCAGCGGTGAGGTCAAAGGCTTCGAACCGACGCGCCCGTTGACAACGCCACTGCATCCGCGGGGGCCGGACGGCGAGCCGTTGACCGCGGTGTTTTCGCCGAAGGACGCGAAGAAGTTCGGTCGCTTCACCCATCTGGGCGCAGCGGCGGCGGTCGAGGCGTATGCCGACTCGGGTCTTGATGCGAACCGTGCATCAATACGACCCGAGCGCATGGGCGTCACCCTCGGTGTCGGCATGGGCGGGTTGCCCGAAGTCGAGGCCATGCATGACACGTTTAAAGCCGGCGGTTTTCGGAAGATCTCGCCATTCTACATTATTCAAGTCGCTCCCAATCTGCTCGCCGGCCAGGTGAGCCTGCTGCTCGATTTTCGCGGACCCAACATGTCCGTCTCATCGGCCTGCGCGACGAGCGGGCATGCGCTCGGCGAGGCGGCGGCGGCCATCGCTCGTGGCGATGTCGAGGTGATGATCGCGGGTGGCACGGAGGCGGCGACCACGCCGTTGGTGGTGGGCGCCTTTGCGCAGATGCGCGCGCTCTCGACTCGCAACGACGCGCCGGAAAAAGCCTCGCGTCCCTACGACAAGGACCGCGACGGCTTCGTGCTCTCGGAGGGCGCGGTGGTGTTTGTGCTGGAGGAATATGAACACGCGGTGAAACGCGGCGCGCGTATCTACGCCGAGTTGCGCGGTTACGGCGCGTCGGCCGACGCCTACCACCTGTCCTCGCTCGCTCCCGGCGCGGAGGGGTCGCAGCGCTCGATGCTCGCGGCGCTCGCCTCGGCGGAACTGCCCGCGAGCGCGATCGATTACGTGTCGGCACACGCCACTTCGACGCCCGGCGGCGACGGCGAGGAGTCGATCGCCATCGCGACGGTGTTCGCGGAGAACAGAGCCACGCTTCACGTGAGCGGCGTCAAGTCGATGACCGGCCACCTGCTGGGCGGCGCGGGTGCGATGGGCGCGTTTGCCGCGGTGAAGGCTATTCAGGAGGGCCTGGTTCCTCCGACCATCAACCTCGACAATCTCGACCCGGCCATCGCCGAACTCGGCATCAACGTCACTCCCAATGTCGCGGTAAAGAAGACCGTGCGCGCGGCGCTCGCCAACAGCTTCGGCTTTGGCGGGACCAACTGCTCGTTGGTGTTCACCGCGGTGTGATGAGCATCCGCCCGGGGATCGAAACAGGGCCGTCGCCTGGCGTGACGCTTGTGCCGCCTCGGGCATCGGCCGCTGATCCATTGATCTCTATATGAACGACCGCCGACTCCTGTGGTTTTTTGCGCTGCTGGCGCCGGTGGTCGTGTGGTCATGGGTCGCGCCTTTTGACCGGCTTACCTGGTGGCTGGAGGCGGGGCCTGTGGTGATCGCCGCCGGATTGATCGTCGGGCTGCGGAAGCGATTTCCGCTGTCCACGTTGCTGCTCGTGCTGGCTGGGGTGCATTGCGTGGTGCTGCTCGTGGGAGCGCATTACACGTATGCGCGTGTTCCGGCCTTTGACTGGCTGAGTGGTCTCACCGGAGGAACGCGCAACAACTACGACAAGGTCGGTCATTTTGTTCAGGGCTTCGTTCCGGCGATTCTTACGCGGGAGATTTTGCTGCGCACCTCGCCGCTGGGTGATCGCGGCGATGGCCGGACGAGCCGCTGGCTGGGATTTGTCATCGTGAGCGTGTGTCTCGCATTCAGTGCGTTCTACGAATTGGTCGAATGGGCCGTCGCCGAAATGAGCGGCGAAGCGGCGGAGAGTTTTCTCGGGACCCAAGGCTATGCGTGGGATACGCAGTCGGACATGGCGCTTGCATTAATCGGAGCCATTTGTGCGCTCGTGGCGCTGTCCCGGATTCACGACCGTTCGCTTGCGAAAGTGCTGGCCGGGCGCAGCGGTATCGGACAATTCGAACGTTCCCCATGATGAGCTTTTGGAAACAATGGACCGCCGCCGTGTCCGCCCCCTTTTTGACCGCATTGCTGCTTGGCGCCGCGTTTATGGGGTTCGTGGCATGGGATCAGTCTCATTGGTGGAGCACCAAGGAGGATTACGGATTCGGTTGGCTGGTGCCGGCGTTCGTGGGGTTCGTGGTCTATGACCGTTGGCCGCGGATTCTTGCGGCGTTGCGAACCTGCGCTGCTCCGGACAGTCCGCGTGCGACCGGCGGAGCGCGATGGACGCTGGGAATTCTGGCGTACGCGGCGATGGTCGGCGGCGCGTTGCTCTTCTTGATAGGTGCGCTCTACCGCGCGGGAGCGGGCGCCTCGTATCCTGGCACGCTGGCCTTGTCGCTTGGGACCGGTGTACTGGTGCTTCCGTTGCTGTTTCTCAACACGCCCGAACCCTCCATGCTCGACCGCACCGCGGCTCCGGGAGAAGTCGGGCTGTTCGAGGATGCGCGCGTGAGGCTTGTGTCGTTGTTTCTTTTTCCCGCGCTTGTCTGGCTGGTGTCGGCGCCAATGGTGTCGGTCATCGAGAACAACCTCAGCCTCTTCATGCTCAACCGCGTGGCGTCGGTCGTGTTTTTCGTATTCGACATCCTGGGAATGCAGATCGAGCAGCGGGGCAACGTCCTCGTTTTGCCCACGGGCGAAGTCGGCGTGGCCGAGGCGTGTTCGGGCATTCGTTCGTTTACGGCCTGTCTGTTCGCAGGGTCATTTCTCGCGGCGGTGTTCCTCGACAAGCTTTGGAAGAAGATCGGGCTGGTTGTATCGGCGATCGGCTTTGCCTTTTTCACGAACCTTATACGCAGCCTGTTTTTGACCGCTTGGGCGTATAATTACGGCCCCGAGGCGATCGAAGGCAAGGTGCACGACATCGCGGGGTACGCGGTGCTGGGCCTGACGGTGATCGGACTATTGTGCATGCTTCCCCTGTTTAATTTGACGTTCGTCTCGGGTGACAACGATGGCGATGACAGCGAGTCTCCGGCGGACGCGCCGGCGCGGGGCAACGCCTCCTGAGTGGACACGATGATCTGGCTCTATCGGTTTTTATTTCCGCCGGCGATGTTGCTGGCCTCGCCGTATTATCTGCTTCGGATGCGGCGGCGGGGTGGTTACCAGGAAAACTTTGCGCAACGCTTCGGGGCGATTCCAACGTTGCCGACGAAACGAGCCGGTGTCCGCCGTGTGTGGCTGCAGGCGGTGAGCGTGGGCGAGATGCTGGCGATTGCACCACTCCTGGAGGCGCTGCATGCCGAACCCGGCGTGGAGGTTTATCTGACCACGACGACCAGCACGGGCTACGCGCTCGCCCGCGAGCGTTATGCGGCGCTCACGATTGGGATTGGTTATTTCCCCATCGATTGGTGGCTGTTTTCGCGGCGGGCATGGAAACAGGTTTCCCCCGATTTGGTGATTCTGCTCGAAGGGGAGCGCTGGCCCGAGCACATCCGCCAGGCACAGACGCGTGGTGTGCCGGTGCTGGCGGTCAACGCCCGGCTCTCCGATCGCAGCTTCCGCCGCATGATGAAACTGCGTGCGTTGGCGCGTCCGTTGTTTCGCGGTATCAGCCGGGTGCTCGCCTGCTCGGAGCACGATGCGGAGCGCTTTCGCGAAATCGGTTTTGCCGCGGACAGCGTGGTGACGACGGGCAACATCAAACTCGATGTGGCGATCCCGTTGATCTCCGACGCGGAGAAAACCGCGTTGCGTCGCGAGCTTGGATTTGGCGACGAACCCGTGCTGCTCGGCTCGTCCACCTGGCCGGGCGAAGAGGCGGTGCTGATCGAGATTTTCAAGGCCTTGCAGGCCGAGGGCAGGGCGGTGCGGTTGCTGATCGTGCCGCGTCATGCGGAACGCCGTGCGGAGGTCGAGGCGCTGCTGCAAGGCGCCGGACCGACCTATCATTTCCGTTCACGCGGACCGGCGTCCGCGGGCGTGGCGGTGGACATCGCGGTGGGCGACACAACGGGAGAATTGCGCCGGTTCACCCAGCTCGCGGAGCTGGTGTTTGTGGGCAAAAGCCTGCCGCCACACCACGAAGGTCAGACGCCGGTCGAGGCGGCGGCATTGGGCAAGCCGGTGGTCTTTGGTTCCGAGATGTCGAACTTCCGAGCGATCTCCCGCGACATGCGTGCGGAGGGCGCGGCGCTGGCGGTGGCCGACGCGGCGGCATTGCGCGCGGCGGTGCTGTCGCTCTGGGCCGACGCCCCGGCGCGCACCCGCATGGCGGAGGCGGCACAGACCTGGCGACAAGCGAATCAAGGAGCCGTGGGTCGCACGCTGACATTGCTGCGCGAAGTGCTCGCCGGGTGCCGGTAAAACGCGGATGCGATCAGGGTGGGCGGAGCTGTAAACGCGGATGATTCGCACTCTTGGTGTTTGCGCCCAACAGACTGATTCGGCGGCACTTTTCATCGAACTTTCCGCCGTGGTGAATTAAGGGTTGCCCGCACCTTTTCGCATCCTACGTTCGACCTTTTACGTTGGATGCAAACGCACGGCCCGAAACGAGTCTATACCCCGCAGTCCCTTGAATTCTGGTTCGGTAAACTCGAACACGATTGGGAACGTCACTTCAGCGATGCCCAGTTGGAAGAAGGGCACCGCATCTATCGCGAAGGCGAGGTGCGCGAACTTGAGTTGACCGCCTCTGACGCGATTATTCATCGCCGCATCGACAAGAAGGACGAATACGCCGTGATCGAGTGGACGGCTGACGGTGTTTCCGTGCGGTCCTCGTCCACGGACATCGATCTGGCTCATTCGCTGGCAGTCGCCGGATTGCACGAAATTGAGGAACTCGTCGCCGACGAAATCTCTCCGCTCCCCGACGACCTTCCCCCTGCGTCACCGATGCCGGCCACGAACGGCAACGGTGTCGGCTCGGGGCACGCATCCGCGGCGGCACACACCAACGGCCATTCGCCCGCGCCCGTCGCCTCCCGCTCAACACCCGCGCGCGCTCCGGCCGGCTCGCGTCGTACCCCCGCCGGTGCAGCCGCCCGGGCCGCGTCACGCACGTTGATTCTCGTTTTCACCACCACGACCGACGGTCTTACGTTTCAGGCGAAGTGGGTGAACCCCGACAAGAAGCGCGTGCCTGCGCTCGGCCAGGCCGCGCAGGCCGCCGGCCATGGCCACGCGGCGGTCAGTTCCAGCGAACGCGCCAAGTTGATCGGTCTCGCCGCCTACGCACGCAAGGCCCACTTCGCATACAACCAGGAAACCGGACTCTACGTGCTTGGCTCCGTGGTCGAGATCCCGAACTTTCTCCGCACAACGCTGCCGGCCTGGAAAAAACTTTTCTCGGTGGAACTCGACGAGCAGTCCTTGATGTTGCTCCAAGGCACCAAGGAAATCTCCGTCGAGGCCGTCGCCACCACGCGCAAGGGCAAGTCCGAAGGGCAGGGGCTGGACTTGCGCTGGATCTTCAAGGCCGGCGAACGTCTGCTCACCGACGAGGAGGTTTCCATCCTCACGAAACTGGGCACCTCCCCGGTGATCATTCCGAGTATCGGAATCGTGTCGTTGCCGATCGAGCGACTTGCCTCGATCAGCGCCTGGCATCGCACGACCGCCGAGGCGCGGACCACCGGCGAGCTTTCGCCCTACCTGATTTTTTCCCTCTACAGCGACAGCCGCGTCAAACTCACGCTTTCCCCCGAGTTAGAGGCCTGGCGCCAGAAGGTTCTCACCATGACCGCGGCCACGCCGACGCTGCCCGAATTGCTCCGGCCGTACCAACGTCGCGGGGTCGAATGGCTGCACCACTTGTGCGACGTCGGTTGCCACGGGCTTCTCGCGGACGAGATGGGCTTGGGTAAAACGCTCCAGGTGCTCACGCTGCTCGCGTCACGTCCGCAGAACGACCGGCCGAGTCTCATCGTGTGCCCCGCCAGCGTGGTGCCGGTGTGGCGCGAGGAGATTTTGCGTTTTTATCCGCATCTCACCGTCGACGTGCTCAAGACGGGCAACGATTTCACGTCGCGCAAGGACTCGGTCATCTGGCTCGCGAGCTACACGCAGCTTCGCAAGCACCGAGCCTTGCTGAGCCAGCACGAGTTCTCCTACGCGGTCCTCGACGAAGGCCAGTTCATCAAGAACCCGGACGCCAAGATCACGCAGACGTGCTTCGCCGTCCGGGCCCGTCACCGCATTGTGCTGACCGGCACGCCGTTGGAAAATCGTCAGCTCGATCTCTGGTCGATCTTCCGCTTCCTTCTTCCGGGCCTGCTCGGTTCGCGCGTGATTTTCGAAGCGGCGTTGAACACCGATCGCTCCGGCACGTTGGAGCGCCTGCGCGCGCAACTCGCTCCGTTCATCCTGCGACGCACGAAAAACGAAGTGGCCACCGAGCTGCCGCAGAAGGTTGAGATCGACCTTCATTGTCCGCTTACCGAGGTGCAGCGCACCGAATACGCGAAGATCTGCTCCGAAGGCCTCAACCGCCTTGGTGACGACGTCGGTGCGGCCATGCGCGAAAAATCCTTTGGTTTCCTCGCGCTCCTCACGCGTCTGCGCCAGGTCTGCTGCGACCCCGACATGTTGCCTTGGCTCAAGGCCCCGCTGTCCGATTCCGGCAAGATCACGTTGCTGGTCGAGAAACTCGCCGAGGTCATTGGAAGCGGCCACAAGGTCGTGATCTTTTCGCAATTCGTGATGTTGCTCGATCGGGTGCGCGCGGCGCTGGCGGAGAGTTTCCCCGATCTGCCGCGTTACGAACTCACCGGCATGACGCTGGACCGCCTCAAGCCCGTGCAATCGTTCCAAAATGCCGAAGGCGCGGCCGTGATGCTCGTCTCGCTCAAGGCGGCCGGAACCGGTATCACCTTGCATGCCGCGGACTACGTTTTCCTGCTCGACCCGTGGTGGAATCCCGCGGTCGAGGCGCAGGCGGTGGACCGCGTGCACCGCATCGGACAAAAGAGCACGGTCTTTGTCTATCGCATGGTTACGGCCGGCACGATCGAGGAACGCATCCAGGCATTGCAGGCCTCGAAAAAAGATTTGTTCAACCGCGTGGTGGGCGGTTTGGGCGGCGACTTCGATCTAAGTCGGCATTTCTCGTCGCTGCACGATTTGGTGCAGCTCACGGAGGCTTCGGAAGAGGCCGAGCCGGCGGCTTGAAATTCAAAGCAAACGCGGTCGAACGCCGCGTTTGTTCAGAGATGGTCGCGGAGGTAGCGAGGCTGGTGGGCGGGTGGCTAAAGAAACCCCAGCCTCGCTGCCACCTAGTTCGGAAGGCTGCGGATCGCTTAGGTTCGCAGCGTTCCGGCGGCGCGTTCGGCTTGGAACGCGGCGTAGGTTTTCTGCAGACCTTCGCGCAGGGAGATACGGGAGCTCCAACCGAGTCCGGCGAGTTTTGACACGTCCATGAGCTTGCGCGGCGTGCCATCGGGCTTCGAAGCGTCCCACGTGATTTTGCCCGCGAAACCGGTGACGGCCGCCACGGTTTCGGTGAGCTCTTTAATTGTCACGTCGGTGCCGGTGCCGACGTTGATCCAGTCGGGCGGATTCTCCTGCCGCAGCAGGAACGCGCAGGCGTCGGCGAGATCGTCGACATGAAGAAATTCGCGCTTGGGTGTTCCGGTGCCCCACGCGACGACCTCGGACTTGCCGGCGGCTCGCGCCTCGTCGAAGCGGCGAATGAGGGCGGGAAGAACGTGCGAATTCTGCGGATGATAATTGTCTCCCGGCCCGTACAGGTTGGTCGGCATCGCGGAGTGAAACAGCACGCCGTGTTGTTTGCGGTAATACTGCGCGAGCTTCAGGCCTGCGATTTTGGCGATGGCGTAGGCCTCGTTGGTGGGTTCGAGCTCGCTCGTGAGCAGGCAGCTCTCGGGCATGGGCTGCGGGGCGTGCTTCGGGTAGATGCACGAACTGCCGAGGAAGAGCAGGCGCTTCACTCCGTGCCGGTAGGCCCCGTGGATGGTGTTGGCCGCGAGGGCGAGGTTCTCGTAAAGGAAGTCGGCCGGGTACGTATTGTTCGCGTGGATACCGCCGACCTTGGCGGCCGCGATGATCGCGACGTCGGGTTTCTCGGCGGCGTAGAACGCCTCCACGGCGGCTTGCGACGTGAGGTCGAGTTCCTTGCGCGTGCGCAGCACGAGCGTGACTCCGGGCTCGCGCTCGAGGCGTCGCACGAGGGCGGAGCCAACCATTCCGTTGTGACCTGCAATATAGAGTTTCATGGGACGGAGACGTGAGGCGGAGTGGGCGAGAGGGAATCGGGAAGAATGCCGGGCCGGATGTTGCGGCTTTGAACCTGGATGGCCGGCGTTTCCCCGATCCTTCGTGCTGCCCGATTGGGTGGATCAGGCCGTGGGCAACTTGGCGATCTGGGCCTCGCGTTTGGCCAGTTCGAGGTCGTGGTCGACCATGATCTCGACGAGTTCCTTGAAGCGAACCTTGGGCTCCCAGCCGAGTTGCTTTTTGGCCTTGGCCGCGTCGCCGATGAGCAACTCGACTTCGGCGGGACGCTCGTAGCGGGGGTCGTATTTGACGTACTTCTCCCAGTCCAGACCGGCGCGGGCAAACGCCACCTGGCAGAACTCTTTCACGCTGTGGGTTTCGTTGGTGCCGACCACGTAGTCGTCGGGTTTGTCCTGCTGGAGCATCATCCACATCATCTCAACGTATTCCTTGGCGTACCCCCAGTCGCGCTGCGCGTCGAGATTGCCGAGGTAGAGCGAGTCTTGCAGGCCGAGTTTGATGCGACCGACGGCGCGGGTGATCTTGCGGGTGACGAAGGTTTCACCGCGGCGGGGTGATTCGTGATTGAAGAGAATGCCGTTGGAGGCGTGCAGATTGTAGGACTCGCGATAGTTAATCGTCAGCCAGTACGCATACATCTTGGCGCAGCCGTAAGGCGAACGGGGCCAGAACGGGGTTTTCTCCGTCTGGGGCACTTCCTGCACCTTGCCGAACATCTCCGAGGAGGAGGCTTGATAATAACGGACGCGTTCCACCAGACCCGCCTCGCGAACCGCTTCCAGGATACGCAGCGCGCCAAGGCCGACGACGTCACCTGTGTATTCAGGAACATCGAAAGAAACGCGAACATGGGACTGGGCTCCGAGATTGTAGATCTCGTCGGGCTGGAGCTGGTAGAGGAGTTTTACCATCTGCACCGAATCCGCGAGGTCGCCGTAATGCAGGAACAAGCGTACGCCGTTGACATGCGGGTCGCTGTAAAGGTGATCGATGCGGCTGGTGTTAAAGGTGGACGCACGACGGATGACGCCATGCACCTCGTAGCCCTTGGAGAGCAACAGCTCGGCGAGATACGATCCATCCTGTCCTGTGATACCGGTGAGAAGGGCTTTCTTCATGTTTGAAGCGGTTGATGTTGGCGAATGGCAGCGGCTTTCAAGAGAAATTCCCCGTCGGCCATCAGTAGTTTAAATTCGGCAAATTACCGGCTTGCAGTGATGCCGCCTTCGATTGACTTCTTCGCAGTGCAACCACGGAGGAGTGGCTGAGTTGGTTTAAGGCACCTGACTTGAAATCAGACGTAGGCGCAAGCTTACCGGGGGTTCGAATCCCTCCTCCTCCGCCATCGTCTTTCCAGTGGGCGCCGTGGGTGATTGATAACCGCCCGGCGATGATCAAGCGAACGATGGTGACGCACGTTTTCACGGTTTCCCGCATTGCTGCGCGGACGAAGGGGCGTTCACGATACATCGTGGCATTTGAAAAACACCTGCTCGTGGACGCGGCCAATGTGCTCCATGCATGGCCCGAGTTGCGCGGTTTGTTGAAACGGGACCGAGATGCGGCCCGCTCGCAATTAATCCAGCGACTCGGAGCGCTCCACGATGCGGAGTCGATGCGTGTCACGGTGGTCGTGGATGGGCGAGGACGGGAAATTGTCGTCGAGCATCCTTCGCGGCAGGCGACGTTTGCCGTGGTCTACACACCATCGTCGCTCACGGCCGATGATGTCATTGAGCAAATGGTCGGTCGCTCGGCAGACCCGGCGCTGTGTGAAGTTGCCACCGGCGATCAGGCCGAGCGCAACACCATCGAGGCAACCGGTGCGATTTGGGTCCCTCTTGCCGATCTGCGGGCACGGATTGACCGGGCCGAGCAAAGACTTTCCGCAAAGGTGGCTGGACTGAATCGGGCAAATGCACATGACTGGCGACGCCGTCCACATGAATGAATACGAAACAACCCTGTCTCCCGTCGATGCCGTGGCCGAAGTCCAGGGGCTTTATGGCGCCTTCTCCTTTCCCGAACGGTTGCTGCAGAAGATTTGGCAGCGCGGTGATTTCGATAGTGCGGGGGCACGGACGGCCGATGGACGGGCGTTGAAGATTCTGCACCCCGGGCGTTGGAATCATCTGGGCGGACCGGATTTCGCCCAAGCGCGGTTGTTGATTGCCGGCCGCGAGGTCACCGGGGACGTCGAGCTCCATCTCCATGCAAAAGATTGGGCCGCTCACGGACACCTTACCGACAGCGCTTACGACAACGTGATTTTGCATGTGGTGTTGTTTCCCTGCGCCGAGACCGGCACGCGAGGCGCGGGCGGACGGACGATTCCCGTGCTGTGCCTGCTGCCCTTGTTGCACCACGGTCTGGAGGAATATGCCGAGGAGGACGCCATGGAGCAGCTGGCGGGGCGACCGCTGCATCACGCGCAGGAAATTCTCGGGGCGCTCAGTCACCAAGAACTGGATACACTGCTGCGGGCACAGGCGGAGCAGCGGTGGCGGAGCAAGGTGTATTTCGCCCGCGAGCGCATCAAGCGGCTGGGATGGGAGGGGGCGTGTCACCATGCGGCGCTGGAGATTCTTGGTTATCGATTCAATCGTGCCCCGATGTTGTCGGCGGCGTCGGCGTTGCCATTGAACGAGTGGGCAAGCGGACGGGTAGACGCAGGGCGCATTTTTGAGATCCTTGCGGAGACCGGACGCTGGAGCTTGCAGGGAGTGCGGCCCCTTAATCATCCGAGGTTGCGCCTGCGCCAGTACGCCGCGTGGTGCATCTCACGACCGAATTGGCCCGAGCGACTGCGGGACAGCTCCAGCCTTCGCGAATTGGCGGTTAGCCAAGCGGCGACATCCACCGGAGATTGGCGGCGGAAGGTGCGATTGACCGACCAGCGTGCGCGTTTGCAGGATGATGTCTGCGGCGGTGCCTTGAGCGGCAGCCGGTTGGACAACTTGATCGGAGATGGCTTCATGCCGCTTTGGACGGCCGAGACCGGGCTGGAGCTGGAGGCGGCCTGGACCGGATGGTTCGCCGGGGACGCGCCGGCGGCGGGAGTGCGCGTATTGCGTGCGCTTGGCGTATTCGACGGACGTGTTCGGCCGGTTGCGCAGGGACCAATTCAAGGTTTGTTAGGCTGGATGCTGGCCCATGAATCGCGTTTGCAAGGGCAAGGGGCTCCTCCAACCGGCGCGGGACTTGACAAGATTTTGCCGCGCAAGCTACCTTGATCCTTTCTAACAACGTTCACTTTCCAAAAGGTGGGCCATTCGGCCCGCCTTTTTTTTCCCAAATACATATCCTATGAGCAGCGAAATTCTTTCAGTTCTCGAATACATGGAGAAAGAAAAGGGCATTGGTCGCGCCGACATGATTGCGGCGATCGTCAATGCAATCAAAACCGCTGCGCTTAAAGGCGTTAACTCGGGTCAGGATATCAAGATCGATATCAACCCTAAAAACGGACAACTCCACGCCTGGACGCTACTTAAGGTTGTTGACTCGGTTAGCAACCCCCGGGCCGAAATCCACATCGAAAAGGCCCAGGCGATTCAGCCGGGCATCCAGCTCGGCGAGATTCTCGAAAAGGAGATCGATCCGTCCACACTGGGGCGTATTGCCGCGCAGACCGCCCGCCAGGCCGTGATGCAAAAACTTCGCCAGTTCGAGAAGGACCGCATTTACGACGACTTCAAGGACATGGTCGGCAACATCGTCACTGGCACGGTGCGTCGCAAAGAGCGTAACGACATTTTCGTCGACCTAGGCAAAGCCGAGGCCGTCCTTTCCGGCAAAGAGCAGGTCCCTGGCGAAGAATATCAGCCCGGCGACCGCATCCGCTGCCTGCTGCTCTCCATTGACAGCACTCCGCGCGGCCCCGAGTTGATGCTCACCCGGGCCAGCCCGAAGTTTGTTCGCCGTCTGTTTGAAGTCGAAGTCGGCGAGATCGCCGATGGCACCGTCAAGATCGAGGCCTTCGCCCGCGAGCCCGGTTATCGTACGAAGATTGCGGTCACCAGTACCGACCCCAAGGTCGATCCCGTCGGCGCCTGCGTTGGAGCCCGTGGCGCTCGCGTGAAGACCATTGTGCGCGAGCTCAACGGCGAAAAGATCGACATCATCAACTACTTTGCCGACCCGAAGCAGATGGTGATCGAGGCACTCAAGCCGGCCGCGCCGCGCGAGATCATTCTCGATGAAAAGACTCATCGTATCCTGCTGAAGGTTGCGACCGAGGACCTCGCAATCGCCATCGGCCGCAAAGGCCAGAATGCGCGTTTAACCTCCCGATTGATCGGCTGGCGTCTGGACATCGAAGAGTTCCACGCTGTTTCCACCGATCCTCGGGCGGTCGCCATCGACACACTCGTGAAGACTTTCGGTTTGGATGCGACGCTCGCCGAGCGTCTCGTCGCGATCGGAATCAATTCCCCCGCCGCCTTCGAGGGCGTCGGTGCCGACGATCTCGTCGACGCCGGGTTCTCTTCCGAAGAGGCTGCCACCATTATCGCCAGCGTGAGCAGCGCGCAATAAAGCGCGCAGAGCCCTTCAATCTCCCATCCTTTCTCAGCCGCTACTTACTTAATGAGCATCCGCATTCACGAACTCGCCAAACGTCATAACATGGAGGCCAAGGAAATGTTGGCCTTGCTCAAGGAGCGTGGCTTCGTTTCTGCGGAGACAAAATCGGTGTCCAGCACGCTCAATAAGATCTACGAAGAGGAGATCGAGAAAGAGTTTGCCGCCAAGGCCGCCGCCGCCGCTCCCGCCGTTGCCGAACCAGCGCACGAAGCCGCGCCAGCACCGTTCAAAATTCCAACCGTGAAGAGCGCCGAAGACGTCCTGCGTGAGAAGGAAGAAGCGAAGGCCGCCCAAGCTGCGGCGTTATCGCCCGCTCCCGCTCCGGTCGTGCCGCCGAAACCCGCTCCGGCCGCACCGGCTCCCGCCGCCCCCGTCTCGGCTCCACGTCCTGTCTCGGTTCCGCAAGCCCCGCCCCCGCGTCCTTCAACATCGCCCGCTCCGGTGCCTCCCCTCTCGCGTCCCGCCCCCGTTTCAGCGCCTGCCCCAGTGCGCCCGCCGGTGACTATATCGGCTCCGCGTCCGGCCCCGGTGCTCCCGCCGCCCGTTGCCAAGCCCGCGTCGTCCGCTCCCATGCCGGTCTCGGCTCCGCGCCCGCCGATGCCGATTCCCGGCGCGCCCAAACCGCCGCCTGCCATCGTGTCCGCTCCCGGAAATCCCGCGATGCCGGCCACTCCGCCTGCCCAGACCGCCACGATCACCACGGAGGGCGATATCAAGGTCATCCATCTCAAGCCGCCGATCATCGTCCGCGATTTCGCGACTGCGCTGAGCATGAAGCCGTTCAAACTCATCTCCGAACTTATGGAGATGGGAATTTTCGCCTCGATGAATCAAACCATCGAGGAGCCGATCGCCATCAAGGTTGCCGAGAAACACGGCTTCATGCTGGAGATCAAGCATCGCGGCGAAGCGGCGCAACAGACCCAGCAGTCGGCCAAGGAAAAAGCCAAGAACAAGGAAAAGGCCGCCGCCGAAGCCGAGATGCAGAACCTCGCGCCGCGTCCGCCCGTCGTCTGTATTCTTGGCCACGTCGACCATGGCAAAACCTCCTTGCTCGACGCCATCCGCAAGGCGGACGTCGCCGCTGGCGAGACGGGTGGCATCACCCAGCACATCGGCGCGTATCAAATCGAACACGCCGACCGCAAGATCACCTTCCTCGACACTCCGGGACACGCTGCATTCACCAAGATGCGCGCCCGCGGCGCCGACGTCACCGACATCGCCGTCCTTGTGGTTGCCGCCGACGACGGCTTCATGCCGCAGACCGACGAAGCCCTCAAGCATGCACAAAACGCCGGTGTCACGCTGATGGTCGCCGTGAACAAAATGGATGTGAAGGGCGCCAACATCGAACGCGTGAAGCAGCAGATGCAGGAGCGCAACATCGCCCCCGAAGACTGGGGTGGCGAGACCGTCACTGTGCCCGTTTCCGCGATCAAGGGAACCGGTGTGACCGATCTGCTGGACATGATTCTCCTTCAGGCGGACGTGCTGGAACTCAAGGCCAACGCGAAAACCGAGGCCAGTGGTGTCATCATCGAGTCGCAGATCGAGGTCGGTCGCGGCCCGCTCGCCACGGTCATTGTGCAGCGTGGCACGCTGCGTGTGGGTGATTCCATCGTATGCGGTCCCCATTGGGCGAAAGTCCGCGCGATGTTCGACGACGCCGGCAAGAATCTCAAAGAGGCTCCTCCCGCCACCCCGGTGCGCGTGATTGGTTGGTCGGGGGCGCCCGACAGCGGAGCCGAGTTCAAGTCCGCCAAGAATGCCCGCGAAGCCGAAAAGCTCGCCGAAGAGGCCGAGCACCTGATCCGCAAGAATGTCGGCGCCGCCGACGCCGCGCCCAAGGAAGTCTCCGTCGAGAGTCTTTTCGCCAACATTGCCGCCACCCAGGCGAAGGTTCTCAAACTCATCGTCAAGACCGACGTGTTCGGCTCGACCGAGGCCGTGCGCAACGTTCTCGAAAACATCAAGAGCAACAAGGTCTCGATCGAGATTGTTTCGATCGAGGTGGGGCTCGTTTCCAAGACCGACATTCTCATGGCCAGCGCCGCCGGCGCGGTCGTGGTGGGCTTCAATACCAAGCTGGAGAATGGCGTCACCGCCGTCGCCAAGCATCACGGTGTGCGCATCGAGACCTATGGCATCATCTATGAGCTGGCCGACAAGGTCCGCGATATGATGGCCGACATGCTCGATCCCGACCTCAAGGAGAACAAAACCGGCGCCGCCGAAGTGCGCGCGACGTTCCCGCTCGCCAAGGGTTTCGTGGCCGGCTGTCTCGTTACCGAAGGCAAGATCACGCGCAACGCCTCCGCTCGTCTGCGTCGCAAGAAGGAGATCATCTTCGAAGGCAAGGTCAGCACGCTCAAGCGCTTCAAGGACGACGCCAACGAGGTCCGTGCCGGTATCGAATGCGGCATCAAGCTCGGCGACTTCAACGGTTACGAAATCGGCGACGTCATCGAGTGTTACGAGATTCAAAAGGTCCGCGCCTCGCTCTGAATTCATGGCTTTTAGTCGCTGGCTTCTAGCAACTAGGCTCCAGTAACTAGTCACCGCCCATGTCCACCCGCACCCTTCGCGTCAACGAACTCCTCCAGCGCGAGCTGAGCGACATCCTGCGCAAGCGCTACAAGGATGAGGCGCTCGCGATCACCATCACCGGCGTTCAAGTTTCGCCCGATCTTCATGAAGGCAAAGTCTTCATCGCCGTGACCGGTGACGAAGAGGACGAGATCAAGTGTCTTCGCTGGCTCAAACATCACTCCAAGGATTTCCGCTTCGAGCTGGGGCGTCGTGTCGTGCTCAAGAACATGCCGCATTTCACCTACGCGATGGATACGTCCACTGCGCGCGGCAACCGCATCCTGTCGGTTCTCGATGAGATTGCCGAGCAGGACAAAGCCCGGAACGCCGCCCAGCCGCAACCCGAAGACAAGGAGTAAGCCGGTTGTGGAGTTGATCTATCCTGAATTTTACGAGCGTTTCGGCGCATTTCTGAGGTCGCTCGCGGGCCGCCGGGTGGTGGTTATTTCCCACGCTCGTCCCGATGGCGATTGCATCGGTTCCGAGGTCGCGCTCGCCCGCGTGCTGCGCGCACTCAACATCGATGTCATCTGCGCCAACCCCGACCCGGTCCCGCGTCGTATTCAGTTCGCGGTGGGTGACACGCCGCTGGTGCGCTTCGACGGCCTTCCCGAGGGTGAGTTGACTGCGATCTACGTCGATTGCGCCGATCAGGGCAGGGCGGGGGCGCAATTCAAAGCGCGTTTCCCCGCGCCGTTCGCCAACATTGATCACCACCTTTCGAACTCCGGTTACGGTGAACACAACTTCATCGATGTCGGATCGTGCGCCACGGCAGAGATTCTCGCCGGTCTTTTCATCGATCATCATCTGCCGATCGACGCCCAAGCCGCACAGTCTCTCTACGCGGGGATCGCGACCGACACGGGCCAGTTCCGCTTCAGCTCCACATCCCGACGCACGTTCCTGATTGTCGCCGAGCTCATGGCCCGCGGCGCCCAGCCTGCCGCCGCGGCCGCCGAACTCTACGAGCGCGAGACCCCGGGCAAGCTGGACCTTCTTCAACGTTTCTTGGCATCGCTTCGCTATGAATGCGACGGACGCGTTTGCATCGGCACGCTGCCCAACGGCATCTATGCCGCCACCGGTACCAGCCCGGAAGATGCCGAAGGTCTGGTGGATTACGCGCGTTCCATCGAGGGCGTCGAAATCGGCGTGCTCATCGAAGAGCAAGACGGATCGATCAAGGCCAGTCTGCGCTCGAAGGATCCTGTTTATCGCGTCGACCGCATCGCCGCCGGTTTTAACGGCGGTGGTCACGCGTGCGCCGCCGGCCTCAACCTCAAAAACACATCCATCGCCGATTTTAAGGCACGTGTGGTCGTCGCCCTCGGCGAGCAGATCGCCTCGGTGGACGCGTTACGGAAATCCGCCACCTGATGCGCGCGCCTGTTCACGAATTTGACGGCGTGCTCCTCATCGACAAGCCGCCCGAGCATACCTCGCATGACGTGGTCGCGCGTTTGCGTGGCATCCTGAAAATGAAGCGCATCGGCCATGCCGGCACGCTCGACCCGATGGCGACCGGTTTGCTTGTGATGCTTGTCGGCAAGGCCACGCGCCTCTCGCAATACCTGATGAGCGTCGAGAAGGAGTACACCGGCACCATCAAGCTTGGCGAAGTCACCAACACCCAGGACGCCGAGGGCGAAGTGCTTGCCACGACCCCGGTGCCCGCGCTTTCGGAGGACGACGTGCGCAAGGCGCTCAGCGGGTTCCTCGGCGACCAATACCAGATTCCGCCGATGTTCTCGGCCATCAAGATCGGCGGCAAGCCGCTCTACAAAAGCGCCCGCGCCGGCGAAGAGATTGAACGTGAGCCGCGCTTCATTCGCGTGATGAGCTACGAGCTCACGCGCTGGGAATCGCCCGAGATTGATTTTCGCGTTCTCTGCACCAAGGGCACCTATGTCCGCACGCTCGCTCACGACCTCGGCCAACGACTCGGCTGCGGTGCGCACTTGAAGGCCTTGCGTCGCATCTCCTCGGGCTCGCTCAACGTGTCGCGTGCGGTCACGTTGGAGCAATTGCAGAAGATGACGCCTTCCGAGATCGAGAAGGTGCTCATTCCCGGCTACGAGGCCGCCCCCAGCGTCGCGTTTGGCGGCTGAGTCCGCTCCCGGCTGCTTCGTTCTTTTTTTAATCTTTTCTGCGCCTGTCCGCATTCGTGACGAAAGATAACGATTAAAAGGACGAGGAAAGAGGTCATCCCACACCGATCGCGTGAATACCCGCTTCTACAATTCGATCTCCGACGCTTCCGCCGCACTGCCTGCGCGGCCCTTGCACCTGGCGATCGGTATGTTCGACGGTGTGCATTTGGGGCATCATGCGGTGATCGAGGCCGCCGTGCACTCGGCCCGTCGTAGCGGAGGCATTGCCGTGGTGCTCACGTTCTGGCCGCATCCGAGCCGCTTGTTCCGACCTGAGAACCCCGTGCGCCTGATCATGACGCCCGCCTTGAAAAACCGGCAGCTTGCCCGGCTCGGCGTCGATGCGGTGATCACTCAGCCCTTCGATGCCGTTTACGCAGGTATCGAGGCGGAAGATTTTTTACCGCGCCTCAAACAAGCGCTGCCGACCCTCTCGACGATCTATGTGGGCGAGAACTGGCGTTTCGGACGTGGACGACGTGGAGACATCGCCCTGCTTGTGGCCGAAGGAAAAAAGCATGGCCTCGCCATCGTGAGTGCTCCGCGCATCAACCAAAACGGCGAGCCCATCAGCAGCACGCGCATTCGCGCCTATCTTGACGAGGGGCGCATGGAGGAGGCCAATGCGTTGCTGGGTTACACCTATTTCGCGGAGGGCGTGGTCGCCCCCGGCAAACAATTGGGACGCCAGCTCGGATTTCCGACGCTCAACGTCACTTGGGAGCCCGACCTGCGTCCCCGGTTCGGCGTATATGCCGTGCGGGTGTCGGGAGCGAAAACAGCGGAGTCGCTTCCGGCGGTTGCGAATTACGGACTCCGGCCGACTGTCGAAAACGCGACGAGTCCCCGCTTGGAAATTCATGTGCTCGCGGACTGTCCTTTCGGCGAAGGCGATGAGTTGACCATTGAATGGCTGAGCTTTCTTCGCCCTGAGAAAAAATTCGACGGAGTGGAGGCGCTGCGCACGCAGATCGCACTCGATCGCAAAGAAGCGCTGGCGTGGTTCGCTGCGCGTTGAACAGGCATACCGACGCGGCAGCTTGGAGCGCGTGCGTTCTATCATGAAAAAGCCGCTAAGTCGTTCGACTTAGCGACTTTATAAAAATGGTGGACCCTACTGGACTCGAACCAGTGACCTCTTCCATGTCAAGGAAACGCTCTAACCAACTGAGCTAAGGGTCCGACGAAAACGAGTCGCGGAGTAAGCAGGAGATCACCGGCACTCCGCAAGAAAAATTATTCGTCTTTTTCATCTCCGCCACGGGGCGTCGGGCATTCGCGCATGACCGGGGTCCAGCGGGTGACAGAAGTAGCGCAAAGCGACTTGCCCCGCGTCGCGCGAACAAGCTCACTCGACGCGCTTCCATGCTCCAATCGCTTCGCATCAAAAATCTGGCACTGTTGGAAGAAGTCTCTCTCGACTTCGAGGCCGGCTTCACGGTCGTCACCGGAGAAACCGGCGCGGGTAAAAGCATCCTGCTTGGCGCGCTTTCGCTGCTGGCCGGCGAGCGCGCCGACAAAACCCTCATTCGCCAGGGCGCGGCCGCCTGCGAGGTCGAGGCGTCGTTGTATTTCGAAGACACCACGGCGATCGACTCGCTGCTGGCCGAACTCGATCTGCCGCCGTGCGACGAGGGCATGCTTATCCTCAAGCGCAGCCTTCCGCGCGACAAGGCACCCAAGCTCACCGTCAACGGCGGGCTCGCCACACTCGCCGCGCTCCAACGCCTCGGCGAGGCTTGGATTGATTTTCATGGTCCCAGCGAACCGCGCCGCCTTCTCAAGGAGAGTTGTCAGCTCGATTTGCTCGATCTCTACGGACGATCCGGTGACGCGCTTGCGGCCTATGCGGAAAAGTACCGCGTTTGGCGCGACTTGCTCTCCGAGCGCGATCGCATTGCGGGCGAGACCAAGCTCTCGCCCGATCAGATTAAGTTTCTCGAAAATCAACTCGCCCGCCTCGATGCGCTCGACCTCACCGAGGAGGCGATCGAGGCGCTGGAGCGCGATTTTCAGCGTCTGAGCAAAGCACAGGAACTCACCGGCCTTGCGGCGGCCCTGGCCAATGGACTCACCGGCGAGGATGGCGCCACCGGCCGCGTCGCGTCGCTTCTCCGCGAAGCGCGCCAGTTGGAAAATCTCGACCCGGCGAGCAAGGCGCTCGCCGATCGACTTTCGGCCGCGAGCATCGAACTCGCCGATCTGGGAGCGGAGTTCGAGTCGCTTTGTGGACAATTCAATTTTGACCCGGAGCAAGCCGAGCAACTTCAGGCCAACATGAACACGTGGCTTGAGGTGAAGCGCAAACACGGCGGCGATGTGCGTGCGGTCATCGAAGCGCGGGACGACATGCGCCGCCGGCTGGAAATCCAAGGAGACTTGGAGGGGACGCTTATCCGCATCGAGAAACAGATCGCCGACGCCGAGCGCATCGCGCGCAAAGAGGCGTCGGTGCTGAGGGTGTTGCGCGAGAAGGCCGCGCGTGCGTTGGCCAAGATCGCGGCGGGGAGCATCGCCCAACTGGGATTCAAGAAAGCCGATTTTCAGATCCGCATCGTTCCGCTGGACCAACTCGGGCCGACGGGGGATTGCGGTGCCGAGTTCCTGTTCTCGCCCAATGTCGGCGAGCCTGCGCTTCCGCTCAACCGCGTTGCCTCCAGCGGCGAACTTGCACGAGTCATGCTTGCCCTGAAAACCGTGCTGGCCGACCTCGATGATGTCCCGGTGTTGGTTTTTGACGAGGTGGACGCCAATGTGGGCGGAGAAATCGGCCGTGTTGTCGGCGAGAAAATGGCCGGAATTTCCAAGGCCCATCAGGTGCTCTGCATCACCCATCTTCCGCAGGTCGCGGCGCAAGGGGACAGCCACTTGGTGGTCGAAAAAGATCAGTCCAAAGATCGCGCAGTTGTCACCATTTCACCAATACAAGCCAACCGGAAAGCTCGCATCAGTGAACTTGCCCGCATGCTCGGTGACCGCACGGCAAAGAGCGCGCTGGCCCATGCCGAGGAGTTGCTGGGGTAAGAGCGGGGGACGCCACCGAACGCGGGCTGAAGTACCGCGAGCGAATTTGAAGACGGCCGGACGGCGGCGGCGGCGTTTTGAAGCGATCCCGCAGCAGTACTTCTATCACCAGCGGAAGCATCGCCCCGGGGATCACGCCCGACCACGCCGGATTTCCGGTATTGGCGAACAAGACGGTGAAAGGATGAGGGAGACGTTTGTAGGCACCGGGAAGTTCAAGGAGATCATTCCCTCGCATCGTCTCATCGAAAAGTTGGATGTGTTCGGGAGCACCCACGCAGGCGGGCAGAGCGCGACGCCGGAAGCGTCTGTAATCCTCGTCCTCATAGATCGCTTCGATGGCCCTCGCTGCTTGCCGGTCTGAAGAGTGTCGCAGCGCCTCCATCTTCTCCGCGACATCAAGGAGTTCGTCGAAGCCCTCGGCACCGAAGCGTGAGGACGCGAGCACAAGCGCAGGGCCGACCGCCTTGTGATCGTGAAGCGATGCGTTGCGCATCAAGACCAAACCCAGCCAAGGCTGCGAGCCGGGCATGTGCTTCATCGCCTCATTTCGACAAAGAAGCGGCAGAAGAAAATGAATGAGCCAACGCATCGGTCGCCAAAACGGGGGCTCTCCTGCACATGTTCATAGTTGCGCAGGTTACAAGCGCCGCGTTGGTTTGATCCAGATCGTGACTGAGTTTTCCGTTTCGCCGCGGTTTTTCAAGCGAGGCGTGAGTTGTTCGATTTCAACGAAGGGATATTTCTGCCCGCCGAGAAAGACCTGGGTGTCGAAGCCGTGATCGGGGGATTCCATCGCGACGCCTTCCCATGCGCCCGCGCCCAGCGCCAGGCCATGGTCGCCGATGCGGGCGTTCAGCGTGTGCGGAGGGAAGCCGTATTTATCGGGATCGACTCGCGATTGCATGCGCAGGGTTTTTGCGGAGACGCGCGTGGCGCTTTCGCCAAGGGCCTCGTGGGTGCGCGTCTGTTTTCCTTTGGTGTCAAAACGCACGAAGCCCGGGGTGGTGGTCGGCGAAGGGAGGGCCTCGACGATCGCGTGAGGCGGCAACTGCAGTATTTGGATGGCCTGGTGGTCGCCCACGCCTCCGGCCCAGGCGACGCGGCAGTGCAACACGCCGTTCTTCCAGCAATAGGCGCGGCTCAATTGTGGCCGGGTCTTATCCGGGCGGGGCAACGTCAGGTGCAGCCAGTTCGCCCGGACTTCGGCAAGGCGGGCGGGCAGTTGCTCCCACTCGTCGGGAGGCGGCCAAGTGCCCCATTTGCCGGTCCATTCGGATTGCGGCCCGAGCCAGAAAATATGTCCGCCACGCGGGCGGGTGTCTTCTGGAGCGAAGGGCGCGTACAGCAGGTTGGTTTTGCCGTCTTTCGGTCCGAGGTAGATCAAGCGGGCGCGATGTTCGGAGACGATGGCGCGCCATTCACCGGTGTCGCCGATCCAGGCGGATTCGTGGTTCCATGTGGCGCGAGTCCAGGGCGACGCGGTCGTGGACGAAGCGCATCCTTGCAGAAGCGTGCAGACGACGAGGAGTACGACGAGGAACCAGGGATAGGGATGAACGCGGTCTGATGTTTTCATTCTAGATTCAGCGGTTCGGAGTGTACGCGCGAAGGCAGGAAGAGAGTAAGGACGCAACGAGTGGAGTAGCGGTCGAGGTCAAAGACGCCCCTTGGAGTGCATGGTCGTCCGGTCCTGACACTCCAAGCATTCTTTGCGTTCGGGTGTGCCTGCGAAATAGGCCGGGCCATCGCTGGCGCTCTGCGAGTGAAGCGAGAAAGGGCGCTGGTCCGGCGTTGCCCTCGGCGGCACGGGCCGCTGGCCCGCCTCGTGTGCCCGGCATGGGCGTGAACCAGTGCTTGGTGCAGAGGAGGGGATCGGAGGTGGAGGCGGAGCGGGTGCCCCGGATGGTGCGTTCTTTCCTGCCGAGTTGGTTTGCGAGGTAAAGGCGCACGATAAACACAGGCCGAAGAAAACGGACTTCACGGGGCGGCTGATTATGCTCCATCGTCGGCCCACACTCGGACATTGAATGAAAATCTACTTCATGGGCATTTGTGGAACGGCGATGGGCAACGCGGCGCTGCTGGCGCGCGCGGCCGGGCATGAGGTGCTCGGCGCCGACACCGGCGTTTACCCGCCCATGAGTACCGTCCTGGCCGATGCCGGGATTACCTTGCACGAAGGCTACGACCCCGCACGGCTCGAAAAACTGGCACCCGATCTCGTCGTGATTGGCAACGCGATGTCCCGCGGCAATCCCGAGGTCGAATGGCTTCTGGACGAACGCGTCCTCCCGTTCACCTCGCTGCCCGCGCTGCTCCACGACACGGTTCTCAAGACGCGAAAAAATATCGTCGTGTGCGGTACGCATGGGAAGACGACCACGACTTCGCTTACCGCGTTTTTGCTTCGGGAAAACGGGCGCGATCCAGGGTTCCTGATCGGTGGCGTACCGATCGATCCGCCCATGGGCAATCACCTCGGGACACCGGGCGATCCGTTCGTGATCGAGGGTGACGAGTATGACAGCGCGTTTTTCGACAAGCGGTCGAAGTTCATTCACTATGCGCCGCATGTCGCGGTGTTGAACAACCTGGAGTTCGACCACGCGGACATCTTTCGCGATCTGGCCGACGTGCAGCGGACGTTTTCCCATCTGACACGAATTGTGCCGCGCAACGGTTTTGTGGTGATGAACGGCGACGACGACAACCTGAGCGCACTTGGCGCACTGCCGTGGACTCGAGTCGTGCGCGTAGGCACCGGCGAAAACAACGACGTGCGTATCGCGGAATTTTCCGAGACGTCCGCCGGTGTGAGTTTCACGCTGTTATGGGGGGCTGAAGTGTGGGGACGGGTAACGTGGACGACTCCCGGTCTTTATAATGCACGTAACGCGGCGATGGCGGCGACGGCGGCGGCGCTGGTCGTATCTCCTGAGAAACCGACCGGGCTGTCTCTCGCCCCCTTGGGAAAGTTTCGCGGAGTGAAACGTCGGCAGGAGGTGCTGGTGAGCACGCCGGAGCTTACGGTGATCGAGGATTTCGGACATCACCCGACGGCGCTGGCGGAAACGCTCAAGTCATTTCGAAACCGCTTCCCCGGGGCGATCCTCACGGCGGTGTTCGAACCGCGGAGCAATACCGCGCGCACCCAGACGCTGCAGGCCGGCTTCATGAGCGCGCTGGCGGGCGCCGACGAGGTTTATCTCGGAGCGGTGAACCGTGCCGACAAATTGAAGGCGGAGGAGCGCTTCGATTCCGTCGCAGTGATCGAGTATCTCGGTGCGCGGGGAATTCGAGGTTTCACCGCGGCCACGAATGCGGAGGTGTTGGAAAAACTGGTTGAGGCGTCACTGCCGGCGAAGGCAACCGGCAAGCCACGCGTGGTGATCTTTTTCTCGAATGGCAGCTTTGACGGAATCATCGGGAAGTTCGCGGTGATTGCGAAGGCCGGATGATTCGACTGTTCCGGGCCAGGGTGTCGCGCCGCCCGAGTTTGGCGCTCGGTTCTTCGTGTTGAGTTCGGGCCAACAAAAAACCGCAGCGGTAAGGCTGCGGTTTTAAAGAGTCGGAGGTGAAGCCGGTTACTTCTTCGCCTTGGCGGCGGGCTTCTTGGCGGCGGCCGCGAGTTCTTTCTTACGTTTGTGGTAGGCGATGCGGCGCTTCTTCTTGATGTGTTTGTTGGATTGTTGGCCCATAGTTTTTAAAGGTGAGCCGGCGACGTTGCGGGATCGGGCCGGGTGGAGTCAAGCGCGGGGAAAACAGGAAACCAGCGATCGGCGCGGCGGGATGCATGATTTTGGTGTCGTCCGGTGTTCGCGGTTGAGCTGGAGCGGGAGGCGGATACGGTGGCCGGCTCATGAACGAGCTGGATGTCCGGAATACCAACACCTTGTGGTGTAGCGTGCTGGCCGAAACGCTGGTGCGGCGCGGGGTGACGCACGCGGTGGTGTCTCCGGGATCGCGATCGACTCCGCTCACGATGGCGCTGGCGCGGCATCCGGGGATCGAGGCAATTCCCGTGTTGGACGAACGCTCGGCGGCGTTTTTCGCGCTGGGTCTTGCCAAACAAACAACGAGGCCGGTCGTACTCGTGTGCACGAGCGGCACGGCGGGCGCCAATTATTTTCCGGCGGTCATCGAGGCGAATGAAAGCGGCGTGCCCCTGATCGTGATCACGGCGGATCGTCCGCCGGAGATGCGCGATTGTTCGTCCGGCCAGACCATCGATCAGCAGAAGCTGTTTGGCGGGTTCGTAAGATTTTATCACGAATTTTGTCTGCCGGAGGCGAAGGTGCCTCTCCTGCGTTATCTTCGCCAAACCGTGGCGCACGCGGTCGATCGTGCGCAGCGTGGCCCGGTGCACCTGAACGCGCCGTTTCGCGATCCGTTGGCACCCATCGCCGATGGGACGGCGACGGCTTTGGGGATTTGCGATTGGGACGGTTTTTTTGCGGAGTCGGCGTCTCCGAAGCCGGAGCCGTTCACCCGGGTGGCGCTTCCGGCCAAGGGTCGCGGGTTGATCATCGCGGGGCCTGCGCAGCCTGCGGACCCGAAACGGTGGAGCGATGCGGTGTGGCTGCTTGCGCGAGAACGCGGCTGGCCGGTGCTGGCGGATGCGCTGAATCCCTTGCGTTCGCACGCGACGGACGGAGCGCCGGTGGTGACCACGTATGACGTACTGTTGCGGTCGCCGGCGGTGGCGGAGCGGCTGAAGCCGGACTTTATCGTGTGTCTCGAAAACTGGCCGACGAGCAAAGTGCTGCGCTCCTGGATCGAAATGCTGGATGTGCCGGTGACGCTGTTGACCGCCGCCGAACAAAATCGCGAATCACTGCACGGTTCCACCCGTTGGATTCGTTGCGGAGTCGAGGATGTGTTGCACGCCGCGACCGACGAGACTCC
>JANJTQ010000027.1 GCA_024711005.1 Opitutaceae bacterium | reverse complement strand
TTCATTTCGTCATCAACAACCAGATCGGCTTCACCACCAATCCGTCCGACGCCCGCTCGACGCGCTACTGCACCGACGTCGCCAAGCTCATCGAGGCCCCCGTCTTCCACGTGAATGGCGACGACCCCGAGGCCGTCTGCTATGTCATGCGCCTCGCCCTCGAATTCCGCGTGCGGTTCCAGCGCGACGTCGTGATCGACATGTATTGCTACCGCCGTCACGGCCACAACGAGGCCGACGAGCCCGCCTTTACCCAGCCGGTTCTCTACAAGAAGATCGCCGCGCACCCGCTCATTTCCACCCCATACTCCGAACGCCTCGTCAAGGATGACGTCTTGAGCGCCGCCGGCGCAGAGGCCATCAAGGCCGAATACTCCGCCGCCATGGAGGCCTCTTTCGAAAAGGCCAAGGCCGCCGAGGCCGCCACCGCCGCCGCCGGCCAGACCACCAGCCCATTCACCGGCTCGACCGCGATCTTCCAACCCGGCTACAGCCACGCCTCCGTGCCCACCGGCGTCTCCGCCGACACGCTCGCCAAGGTCGTCGCCGGACTCACCCGGGTCCCCGCAAACTTCAAGGTCAACCCCAAGATCAAGCGGCTCCTCGATGCGCGCATTCAGGCCCACAAGGACGGCGGCCCGATCGACTGGGGCTTCGGCGAAGCACTGGCCTTCGGCACCCTCCTCGTCGAAGGCAGCCCCGTCCGCCTCAGCGGACAGGATTGCGAACGCGGCACCTTCAGCCATCGCCACGCCGTCCTCTACGACTCCGACACCCGCGAGAAATACGTCCCTCTGCTCAACCTCGACGACAAGCAGGAGCGCTTCTGCGTCTACAACTCGCTCCTCTCCGAGGCCGCCGTGCTCGGCTTCGACTACGGCTACTCCCTCGACTACCCCCAGATGCTCTGCATTTGGGAAGCCCAGTTCGGCGACTTCGCCAACGGGGCCCAAGTCGTGATCGACCAGTTCCTCGCCTCCTCCGAATCGAAATGGCAGCGCATGAGCGGCATGGTTCTCCTCTTGCCCCACGGCTACGAGGGCCAGGGTCCCGAGCACAGCAGCGCCCGCCTCGAACGCTTCCTCCAGCTCTGCGCCGAGGACAACATGCAGGTAGCGAATATCACCACCCCGGCGAACTACTTCCATGCCCTCCGCCGCCAGATGAAGCGCGATTTCCGCAAGCCGCTCATCATCATGTCACCCAAGTCGCTCCTGCGCTCCCCCGTCGCCACCTCGAAAATCGAGGAGTTCACCACCGGCGGCTTCCGGGAGATCATCGACGACTCCGGCGCCGACAAATCCGCCAAACGCCTCATCCTCTGTTCCGGCAAGGTCTACTACGACCTAGACGCCTACCGCACCGCGAACAAGGCCAGCGACACCGCCATCGTTCGCATCGAGCAGCTGTATCCGCTTCACAAGGACAAGCTCGCCGAGATCGCCAAAACCTACGCCAAGGCGAAACTTATCTGGTGCCAGGAAGAATCCCAAAACAACGGCGCCTGGAGCTTCATCGCGCCGCAGTTGGAGGAGATCTTCGGACGCAAGGCCGCCTACGCCGGCCGCGACGCCTCCGCCTCCCCCGCCGTCGGCTCCCTCGCCGTCCACAAACGCGAACTCGCCGCCTTCCTCAAAGACGCCTTCACGATCTAAAAATCAAACCGCGAAGAACGCGAAGCATCGCCAAGTTCGCTCCGTTCCCTTCTTCGCGATTCTTCGCGCACTTCGCGGTTAAAAAATTCATCCCCTCCACATGTCTCTTATCGAAGTCAAAATCCCGCCCCTCGGCGAATCCATCAGTTCCGGCGTGCTCTCCACGTGGCACGTCGCCGACGGCGATATCGTCAAAAAGGACCAGCCTCTCTTCGAACTGGAAACCGACAAGATCACCTCCGAAGGCATTGCCGAGTCCGCCGGCAAAATCTCCTTCAAGGTCCAGCCCGGCACCGAGGTCAAAATCGGCGAAGTCGTCGCCACCATCGACCCGTCCGCGAGTGGAACAACCCCCGCGTCATCCGCTCCCGCCGCCCCCGTGGCGGCGACCGCGAGCTCGCCGAAAGCCGCCGCCAAATCCACCGAGCAATCCCCCGCCGTCCGCCGCGTCGCGGCCGAGACCGGGGTGGATGTTTCAAAAATCACCGGCAGCGGCAAAGCCGGTCGTGTGACCAAGGGCGATGTCCTCGCCGCCGCCGAGAAACCCGCCGCCGCCACGGTCGTCGCCGCCATCGCCGCCGCGCCCGCCGCCGCCGTTCCCTCCTCCGCTCCGGTTGTCTCCATGCCCGCCGCCGGCAAACGCTCGCGCGTCAAGATGAGCAAGCTCCGCCAGACCATCGCCAAGCGCCTGGTCTCCGCCCAGCACGAGGCCGCCATGCTCACGACCTTCAACGAGGTCGACATGTCCGCCGTGATGGAGCTGCGCAAAAAATACCAGGATGACTTCGTAAAGAAGAACGGCGTGAAGCTCGGCTTCATGTCCTTCTTCACCAAGGCGGTCGTCCACGCGCTCAAAGAAGTGCCCGGCGTCAACGCCCAGCTCGACGGCGACGAGATCATTCAAAACCACTACTACGACATCAGCATGGCCGTTTCGACCGACAAGGGCCTCGTCGTCCCCGTGGTGCGCGGCTGCGATCAGCTCGACATGGCGGGTATCGAAAAAGCCATCGGTGACATCGCCAAGAAAGCCCGTGACGGCAAACTCACCCTGCCCGATTTCGAGGGCGGCTGCTTCACGATCACCAACGGCGGCATCTTCGGCTCCATGTTGTCCACGCCGATCATCAACGCCCCACAAAGCGCGATCCTCGGACTCCACGCGATCAACGACCGTCCGGTCGCCGTGAACGGCCAAGTCGTCATCCGTCCGATGATGTACCTCGCCCTCAGCTACGATCACCGCCTCGTCGACGGCAAAGAAGCCGTGACCTTCCTTGTGAAAATCAAACAGGCGATCGAAGACCCCACCCGCCTCCTCCTCAGCGTCTAATGTTAACCGCGAAGAACGCGAAGGATCGCCAGGTCCCAGCCCTCCGTTCTTCGCGACTCTTCGCGTTCTTCGCGGTTTAAAAAATGTCCTCCCAATCCTTCGATCTCATCGTCATCGGCGCCGGTCCCGGCGGCTACGTATGCGCCTTCCGCGCCGCGCAGCTCGGCCTCAAGGTCGCCCTCATCGAGAAACGCGCCACGCTCGGTGGCACTTGCCTCAACGTCGGCTGCATCCCCAGCAAGGCCCTGCTCGCCTCCTCCGAGCACTTCCTCTTTGCGCAAAAACACGCCGCCGACCACGGCATCAAAATCGACGGCGTCTCCATCGACGTCCCGGCGATGATCAAAAAGAAGGACGGCATCGTCGCCAAACTCACCGGCGGCGTCGCCGCCCTCGCAAAGGCCCGCAAGGTCACCGTCTTCACCGGCGAGGCGCGGTTCACCTCCGCCAACACTGTCTCCGTCGTAGGCGGCCCGCTTGCGGGCGCTCCGGAAACCACCGCCGAACTCACCGCCAAGAACATCGTCATCGCCACCGGCTCCGCTCCCGTCGAGCTGCCGTTCATGAAATTCGACGGCGAGACGGTGATCTCCAGCACCGAGGCCCTCACGCTCACTTCCGTCCCGAAGAAACTCGTGGTCGTTGGCGGCGGCGCCATCGGACTCGAACTCGGCTCCGTTTGGGCGCGATTGGGCGCCGACGTCACCATTGTCGAATTCCTCCCCAAGATTGCCGCGACCAACGACGACGACATCGTCCGCAACTTCACCCGTCTGCTCCAAAAGCAGGGCCTCAAAATCGAATGCGGCGCCAAGGTCACCGGTTTTTCCAAGGGCATCCTTACCGCCGAGCGCGACGGCAAAGTCCTCGAGTTCCCCGCCGACAAGGTCCTCGTCTCCGTCGGCCGCCGACCCTACGCCGACAATCTCAATCTCGCCGCCGCCGGCGTGGAGCTCACCGACAAGAAGCGCATCAAGGTCGACGCTCATCTCAAGACCACCGCCCCCGGCGTGTGGGCAATTGGCGATGTGATCGACGGCCCCATGCTCGCGCACAAAGCCGAGGAAGACGGCGTCGCCGTCGCCGAGTGGATCGCCGGCAAACACGGACACATCAACTGGGACCTCATGCCCGCGATCATCTACACGGAACCCGAGGTCGCCTCCGTCGGCCTGGGTGAGGACGCCGCCAAGGCAAAGGGCATCGCGGTCAACGTCGGCAAATTCAACTTCGCCGCCAACGCCCGCGCCTTGGCGAACGACGCCGGCGACGGTTACGTCAAAATTATCGCCGACGCCAAAACCGACAAACTCCTTGGCGCGCAGATTCTCGGCAAGAATGCCGGCGAACTCATCGGTGAGATTGTCGCGCACATGGAATACGGCGGCAGCGCCGAAGACCTGGCCCGCACGATCCACGCCCACCCGACGATGAGCGAAGCTGTCAAGGAAGCCGCGCTCGCCGTCAGCAAAAGCGCCATCCACGCGATCTGAAACGATAAGGTCGCGACCTTCTGGAGTGCGGCGAGTTCTCGCCGCTTTCGACGGCGAGACTTGTCGCGCCGCCACCCCCGTCGGCGGAGACGTTCACGTAACCTCCGCACTTCGGCCTGCCTCCCGTCGTTCGGCTGCCCGGCCTGTCGTCCTGCACGCCACGCTCGCGTCCAACGTCAGCTTCGCCGATCCTCGTGATGCCTGTTCAGCAACGCTTCTTTTTTGACAACAAGCCGAACCGACTACATTTGTAGTCATCATGGCAACCGCGCTCGCCCCCACCTCCATCCGCCTCGCCGGCCCTGAAAAGCGCCGCATCGCCGCCGCCGCGCGCAAGCAAGGCATGACCCCCGCGAAATTCATCAAGCAGGCCGCTCTCGAACGCGCCGCCAATCCCGACGGCATGGCCCTTGCCCAGCTCACGTCCTCACTCAAGGAACTCATCCAGGACGAGGTGGATGCCGCCATCGCCCTTGACCGTATCGCCCGCCGCAAGGAAGGAAAAGGCCGTCTCTTCACAGGGGAGGAAGCACGGCGTGAGTTGGGACTATAAGATCGATGACCTGGCATTGCGCGAACTGCGCGACCTCGGCCCCTCCGCCGCTCGCGCAGTCCTCGACTTCCTGAATAAGCGGATCAGAGGCTGCGCCGATCCGCGTGCATTCGGAAAACCGCTCCGCGGCGGACTGCACGGCCTCTGGCGCTACCGCATGCAGGACTATCGGCTCATCTGCGAACTCGACGACGGCAAGTTCGTCGTGATTTTGGTCAAGGCCGGTCACCGCTCCAGCGTTTACGACTAACCGGCAGCGCAGAGCTTCGTCACGAGCTCTGGCGACCACATCGCGTCCGAGGCAAACTAAGCTCAAGGGAGTCGATCAGCGGTCCGTTCAAAAGCGGACCGTTTTTTTGTATCCCATCCCGTCCGACGTCCGCGAACCACTGCACGCTAATGATTTTAAGAATCCAAATCACTACCCCGCCGTCGTACAAAAACATCGTCGCCTTACTCCGTCCAAGCCCCCTGCATCACGCCAATAAGATGCACCTCCCAGCCTTACCCCTGTTCATCGTCTTCGCCGCTTTCACAGCCGTCACAGTCACCGCGACCGACGTCGCCAACACCACGCGTTATCATGACGAAACGCTCGGCATCACCCTGATCTCCGGCGAAACTCGACTGCCCGCCGACGGAAACTGGACGCTCGCGCAACCGTCCGCCGACAGCGGACTCTCGCAGATTTTCTACGAGACAACCAACCGGGAAGCTCTCCACGGAGACGGTGTTCGCACGCTCGCCAATCGCATCGACGCTCAACTCCGCGACGACCGATGGAGCCTCACCACCCACTATTACCTGCTGCGCAACTACGCCGAGCAACACGGCGATCGCGGCCCCGCCTGCTTTGACGACCCCGCGCTCCTCGAACTCGTCGCCTACAACGACCGTGTGCGTAAACCCGATGAGAAGCCCTTGTCCGATGAAGAACAGGCCCGTCGCATGGCGGAGTTCCGCAAGGAAATCGCCGACATCGGTCTGGTGCCCAACGCCCACATCCCCTCCCACACCAATCGCGGTGATACTCCTCCCACCCCCCTGCTCCTCGAACTCACCCCTGCTCTGGACGATGGCCGGCACTGGGTACTCGATACGAATTACAACACCGAACGCGTTCCGATCGACACCGAGCTTCTCGAAAAGCTCGGCCTCACGATCTCCAAAAAAGACGTGATCAACGACACCGTCAGCCAGCGTCCCACCGAGCAAATCATCCAACTCCACGCCCGCCTCGCCACCGAAGCACACGGGCCCGCCACCTTGGTCTTCACGGACTCTGTTACCGACCGCACCCTCAGCGTTAACTGGGACTGGTCTCACGCCACACCGGGCACTCGGGAGCAGCTTTCTACCTGGGCCGACTTGCGCGCCTCGGAGTGGCGGTCGCGGGCGGGCGGCGGGGGGGGCCCCGCGCCCCACACCAGGCGGGCGCGCGGTCCCGCGCCGTTAGTCGGCAGAGC
>JANJTQ010000026.1 GCA_024711005.1 Opitutaceae bacterium | reverse complement strand
AGTGTTGCAGAAGCGAGAGGAAATAAGACGCGGGGTGCTCCAAGGTGATGCGCACGGTGCGTTCGTCGGGCGCGGAAAAACCGACCTCGGCGAAGTCGGCGATTCGACCTTTGTGAAACCCCTCGGCGTTCTGAACGATGTAGAGAAGGTAGGCGTTGTCGGCGGCGAGCGACGGAGTGAGCACGCGTTGCCAGGAGCCGAGGAAATCGCGAGCGGTGACGGGGTCGCCGTTGGACCATTTGGCGTCGTCGCGCAGATGGAACGTGTAAGTGAGACCGTCGGGAGAAACATCCCAGCGCTTGGCGACACCGGGGACAGGGGCGAGGGTTTTGGGGTGTTCGCCGACGAGGCCCTCGAACAAAGCGGAGAGGACGGTGTAGTCGTTGGCGGTGGTGGCGATATGAGGGTCGAGATCGGCGACCTCGGGTCCCATGCCGCGATGGAGGATCTGGTCACGGTTGCCGCGTTCGACGGCGGTCTCGCGTTTGAGGCAGCCGGTCAGGCCGAACGGGATGGCCACAAAAAGCGCGAATAGGCACAAAAAGACGGAATGGAAACGGGAGGAGATCACGGAATTTTAACCACGAAACACACGAAATACACGAAAGACGGAAGGGGCGGCGAGGAGAGGAAAGGTGACGGAGTTTGTGTCCGCGGACTGGAGTTTCAGGAGAGCGACCTTCGGAAGATGTCTGACTGCTAATTCCCTCGAATTCGACGGGATTAGAATTGGGTTGTTGAGGTTGATGGTGTTTGTTGCCGGCCGGATGGGCGATGGGGCGCGGGGCGGCTTCAGGCGCCTCTCGGCTGATCAAGCTTTGGAGATCAACGCCACGGCGTGGGCGGCGATGGCGAGGCCTTGGCCGATTTGATCGATGCCTTCGTTGGTCGTGGCTTTGAGGCCGATCTGTGACACGTCGAGTCCGGTGGAGCGGGCGAGGGCGGCTTTCATCTCGGCGAGCCGCGGGTAAATCTTGGGTTTCTCCGCGATGAGCGAGGCGTCCAGGTTCACGATTTGCCAACCGCGGGTGGCGAGTTCGGCGGTCACGCGTTGAAGGAGCACCTGCGAATCGATGCCTTTGTAGGCCGGATCGGTGTTCGGGAAAAAGTGTCCGATGTCGGGGAGCCCGGCGGCCCCGAGAAGCGCGTCGCAAACCGCGTGGGTGAGGCAGTCCGCGTCGGAATGCCCTTCGAGGCCGTAGTCGGTTTCGAAACGCACTCCGCCGAGAACGAGCGGCCTTCCGTCGACGATGCGGTGGATGTCGTAACCGTGGCCGATCCGGAGGTTCATCGGAATGGGACGCAGGGGACGGTTGCGACGTGGGGAACCATTGGCAGAATCATGAATCGCGTGCGGGCTGGCTGCTTACTGTTGCGTGAGCAGATATTCGAACCACGGCAGATCCGCGGGTGTCGTGAGCTTCGGGTTGGCGTGCGGGTTTTCCAGGATGGCGACCGGATGCTTCAATAACTCGACGGCGGCGGCATCGTCGGTGATGCGGAGTTTCTTTTTGGCGACGCGAGCGTAGGCCTCGACGATGAGATCGCGGGCGAACACCTGCGGGGTTTCCATGGCCCAAAGCTTTTCGCGATCGAAGGACTTCAGGTGTCCGTCGTTGCGGTGCTCTTTGATCGTATCGGTCACGCGATGGGCGAGCACGACGGCGTCTTCGCGGAGAACGATTTTGTGAAGCGCGATGAGTTGATCGACGCGCACGAACGGGCGGGCGCAGTCGTGAATGAACACCTTGCCGATGTCGGGCGGCAGCGCGGCGAGGGCGGCGGCGACGGAGTCCTGACGCCGGGCGCCGCCGGGAACGAAGAGCGCGGGTGTCGGCGCATAGGCGGACAGCTCGAGCATCTGTTTTTGATCACGGTAAACGATGACGTAGAAATCGGCCACGCCGCTCTCCGCGAAGGCCGTGGCGGCGTGAACGAACAAGGGACGTCCGCCGAGAAGCGCGAGGACCTTGTCGTCGACGATTCCATTCATGCGGGTGCCGCTGCCTGCGGCGAGGAGGATGGCGGCGGTGCGGGGCATAGGGAGGAAAAAGGCTGAAGGGCTGAAAGGCTGAAGGTGGCGGAAGAGAAAGGCTGAAGGGCCGAAGGACTGAAAGGCTGAAGGAGGCGGAAGCGGAGGTGAAGGGCGGGCTGGTCGGCGGTGTTTTCTTTCAGCTTTTCAGCCCTTCAGTCCTTCAGCCCTTGGATCCGAGCTCCGCGAGGATCCCCCGTGTTGCGGCGACCGGGTCCTTGGCTTTGAGAATGGGACGGCCGACGACGATGTAGCTGGAGCCCGCGCGGGCGGCGTCGGCGGGAGTCATGATGCGCTTTTGATCGTCGCCACCGGCTTCGCCGGCCGGGCGGATGCCGGGGGTGACGAGTTGGATGCCGGCGGGGAGTTGCGAGCGCAGCAGGGCGACTTCGAGCGGAGAGCAGACAAGGCCGGTGAGCCCTGCGTCGGACGCGAGCTTGCCGAGACGCGAGACCTGCACTTCCGGAGCGACGTTGACGCCGAGTTCGGCGAGGCCGGTCGCATCCATCGACGTGAGCACGGTGACACCGAGAAGGAGCAGGTCGGGCTTGGAGGCGAGTTGGGCTTTGCGGGCGTAGCTCATCATCTCGCGGCCGCCGGACGTATGGAGCGTCAGCATGCCGATGGGCAGCGGAGCGAGGGACTCGACGGCCTTGGCGACGGTGTTGGGAATGTCGTGAAGTTTGAGATCGAGGAAGATGTTGAAGCCCTCGTCGGCGACCGCCTTCACGTAATCGGGACCGTAGGCGGTGAACATCTGGAGACCGATTTTGACCCAACGCAGCTCGCCGCGGAGCTGGCGGAGGAGCGGTGCGGCTTCTTCACGGGTGGGAACGTCGAGGGCGAGGATGAGATCGCAAGGCATGAGCTGTATGAGCCACTAATGGACACTAACGGACAGGAATTAAAAACACCAAAATCGGGGCTGGCCCAACGATGGCAGATGTTGTGTCCATGAAGAGGCGCCCTTGTGAAACACCTCATTGTCCCCAGTTCCGCGAAACTTAATCTCTTTCTCGCCATCACCGGTCGGAGAACGGACGGTTTTCATGACCTCGTGTCGGTCGTGACGCCGGTCGAGTTTGGCGACACGCTGACCGTCGAACTGCGCGATGCGAACTTCTCGATGGAGTGCGATGATCCGAGGCTGGAGATCGATGAGAGCAACCTCGTGTTGAAGGCGGCCCGGGCATTTGCCGCGGCCGCGAGTTGGACGGGCGGGGCGCATTTTTCACTGGTAAAGCGGATCCCGATGGGCGCGGGACTGGGTGGAGGAAGCAGTAACGCGACGGCGGCCTTGCGTGCGCTCAATCGCCTTGCCGGCGAACCGCTCGACTTGGCCGGGCTGGCCGGCATCGCCGGGCAATTGGGCGCGGATTGCTCGCTGTTTTTGCAGGGCGGGCCCGTCATCATGCGTGGTCGCGGCGAAGACGTGCAGCCGTTGCCATCGGTCGCGGCGGAGCGGTTACGCGGGCGACGCGTGCTCATTTTTAAACCGCCGTTCGGCATCAATACGGCCTGGGCTTATCGCCAGATGGCGGCGGCTGCACCGGCGAGTTATCTTCCGGCGGAGGAAGCGGAGGCGCGGTTGGGCGCTTGGCTGTCCGATGTGACGGCGCCGGGCGAGGCGCTGCTCTTTAATAATATGGAGGCGCCGGCATTCACGAAATTCATCGCACTGCCGGTGGCGTTGGAATGTTTGCGGACCGAGTTCGCGCTCGTTCCGCGCATGAGCGGGAGTGGCAGCGCCTGCTTTGCATTCCTCCCGGCCGATGCTCCGGTGGATGCGATCACGAACCGCATTCGCGAACTTTGGGGGCAGGAAGCTTTTGTGACGGAAACGCGACTGGTTTGAGTTGTTGCAAAAACCCGGCGCGGATTAACAAAAGCGAGTTGACCCGGTGCGCCGCGAAGCCGTTATCGTCTGGCGTCCCAAATCCAACCCCGGCCTACGGACACATTGAATGCCCACGGACAAGCGCGGTAAAACCGAAACCCTGGTGCAAGGCATCTCCGCCTCGCAGGGAATAGCGTATGGCCAGGCGTTTTTGTATATCCAGAGCGACGTGGAGGTTCCGGCTTATCAAGTGGAGCCTGACAAGCACGCGGAGGAGATCGCCCGTTTTGAACAGGCGATCTTGGTGACGCGCCAGCAGATCCAGAAAATCATGTCCGAGGTGGACAAGAACCTCGGTCCGGACGAGGCGCGGATTTTTGACGCCCATCTTCTGGTGCTCGAGGATCAGGCGCTGATTTCGGAAACGATCCGCGAATTCGAGACGAGCGGCAAAAACATCGAGATCTGTTTCAACAAGGTTTCGCAGCGCTACATCAAGGCGTTCTCCGAAATCGACGACGAATACCTGCGTGAACGTTCCGGTGACATCCGCGACGTCGCGCAACGCGTGCTGCAAAATCTTTTGGGCCACTCCACCCAGAGTCTCAGTCAGCTGGTCGAGAAACGCGTGGTGATCGCCAACGACATTTCCCCCTCGGACGCCGCGGGCATCGACAGCTCCCAGGCCCTTGGCATCGTCACCGACACCGGCAGCAAGACCAGCCACGCGGTGATTGTCGCGCGCTCGATGAAGGTTCCCGCCGTGGTCGGCGTGCGTGATCTGACGACTCTGGTGCAACCCGGCGACTGGGTGTTGGTGGACGGTTATGAAGGGGTGGTCATCCTCAATCCCTGCCAGGAGACGCTTTTCCGCTACGGACAAATCCAACTTCAGAAAAAAGGGTATGAGCAGCGCCTAATGGAGGCGAATCGCCGCCCGGCGGTGACGCTGGATGGGGTGAGTGTCACGTTGCGGGCGAATATCGAGAAGGCCGACGAGACCAGCTTGGTGAAAGAATACCTGGCCGATGGCGTGGGGCTTTTCCGGACCGAGTTTCTTTACCTCAACGCCGGTCATATCCCGAGCGAGCAGGACCAATACCTCGCCTACAAAGAAGTGGCCGAGGCGCTCGCACCTTCGCCGGTGGTCATCCGGACGCTCGATCTTGGCGGTGACAAACCGATGGCGGGCCATGCGCATCTGTTCCCCAAGGAGGACAATCCGTTTCTGGGATACCGGGCCATCCGTTTCTGCCTGGATCATCCCGGGATCTTCAAGGACCAGTTGCGCGCCGTCCTGAGGGCGAGCGCCCACGGGGACATCCAGTTGATGTACCCGATGATCAGCGGCCGTGAAGAATTGGCCCGGGCCAACGCGGTGCTTGCCGAGTGCAAGGAGGAACTCAAGTCCAAGGGCATCGCGTTTAACACGAAGCTTCAGGTGGGAACGATGATTGAAATCCCCAGCGCGGCGATGACGGCGGACCTGCTCGCGAAGGATTGTGATTTTTTTAGCATCGGGACGAACGACCTCATCCAGTATCTGGTTGCGGTCGACCGGGTGAACGACCGCATTGCGCATCTTTACGAACCGACGCATCCGGCGGTGATCCGCATCCTCAAGTCGGTGATCGACGAGGCGCACAAGCAGAAGATCAAGGTGAGCGTGTGCGGCGAGATGGCGGGCGACGCGATCTATGCACCCTTGTTGCTCGGCCTCGGCGTGGATGAGTTGAGCATGACGCCCCCGCTCATCCCGGCCGTCAAATACCTCGTGCGATCGATGAAACTCAGCGACGCCCAAAACCTCGCCGCCAACGCGCTCAGCCTGACCTCCGCGAAGGAAATTCTGACCCTGTGCGAAGAGTTTAGTCGCATGCGCGTGAAGCAGGCTTGATGGGTGGCTGAAAGAGTGAGGCGGTACGCCGGACGGTCCGCACCCGATCGTCATGTCACTTTAATCCAGCGTCTGCCGGTAGCGCTTCACGGCGACGGCCATGGCGATGAACATAAAAAGTGCGATCGGCCATACGTCGGGGGCGATTTCGGTCGGGCCGTTTCCTTTCAACATCACTCCGCGCACCACCCGGAGAAAGTAGGTGAGCGGCAGCGCCGAGCCGAGGTTTTGCGCCCACTCGGGCATGCCGCGAAACGGAAACATGAACCCCGACAACAGGAGCGACGGCAGAAAAAAGAAAAACGCCATCTGCACGGCTTGTAGTTGATTTTTGGCGACGGTCGAAAACGTGATTCCGACCGCGAGGTTGGCGGTGATGAAGAGCAGCGAAACCACGTAGAGCAGGGCCAGATTGCCCACGACCGGAACATTGAAGAGGTGGTGCGAGGCGACCAGAATGAGCGTCATCTGCAGATAGCCGACCGCGATGTAAGGGAGGATTTTGCCCGTCATCACCTCGACCGGGCGCACGGGTGTGGAGAGGAGGTTCTCCATCGTGCCGCGCTCGCGTTCCCGGGTGATGGCCAGCGCGGTGATGATCACCAGCGTCATCGTGAGGACGACGCCCATGAGGCCGGGAACGACATTGTACTGGGTGATGCCCTCGGGGTTGTACTGGCGATGAACCCTGAAATCGACCGGACCGGGGCGTCCGTTGAGAGCGCGAAGCGGGCCGGGCAGGTCGCGTTCGAAGACGGACTGCACGATGACATTGATTGCGGCGAGGGCCGGTCCGGTGGCGGCGGGATCCGTGGCATCGGCTTCGATGAGCACGGTCGGACGTTCGCCACGGAGGACGCGTCGCGTGAAATCGACGGGGATGTTCAGTACGAACTGCGTGTTGCCGACCTGGAGCGCACGCATGGCCTCGGCCTCTGTGACCGAGTCGAGCACGTTGAAATACTCGGAGTGCGTCATGGCGTGCACGAGCGTGCGCGCGAACGGGCCGCCGTCGGCGTCGACGATCAGAGTGGGCAGTCGTTTGGGGTCGGTGTTGATCGCGAACCCGAAGAGCATCAGTTGCACGAGCGGGATGCCGACCATCATGGCGAACGTCGTGCGGTCGCGCCTCATCTGGATGAACTCCTTCAGCACCATCGCCCAGAAGCGGGAAAATGAAAAAATGCGGTTCATCGTGACGAAAGGACCCGGGTGATTGTGTGCGTGCCGGGGCTCATTTGAAGTTGTCCCGCGAACTGTTCATCAGGCTGATGAACACGTCCTCCAGGCCCGGTGTGATCGGCCGGCGGCGATGGACTCCCGTGTCGAGCGGCGCGAGTGACTGGCCGGCCCGGGCGGCGTCGCGCGAGCTGATGTGCAGCGTGTTTCCGAAGGCGACGACTTCATCGACACCCGGAAGACCGCGCAGGCGGTCGGCCAGTTCGGGTAGGTCGGGGCCGGTGATTTCCCACGTGGACAGGTTTGCGGCGGCGACGACCTCGGCGACGGTTCCGCGCGTGAGCAGATTGCCATAGGCAAGGTAGGCGATCCGATGGCAACGTTCGGCCTCGTCCATGTAGTGGGTGCTGATGAGCACGGTGAGCCCGTCGGCGGAGAGCCGGTGAATCTCGTCCCAGAAATCGCGACGGGCCTTGGGGTCGACGCCCGCGGTGGGTTCATCGAGGAGCAACAGTCGCGGCGTGTGGATCAGGCAGGCGGCGAGGGCGAGTCGTTGTTTCCATCCGCCGGACAACTCACCCGCAAGTTGGCGGCCGCGTTCGCGCAGACCGAGACGTTCGAGGCTGCGGTCGACGGCGGCCCGCCGGTCGGGCACCGCGTAGAGACGGGCGACGAAGTCGAGGTTTTCACGAATGTTCAGGTCCTCGTAAAAACTGAACTTTTGCGTCATGTAGCCGACGTGCTTTTTGATGTCCGCCTGCCTGGTGCGCACATCGTAACCGAGGCACGTGCCCCAGCCGGCGTCGGGGTTGAGCAGCCCGCAGAGCATGCGGATGAAGGTGGTCTTGCCGCTGCCATTTGGACCGAGGAAACCGTAGATCTCCCCTTGGCGAACCTGCAGGTCGATGCCGTTGACCACGGTTTTGTCGCCGAATTTTTTCGTGACGCCTGAGACGTCGATCACGAGATCGGAGTTCATGCGGCGCGGATCGGTCAGGGAGCGAGGCTGACCTCGACCGGCTGGCCGGGATGGAGGTCGCGGGCATCTTCGTCGGTGAAAAGCGCCTCGACCAGAAAGACGAGTTTGGCCCGGTTTTCACGATTGTAGAGGACGGGCGGCGTGTATTCGGGACTTGGTGACAGGTAGCTGATGCGGGCTTCGAGCAGCGAGGTGCGTCCGTCGATCGCGACCCGGACGGACTGGCCGGCGCGAAGGGTGGCGAACGTCTCCTCGGCGACGAAGAACCGCACCTTGAGGTTTTCGGGCGGCAGGAGGGAGACTACGGGGAGTCCGGCGGCGACGAATTCGCCTTCGCGGTAAAGCGTGTCGAACACGAGCGCGTCGCGGGGGGCGGACTGGCTTTTTTGGGCGACATTCCAGTCGGCGCGATTCTTGGCGGCGCCGGCTGCGGCGACCTCTGCTTCGGCGGCGGCGATGGCGTCGGCGCGACCGCCGAGTTTTGCGGTTGTCAGTTGGGCCTCGAGTTCGGTGACGACGGAGAGGTTGCCCTCATGGGTGAGCCGGGCGCGATCATGGTCGCTGACGGTGGTCACGCTGTTTTTGAGCAGGTCGCTTTGGCGCGTGAGTTCGATTCCGGAGAGTTCGGCGGCGGCGCGGGCTTGGGCGAGGCGGGCTTCGAGGGAGGCGAGTTCGGAAGGACGGGAGCCCTTGCGAAGGTCGGCGAGGCGGGCCTGCGCCGATGCGAGCTGGTCGGCGGCCTGTTGTTGCGCGGCCAGCTCCGCGGCGTGTTCCAAGGTGAACAGCGGGGCATTGGCTTCGACGCGGGAGCCCTTGGTGACCGACAGTCGATCCAGGCGGCCGGCGAGCGGGGCGCCGACGTGGATGAAATCTCCTTCGATGTAACCTTGGAAGTGATCCGACGGGGGGCGACGGCAGCCGGTGACGGAGAGCAGCAGGCTTGCGAACAAGGCCAAGGGAAGCGCGACGGCTTTAGCGGGGAAAAATTTTTTCATATTCCGTGTGGCCCGAGGGCGTGAGCAGACCGCCGAAAAACAGGCGGACCGCGTGATGAAAGCAGATTTCCGGACGGACTCGCAGCCGTTTAAGCGTGTCGGCTCGCAGGAGCCCTTGCATGGCGTGCAGAAAGAATTCGCCGGCGAAGACCGGGTCGGCGTCGTCTCGGATCGCGCCGCAGGACCTACCCGTTTCGATGAAGCGCCCAAAAATATACGGGAGTGTCCTGGCGCGGACCTGCAGGACATGCTGATGAAGACGGGGTGCGTTCCGCTCAAGGTCGACCAGCAGCAAGGGACCGATTTTTGACAACCGCGCTGTCATGCCGCGGGCAAAGCCGTGCAGCTTTTCGGCGAATGGGAGGGCGGGATTGGCGAGCAACGTCTCGGCGTCGATCCGTGCTTCCTCGGCAAAGCCGTCGATGACGGCGCGAACCATCTCATTTTTGCCCGAGAAGTGGACATACAATGTTTTTTTGCTCATCCCGAGCGACGTCGCGAGCTCGTCCATGGTGAAAGCCGAATAGCCTCGTGAGAAAAGCAACGCACGGGCGTTGGAAAGAATCCGCCTGGACACGGCAGCGGAGGAAGGACGGGCCGGTGAAGAGCGATCTTCCGCGGGCTTCGAGAGCGCTGTCATGATGGAAACTCAAATTGAGTTTATAGTTTCCAGAGGCAAGCGCGATATGTTCCTGGGCCCGAATAGAGCGGCTCGAATAAACTCGTGGCCATCGGAGTGCGGTGTGTAGCAACGCCAGTGTCGGGCGTGCTCCGGGGTTCGATGCGGATTTCGAGCCCTGCAAACCGAACCCGCTCCGAAGAGCCGGCGAAAATGTGCCGTTCTAATACTGATGCACCAACCGCGAAGAACGCGAAGTGGCGCGAAGCCTGAAATCACTTAAGTAGTACCCAGTAACAGCTAAAATTTTGGGACTCTTTTACGGTTTCCGGAGATGAGTTTTTGTCACACAGGGAGCACGGAACTCCGACACAGAGTACATTCCTTAATCCAAGTCCGTCGCGATAGAAGGCGACGATACGGTCGAGATCATGGGTGATCAGACAAAGATGGGCGAGGCGACGGATCATGTGCGAGGGGCGCGCGTAGTGATGAAGAAAGAGCGGTGAGCGGCGGACAACGGGAGCCCCCTGCGCGTGTCGCGACCTACTTCTTTTTGGCCTTGGGGGCGGCCGGTTTGACCGAGGGCCGGATGAACTTGGACTGGGTGTTCAGGCTCTGCCGAAAACGCTGGTTGGCTTTGAGGTCTTTTTTGGAGGGCAGATATTTTCCCATACGGACAGAAGGCGTGGATTATTTGAGGGACGGGCAATCAGAATTGTGAGGGGGGGCTCCGCCCGATCAGAACGGCCAGACGAGAGGGACGATGATCATTGCCGCGGCGAAGCAGAGCGCATTGAGCGGAATGCCGACCTTGAGGAAGTCCGTGAAGCGGTAGCCGCCGACGCCGTAAACGTAGGTGTTGGTCTGGTAGCCGATGGGCGTGGCGAAGGCCGCCGACGCGCCGAACATCACCACAACCACGAAAGGCTGCATGTTGACGCCGAGCTGGGTGGCGATGCCGATCGCGATGGGCGCCATCAGGGCGGCGACGGCATTGTTGGAGAGGGCCTCGGTGAGCACGGTGGTGACGAGATAAAGCGCGGCGAGTACGAAGATCGCCTTGTGCTCGGGAGGGACGATCGCCTGCACGCCGCCGACGATCAGGTCGGCGAGCCACAAGGCCGCGCCGGTTTGCTCCAAAGCGAGACCGGCGGCAAGCATGCCATAGATGAGGAAGAGGATGTTCCACTCGATCGAGGCATAGGCCTCGTTGGTCTTGAGACACCCGGTGAGGCAAACGATGACGCAACCGGCGAGGGCGCCGACCTCGATGGGCACCAGGTTGAGCGAGGCGGTGGCGACGACGGCGGCGATCACGCCGAGGACGATCGGCATCTTCTTATAATGCGAGGTGGCGGGAACGCGGGCACGGTCGAAGAGCACGAGGTCGTCGCTCTGGCGCAGTGCGTCAATGGCTTGGTCGGTGCCCATCATGAGCACGATGTCGCCCGCTTCCAACGGGAGGGTTTCGATGCGCTCGCGGACGTTGCGGCCCTTCCGGTGAACGGCCAGCACGATCATGCGGAACCGCTGGCGGAAGTTCACCTCGCGCACGGTATGGCCGACGATGCCGGAGTGGGGGTTGACGACGGCTTCGACCAGCGAGCCTTCGTGGGCGGCGATTTGCTCGAGACCGAGTTTGAGTTCGGATATCAGGTCGATGCCCACCACGCCGCGAGTGGCGGCGATGCCTTGGGGCCGGCAGGCGAGGATGATTCGGTCACCGGCTTTGAGTCGGATTTTTTCCGGCTCAATGTACAGGGCAACGCCGTCGCGGACGATTTCGACGACGCGGATACCCCGGTTGCGGGTGAGCCCCGCCTCGACGAGAGTTTTACCGATCGCGGGGGATTCGGGCTGAACGAAGGCTTCGGTGATGTACTCGCGGCGTTCCTCCTCGCTCAGAATGGAGGTGAGCATCTCACGGACCGGAAGGAGGTGCTTGCCGGCGAGCGCCAGGTAGACGGCACCGATCAACGTGGTCGGCACGCCGATCCACGCCAGATCGAACATGCCGAAGGCGGGAAGGTTCTTGGAGATGAGGATGCCGTTGACGACGAGATTGGTACTGGTGCCGATGAGCGTGCAGGTACCGCCGAGCACGGCCGCGTAGGAGAGGGGGATGAGGAGCTTGGAGGGCGCGAGCTTCATCTTGCGAGCGAGTCCGAGCACGACGGGCAGGAAGACGACGACGACCGGGGTGTTGTTGATGAAGGCAGAGACTGCGGCCACGATCAGCACGAGGAGGAACATCACCACCGGGTAGGACCAGCGGGCGGACTTTTCCACGAAGCCGGAGAGCAATTCGATCGCGCCACAGCGCACGAGTGCGGCGCTGAGGATAAACATGGCGCCGACGGTGATGGGAGCGGGGTTCGAGAAAACCGAGAGTGCTTTTTCGGAGGTGATCAGACCGGTGGCGATGACTCCGACGAAGAGTGCGAGCGCGGTGAGGTCGGGCGGGATTTTTTCGCGCACGAAGCTCACCAGCGTGAGCGCGAGCAGGGCAAAAATAGTGAAGATTTCCCAAGTCATTGTGTGCCGGAGCGCTTTTCAGATGCCTGATACCAGCGATAGAATGCGACAATAAAGACGATGAAGGTCACGCCCATGCCGCCGGCTTTCATGATGACGGAACCCAGGAGCTGATCCTCGGCGGGGCCGAAGCCCTCAAAAAGACGCGGTGCGTACTCGTAGGTGGGATAAAGAATGTCGTTGGAGAACGCGATGAAGGCGAAGACGGGCGTCATGCCGATGACGACCGCGACGAGGTAAAGCATCTGCGCGGCGTAGGAGAGGGGCGGGAACTCACGCGAGGGGCTCAGAATCGGCCACCAGTAAAACAGCGCGCCGATGAAGAACGTGACGTGCTCGCCGATATGCACCCAGCGGTTTTGCAGGGCCCAATCGTAAAGGGACGGGGCGTGCCACAGCGAATAGGTCAAAGTGTAGATCAACCCGCAAATGAGGGGTTGGGTGAGAAGGCGGAGTGTGGGGCGCAGGCTTGGGCGGGCGGTGACGACGGACACCAGCCAGCCGGGCAGGCCGAGCAGAAAGAGCACGGCGGCCACGTACATGATGAGTTGGTGTTGCACCATGTGTCCGCTGAGCAGGTAACGCTCGCCGATCTGGTCGAGGGGGGAACCCACTGCGAGATAGAAGACAACCAGGGAAAGATAAAACCTGAAGGCGTGGGTGCGCGGATACGGCTCGCCGCGGGCGATGTGTGGGCGAAGCGGGCCGGTGCAGAGGGCATAGAGCCAGCCAAGCACGACGAGCCCTCCGATGAGGTGCGGTTCGTTATGCCAGTGGGTCCAGTTGATCATGGTGGGGGGAGTCAGACTCGGTCGGTGAAGTACGAATGGCCACAAAAAGCAGGTATGCCGCACAAATAGAAGACCTTTGGTTTGGAAGTTGGTGCGGGCGTCGTCGTGATCCCGGAACATCGTCGCCGCGCCGGTCGGGGCCAAAAAAAGGCGGCTCGATCACGAGCCGCCGGAATGGTTTGCGCCGGGTGCGATCAGGCCGCGCGGACGACGTATTCGATCGCGGACGTTTCCTCCGTGGTGAGCGGCTTGCTGTCCTCCCCGGCGAACAGTGCAATGAGTGCGGCGACGGTGCCGCCTGCCAGGGAAAGGCCGATAAAAAACAGGAGCGTGCAGAACAACTTGTCCCACTTCAGATGCATGAAGATGAAGATCACCAACATGAACTTCACGAGGGAGAGCACGATGAGGCTCGTGACGATGAGCCACTTCGCGAGCGGGATGTAGATCAGCACGATTTCCACGCCGGTGATGACGGCGAGGATCATCGCGAGCTGCACGAAGATGTGGAACTTGCTGGCCTCATGTTGGCCATGGCCGGCCGTGGCGGGTGAGTGGGTGGCGCTCATGGGAGGGTGAATCAGAGGTATTCGAGCAGGTAGACGGCCGTGAAGATGATGATCCACACGATGTCGACGAAGTGCCAGTAGAGGCCCATCGATTCGACATCGACGGCATTGGCTTCGCCAAACTCGACGGTCTTGCGGGGGCGACCCAGGAAAACCAAGGCGGCGAGGCCCACCGCCGTGACGATGATGGCCAGCAGGTCGTGATGGACGAACGTGGAAAGCATCTCGGCGGAGGCACCGTGTTCCTGGAAGGCGTGAACGCCACCGAGGAGGGCCTTGATCGCCGCGACGGTGACCACCGCGAAGACCAGCAGATGGATGAACGACTTCAGCACCCAGGGACGTCCGTCCGCGGGCTTGAAGGTGCGGATATACATGAGGGTCAGCCAGAGGACGCCGATGGCGACGTGACACCCGTGGGTGCCGGTCAGCGTGTAGAACGTCGAGCCGAAGATGCTGCTGCCGAGCGTGAGGCCCTTTTCGTGCACGAAGTGGTTGAACTCATACACCTGACAGGTGAGGAAGATGAGGCCGAAGACGATCGTGCCGAGGAGCATCTTGCGGGTCGCGGGTACGTTGCCCTTTTGGCAGGCATTGACCGCCAGCGCCATGAGGAGCGACGACATGAGCAGGATGAACGTCGAGAAGGACGTGAGCTCGAGCGAGAACAAGCCGACGATGTCGGGCTGGTTCGGGGTTTGGTGGAGCCGATAGATCAGGTGCGACGAGATGAGCGCGCCGAAGAACATGCAGTCCGACGCGAGGAACGCCCACATGAAGAGCTTCTTGTTGGGAATGCCCGTCGTCGTGGTGTGATCGTGGTGGTGGTCGATGGCCCCTGCGGCCGCGTGAGTGCTCATTGCTGAAAAGTGAGGTGAAAGGGAGGCGTTCTAATCGTTCTCGTTCTCTTACTCGTTCTTCTTTCTCGGATCGGGCGGTTCGTGGTTAATGCCGGAGAACGAGAACGATTTCGGAATCAGTGTTTCGGATGATCCTTGTCGTTCTTGTGATCGAGGTGGATGTGGTAGCCGCCGGGACCTTCGACGGCCCAGAGGTAGACGCCGAGGAACATGATTCCTCCGCCGACCATGGCGCCGATCATGTTGTGATTAATGAA
>JANJTQ010000188.1 GCA_024711005.1 Opitutaceae bacterium | reverse complement strand
TCACTCCCGTTGTCACCCGGCTGGCATGAGATCGCCTCGGAGCCAATAGCCAGCAGTCCGGCCGGACTACTGATCGTCGATCCGCGGAACCGACACGGGATCATCTCCGATATCGATGACACGATCATGAAGAGCGAGGTCACCGAGACCTGGACGCTCCTCAAGAACAGCCTGACCGTGCCTCCGGGACGCCGTGAGCCCGTGGCCGGGATGGCGGCTCTTTATCAACGCATCCTTTCACAAAACCCCGCTCCGGATGCATCCGCGGTATTCTACGTGTCATCCTCGCCACGCCAACTCACCGACAACCTGCGCACCTTTTTAAGAAACGGCGGCTTTCCGCGCGGCGTGCTGCGACTCAAGGAAATCTCGGAGGCGAGCGACAACTCACTGTTTGAGCAACAGGACTACAAGCTGCGCACCTTGACCGCACTTTTGCTCGAGTATTCGCAAACACGTTTTGCGCTCTTTGGTGACGACGGCGAACGCGACCCGGAAATCTACGCGGCATTGCAGGAGAAATTTCCGGATCAAATCGAAGGTGTCTGGATCCGTCGGGTGCACCCTGATCCCGCGCGCGCCAAATTTCCCAATCAAGCCGACACCGCCGAACTACTGTCGACGCCCGTGGCCCAAACCGAACACAACAGCCGCAAAAATTAAACGGGCGATCCCATGCTGTTCTGGTTGAAAAAAGTCATTGGTTACTGGCTCATGCCGCTGCCGTTCTCGCTCGCATTGATCATCGTCGGCACGGTGATGATGCGGTTCACCCGCCGACGCGGACTCGGTCGCGGACTCGTCGTTACCGGGAGCGTGTGGCTCATCGCGTGCAGCAACGCCGGTGTCGGCACCTGGCTCATCCAAGGACTCGAGGCCAGGTTTCCGTCTCAACCCGCGTTGCTGGAAAACACTCCCCTGCCCGCGTCGCTCGCCCGCTGCGAATTTGTCGCGGTTCTCGGTGGCGGTCACACCTATGTGCCCGATTGGCCGGCCAACCACCAACTTAGCTCGTCCATGCTGGCGCGCATCGCCGAAGGCGTGCGGCTGGTGCGGCGAATGCCTCAGGCACGCTTGATCGTGAGCGGTCCGGTCAACCAGCGAGTCGGCGGACCCTCCCATGCCCGCCTGTTGGCCGACGTCGCGGTGTCGTTCGGCGTGCCGCGCGAGCGCATTATCGAAATCGACACCGCCCGTGACACCGAGGAGGAAACAGCCGCGATTCGTCTCATCGCCGCCGACGCCCCCGTGGCGCTGGTGACCTCCGCCTGGCACCAACCGCGGGCGATGGAGCTTTGCCGTCGGCAACAGATCGACGCGGTGGCCTGCCCCGCCGATTTTGCGGCTCCCACCGATCGGGTGATCATGTGGGACTTTTTTCGGTGGAACCTGGGCGGACTCGAACGCAGCACCAAGGCCATCTACGAGCGGATCGGCGCAACTTGGTCGCGTTTGCGGGGAAAAACGTAAGCGCCATCTGAAAAGCCGTGTTTACAAAAGTACTGAGCCTGCTACCGCATCAACCCTAGCCATGCTTTCGCTCAAAAAACTCTTTGGTAAAGACGAGAAGTTCTACGATCTTCTCGAAGCCAGCGCGGAAGAAGCGCTCACCAGCACGAAGCTGCTGTCCAGTTACCTCCAGCGCAGCCAGGCGTTCACCTCCACGAGCGACCTCGACGAGTTCATTCAGAGCCGTCGCAAGGACAAGCGCATCACCCAGCAGATCACCGAGGAGCTCTGCAAGACGTTCGTCACTCCGCTTGAACGCGAAGACATCGAGGCGCTCTCCCTCTCGCTTTATCGCATCCCGAAGATCGTGGAGAAAATCGTCGAACGCCTGTCGATCTATCCCGGCCGCCTCCCCACCGACGGATTCGAGCGTCAGGCCGCGCTGCTCGGTCAGGCCGCCGAAGCCGTCGTGTTCATGGTAAAACAGCTTCGTCATGGGGCCAAGCTCACCAGCGTCCAAGAGGCTAACGAGCGCCTCCAATACACCGAAGGCGAGGCCGACAAGGTCATGCTCGGTCTCATCAAAGATCTCTATCACGGCCCGTATGACGCGAAGGAAACGATGATCCTTCAGGAGTTGTTCGAAATGATGGAAAAGGCGGTCGACCGCTGCCGCGACGCGGGCGCGGTGGTTTTCCAGATCGTGCTGAAGTATTCGTAAGCGCCGCGGCGAGGTAATCCCAACACGGCGCCCTCAGCGGTCGCGCCTACCTTTCATGACGCTTTTCTTCATCGTTCTCTTCGCGGCCCTGGTGTTCGAATACACCAACGGCTTCCACGACGCGGCCAACGCCATCGCGACGGTTGTCTCGACCAAGGTGCTCACACCGCGCCAGGCCATCTTGATGGCGGCGTTCTTCAATCTCATCGGCGCCTTGTGGGGCACGGCCGTCGCCAAAACCATTGGCAGCGGACTGGTCGACGCGGACGCCGTCACCATGGCCACGGTGCTGGCCGCGTTGATCGGCGCGATTATCTGGGGCCTCTTCACCTGGTGGCTCGGCCTTCCCTCCTCGTCGAGCCATGCGCTGGTCGGCGGTCTGTGCGGCGCGGCGCTCGCCACCGCCAAAGGCGACTGGGGCGTGATGCACTGGAGTGAAACCATCAAGGGCAAGCCCGCCGGGCTTTGGCCGAAGATCGTCATGCCCATGCTGGCTTCGCCGCTCATCGGCTTTGTCGCCGCCGCGGTGCTCATGTTGTTGCTCTACGCGCTCCTCAAACGTGCCACACCCCATTTCGTAAACAAATATTTCGGAAAACTGCAGTTGGTGAGCGCGAGCTGGATGGGTTTTTCCCATGGCTCCAACGATGCCCAAAAAACCATGGGCATCATCGCGCTGGCACTCTGGACCGGCACGCAGAACGGCGTGTTCAACGATCTGCCCTCATGGCTTTCGTTTCTACACACGCCTGAATTTGAGGTGCACCGCTGGGTGATGATCACGTGTGCGCTCGTCATGGCGTTGGGCACGGCCGGCGGCGGCATGCGCATCATCAAGACGATGGGCCACAAGATGGTGAAGCTTCAGCCCGTGCACGGCTTCGCCGCCGAGACAACCGCCGCGGCGATCATCGGGGTGGCTTCCCATATCGGCATCCCGCTTTCCACCACGCACGTCATCTCGACCTCCATCATGGGCGTGGGCGCGACAAAACGTTTGAGCGCGGTCAAATGGGGCGTCGTGTCGCGCATCATCTGGGCGTGGGTGCTCACGCTGCCGATCACCGGATTGATCGGCTACTTCACGTGCGAACTGCTGCACGCGATGGGGCATTGATCCGCTGTCGTCCCAATCGTTCCTCTTTCTCTTAATCCTTCTCTTTCGTCAGCCGTCCGAAAACGGATCGGAGAACGATTAAGATAAAGAGGAAAGAGAAACATTATACCGCGCGGGCGCTCAGCCGTTCTTGAACTCGTCGCGGTGGCGGATGTCCGTCGCTTTCGCGAGAAACACCATCTCCTCGGCGATGTTGCACGCGTGGTCGGCGATGCGCTCCAGCGATTTTGAGATGAACATGAGTTCCAACGCGCGCGTGGTCGTCGCGGGGTTCTCGATCATGAAGCTGCTGAGTTCGCGATAGAGCTGCTTGTTGATCGCATCGACCTCCGAGTCGCGACGCACCACGGCGAGTGCCTTCTCCGTGTCGCTATGAAGAAAACAATCCAGCGCATCGCGCAACATCCCGAGGGCAATCTCGGCCATGCGGGGAATGTCCACGTAGGGTTTGAGCGGAGGCTCGGCCGCGAGCTTCACCGCCCGTTTGGCGATGGTGGTGGCCTCGTCGCCCACGCGTTCAAGATCGTGCGAAGCCTTCATGCCCACGATTACCAGGCGCAGCTCGGTGGCCACCGGCGAGCGCAGGTTCATGTAGCGGATCGCCTCGTCGTCGATCTCCATCTCCAGCTTGTCGAGTTCGTCATCGGCGGCGATCACCCGATCGGCCAGCGCGACATCCGCATCGACCAGCGCCTTGAGCGCATCGCGCACCTGGCGAATGGACATCTCGCCCATCAACATCAGATGCAGGCGGAAGGTTTCGAGTTCGTTATCAAAAAAGCGTTTCATTGAATTAGTAACTAGGTGCTAGGATCTAGTGGCTGGAAGCTAGATCAGCCGAACCGTCCCGAGACGTAGGCTTCGGTTTGTGAGTTGGCGGGGTTTTGGAAGATCCGGTCGGTCTGGGCGTACTCGATGAGTTTGCCGAGGTAGAAAAATGCCGTCCGGTCGGAAACGCGCGCGGCCTGCTGCATGTTGTGCGTCACGATCACGATGGTGAACTCCTTCTTCAGTTCATGAATAAGCTCCTCGACCTTGGCCGTCGCGATGGGATCAAGCGCGGAACACGGTTCGTCCATCAGGAGGATTTCGGGGCGATTGGCGATGGCGCGGGCGATACACAGGCGCTGCATTTGTCCGCCCGAAAGACCGAACGCGCTTTCGTGCAGACGATCTTTGACCTCGTTCCACAACGCGGCGCCGCGCAACGAACGCTCGACGACCTCGTCAAGTTCGGCCTTGCGATTGCGACCGGCGACCCGGAGCGAATAAACGACGTTTTCGTAGATTGATTTCGGGAATGGGTTGGACTTCTGAAAAACCATGCCGATGCGTTTGCGCAGGGCGATGACCTCGATGAGTGGATCGTAGATGCTGTGGCCGGCGACGAGGATGTCGCCTTCGTGGTGAACGCCGTCCACCAGGTCGTTCATGCGATTCAGATTGCGCAGAAGCGTGGACTTCCCGCAGCCGGACGGACCGATGAAGGCGGTGACCTGGCGCTCGGGGATGTCGAGGTTGAGGTTGTGCAGAACCTTGGAGTGGCCGTAGCTGAAACTGAAGTCCTTGATTTGGATGTAGGCCGGATCGAGTCCTTCGACGGCGGGCTGGGCGACATTCGCTGCGGGCTGAGGGCGCATGGTGGTGGAAGAAACGGTGGGTGTGAGAAAGGTGGTGCTCATGACTGAGACCCGGTCAGAAGGTGGAGGTCTTGTATTTCTTGCGGAGATGATTGCGAATCATGATCGCGCCGAGATTGAGGCAGACCACCAGGAGAATGAGCAGGAAGGTGGTGGCGAAGACCATTGGTTTGGCGGCTTCGGAATCGGGCGACTGGAAGCCCAGATCGTAGATATGAAAACCGAGGTGCATGAACTTACGCTCGAGGTGAAAAAAGGGATAAATGCCATCGAGCGGCAAGGTCGGTGCAAGTTTGACGACGCCCACCAGCATAAGCGGCGCGACCTCGCCGGCGCCGCGCGCCATCGCAAGGATCAGTCCGGTGAGAATACCCGGCAACGAGGCCGGAAGCACGATGCGCTGAATGGTCTGCCATTTGGACGCGCCGCAGGCCAATGAACCTTCGCGACTGCCCCGTGAGACGGCGGCCAGCGCCTCCTCGGTGGCGACGATCACCACGGGGACCGTCATGAGCGCCAGGGTGAGCGAGGCCCATAAAACGCCGCCCGTTCCGAACGTCGGCGTGGGCAGGCTGAGGCTGTAGAAAAGCCGGTCGATGTTGCCGCCGACAAAGTAGACAAAGAAACCGAGACCGAAGACGCCAAAGACGATGGACGGCACGCCGGCGAGGTTGTTGACCGCGACGCGGACCGCGCGAACGAAGGGCCCCTGCCGGGCGTATTCACGCAGATAGATCGCCGCGAGCACACCGAACGGGGTCACCGCCACACTCATGAGAAGCGTCATGACGAACGTGCCGAAGATCGCCGGGAAGATTCCGCCCTCGGTGTTGGCCTCGCGCGGCTCCGTGGAAAGGAAACCCCAGAAGCGGTGAACAAAAACGCCGACCTTGTCGAAAAACGAGAGCCGGTTCGGATAGTAATAGTCGATGAGATCGCCGGACGACAGCGTGCGCTCGGCCCCGTCAACGGTCGTGTAAACGATTTTGTTCGCGCCCTGCAGCTCGCGCAGTCCGCGGGCTTTGGCGGCGAGGATCTCGTACTCGGCCTGCAAGGTCGCCACGGTCGCGTCGAAGTCGGAGAGTTCCTGCCGATCGCTTACGGAGAGTTCGCCGCCTTTGTTTTCGATGGCGCGGCGTCCGAGACGAATGGCGTCAAGCTGGCGATTGATGGCGCCGATTTGGTCACGTTCGATACGACGGATCTCCGCGCGGCGTTCGTTTCCTTCCTCGACCTGTCGATCGAAGGTGGCGGTGAATGCGGGATCGTCGGCGCCCACGACGGAGCCGTCGGCCAGGGTGAATTGTTTCGGGATGAAGATCGCGTTGCCGTATTCGAGGCGCTCGGCGACCACGATTTCGGACGGACGGCTTTCGCCGACGATCTCGGCGTTGTCGATGAACTTGTAGCCGAAGCCATAAACATCCTTGTTGCCGACGAAGAGCTGGTATTCGCGCTGACGCAGCAACGAACCGCCATCGGCGCCGAGGGACTGCACGGCCTTGGTCTGGGTCTTGACGATCTCGCCGGCGAAGGCGGGCGCGTTGCGCAGGCCGGCGGTGCTGCCCTCCTTGAGTTCGAGGCGCACAACGGACTTCGGCCAGAAGACCTCCAGACCGTTGTAAACGATCATGCCCAGGAGGAAGACGATCATGGTCAGACCGACGGCCAGGCCCATCGAGGTGATCCAAACCATGCCCTCGCCGGAGGGCTTTATGTCGCTGGAGAGAAAATCGTTTTTGTGCATCGGAGCAGTGGAGGAAACGTCGGTCGCGCGGGATTATTCGACGGTCTTGTAGCGGTCGCGCAGACGCTGGCGCATCACCTCGGCCGCGGTGTTGACGACAAAGGTCATGATGAAGAGCACCATCGCCCCGAGGAAGAGCGAGCGGTAGAGCGTGCCGTGGTGCGGAGCCTCGGGCAGTTCGACGGCGATGTTGGCGGCAAGCGTGCGCATGCCGGAGAAGATATTCCACTCCATGATCGGCGTGTTTCCGGTGGCCATCACCACGATCATCGTTTCACCGACGGCGCGACCGAGGCCGATCATCAGCGCGGAGAAGATGCCGGCCGACGCGGTGGGCAGCACGATGCGGAAGGCGGTCTGCCAGCGACTGGCGCCGAGTGCGAGCGAGCCGGAGCGGAGGGACTGCGGCACATTCGAGAGCGCGTCCTCGGCGATGGTGAAGACGATCGGGATGACCGCGAAACCCATCATGAAACCCACGACGAGCGAGTTGCGCTGTTCGAAAGGCGTGCCGGTCACCGCCGGCCACCAGAGGCGGAAGTCCGCCACCCGGGTTCCGGTCGTGGGGTCCGTAATCACAAAGAGGATACGCTCCGCGGCGGGTCCGAGATTCCAGGCGAGCCACCCGACCGCGAACATGATCGGGAAGAAGACGACAAACTCGTAGCCCTGCGGGATGAACAACCGGATGCGCGGAGGCAGGCGGGCCCAGCCCCAGCCGAAGACCAGCGCGGAAAGCGGCACCAGAAGGACGATCAGCAGAATCGACGGCACTCGATTTTCCAGGATCGGCGCGAGCCACAGCGCGGCGAGAAAGCCAAGCACCACCGACGGAAGCGACGCCATGATCTCCATGACCGGCTTCACGTACACCTTGATCTCGGGCTTGAGGAATTGAGAGGTGTAGATCGCCGCGAGAAGGGCGATCGGCACCGCGAAGAGCAGCGCGTAAAACGTGCCCTTGAGCGTGCCGACGATGAGGGGGACGAGGGAGAGCTTGGGCTCGAAGTCATCGGACCCGCCGGTGGACTGCCAGTCGTATTTGGGCTCGGAGGCGCCTTCGTACCAGAGTTTGCCAAAGAAGGCGTCGAAGCTGGCCTCCGGGTGCGGGTCTTTGAGCCGGTAGAAGTGCAGCTTCGACTCGTCGTCGAGAAACACCATGCGGTCGTACTTGCCGCCGATGACCGCGTCTTTGACGGAGAAATCGAGGTCCTTTTCCCAACGGATCGCCTCGGTGGTCGAGAAGACAAGGCGGGCGTGGTTTTCACCGGCGAGAACAAAGGCTTTGTTGCGCACGCTGGCGGCAAAGACCTCCGTCACACCGGGTTGGTTTTCGAAGGTCTTGGTCTCGCCGAACTGACGGGTTTTGACCTTCGGGTCGAGGTAGAGACTGTAACCCTTGGTTTCCCCGGTGGGAGCAACGGCGACAAACGTGACGTCACCGAATACGTAACGCAGCAAACCCACCTGCGGGTTGGGCAGATGGGCGAAGGGCTTGAGCGTCTGGCGCACCTGAAAATCGTCGCCCTCCAGAAAGAGATAAACCACCTCGCCGGAGTCGGTCGTGACGAGCACCGAGTCGGCCTGGGCGGCGACGAGGAAGGAGCTGATGGCGCCGTTGATCTTGCCCGTGAGATCATAGGTCGTGTCGATGCTGGTCCGGCCCGCGCCCATGAGACTGCGTTTTTGGACAAGGGTGACGGCGTGGATCTCGACGCGGCCATCGACGAGTTGGGTGGCGACCGCGAGCTTGCGGCTGCCGGCATCGGCATAGGCGATTTCCTTGATGGGAACGCCGGGGCGGCCGATGGGCAGAAGTTTGTCCGCCTGGAGGTCCGCGTCGACCGTGCGTTCGCCGTTCGCGGAGAACGCGGGTTTGTAGCGGATGTTGACGAGTGAAAACCGACCATCGGCGGTGCCGACCGTGAGACGCTGGGCGAGTTGGTTGTAGTGGACGCCGCCAATGCCGTGTTCCGCCACGAACGGTAGTGACTTTGTGGTGACACCGCGGTCGCCGACCACGTCGATGAACTGGAGATCGCCATCGGCCTGAAGCGCGAACGGCAGTTCGGACCACTCGTCGATGCCAAGTTGGAGATAGACGCCCTTTTCCAGCGGGATGGTTTTGAGCTCGCCGACCTCGGCGCCTTTGAAGAGCGGGAGGATTTGAATGAGGATAAAAACGAAGATGCCGAAGACCGCGACGATGACGGAGAGTCCGCCAATCTTGATGAAATGGTTCATGAACCGGTCCATCAGCAAGGTCGCCTTGGCGACTTGGAAGCGGGCGGGAACGGGAGGTGTCGAGGTGGCGGACATGGACGATGCGGAGGAAGGAGAAGCGATGTTGAACCGAATTACAGGGCCGCTCCGGCCCGTGACAAACGGCCTGGGTTACGTTTCCGTGACAAAATGAAAAGAGGGCGGAGCGACTGCATATCGCCCCGCCCTCTCTTGACGGCGATCGGTTGCTGCGAGGCCGACCGATTACACCTCACTTAGAGACTGGATTTAACCTCTTCGCAGAGTTCGGCGGGCATGGGGAAATAACCGTCCTTGACGACGACTTCCTGCCCTTGTTTGGCGAGCACGAACTTGAGGAACTCCTTGGTGAGCTTGTCCATGGGCTTGTTCGGATCCTTGTTCACGTAGATGAAGAGGAAGCGGGCAAGCGGATAGTCGCCAGAGAGACAGTTCTCGGGATTGGCCTCGTAGGCGGTGTCGCCGGGCTTGAGCGCGAGGTCGAGCACCTTGACGCCGGAGGTTTTGTAGCCGATGCCGGAGTAACCCATCGCGTAGATATCGGAGGCGACACCTTGAACAACCGCGGAGGAGCCGGGCTGCTCTTTCACGCGAGTGCTGTAGTCACCTTTTCCCAGCGCGACGTCCTTGAAGAAGCCGTAGGTACCGGAGGCCGAATTGCGGCCGAAGAGCGAAATCGCGCGGTTGGCGAACTCGCCCGTGAGACCGACCTGACCCCACGTGGTGATGGGCGTGCCGCCGAGGCGATTGGTGCTGGAGAAGATCGAGTCGACCTGCTGGAGGTTGAGGCTCTTGAGGGGGTTGTCCTTGTGGACGTATACGGCGAGGGCATCGATCGAGACCTTAATTTCGAGCGGCTTGTAACCGTATTTCTTTTCGAAGGCGTCGATCTCGGAACCCTTCATGGCGCGGCTCATGGGAGCGAGCTGGGCGGTGCCCTCGATCAGGGCGGGAGGAGCGGTGGAGGAGCCTTTGCCCTCGATCTGGATATTGACGTTCGGATAGATGGCGCGGAAGCCCTCGGCCCAGAGGGTCATGAGGTTGTTCAGCGTATCGGAGCCGATGGAGTTGAGATTGCCCGTGACACCGGAAACGCCGGTGTAGGGTTTGATGGCCGGATCGACGGCGATCTGGGCGAAGACGGAGGAGGCGGAAACCGCGATTGCGGCGAGACCGCTGAGGAGTGCTTTTTTCATGATAAAGGTGATTGGATGACTCACAGAAAACACGGGGGCACAGGATACGCCCCCGCAGGAACAACAGTAACGTGGACGTTAGAACAGAATCTGCATCTGGGTGCGGACACCCTTGGTTTCTTCGGAGGCGCCGCCGTCGATCTCGGCTTCGCCCATGATGTAACCGAGCTGAAGCTTAACGGAATTGCCGACGAAGTAGTAGTTCATGCCAAGGTAGATCTCTTGGATCTCGTCGGCGGTGAGAAGGCTGTCGGAACGGCGGACAAGGTCGCGCAGGCGCAAGCCGCGGCCGTCGCCATCAACGAAGCTGTAACGGCCGACCAGTTCGAACTTATCGGTGACCATGAACGATGGCTGGATCCAGTATCCGTAGGGAGAGGCGTCCTCGGCCACACCGCCGACCAAAGCGCCGTCCTTCATGTCGGCGTAGAGGAACTCGCCGGCCAAGTTGAACTTGCCGAGGGTCATATCCTGATAGATCGACAGACCGGTCAGCGTGGCATCGGCAACCGGGGCGTCGAACGCGGCACCTTCCCGGATGTGCGAAACGGCGGCTCCGAAGCGACCTTTCACGGCGTCGGTTTTGTAGGAGAAGCCCGCGTCGGCCCAGAGGGCGGGGACGTTGTTGTCTCCGCCACGGCGGGTACCAAGGTCACCGGACTGGCGTTCCGGGTTGGTCACCGCGAAACCGTAGTAGAGACCGGTGGACTTGCCGGAGCGAGCGGAGTCGTTGAAGTTGGCGAAGACACCGATGCGTCGGCTGCCGGCGCCAAGTTCGCGATCATTGCCGGCCGGACCGGCGGAATAATCGCCCTCGACGAAAAAGCGGGTGACAGGCGAGCGTTCGATGGCCTTGAGACTCGCGGAAGACGTGGTCTCCTCAAAACCGAAGTTGACCTTGCGGAAACCGAGATCGATGGCCGCATCCTGGCCGAGAATATCGCCGTGCCATTGGATGACCGCCTTATCAACGGCGTCATCGGCAAAGTTATGGACGAGCTCGGCGGTCCAGTCGGCGCCGATCTGGGCTTTTACACCGAGATAGAGACGGCGCATGATGAAGCCGGAGGAGTCGGCGACGTCGTCATTATTGAAGCTGAAATACTGGGTCTGGATACGACCGCCAAGGGAGAGCTTGCTGATGTTTTTGCCGCCGGGAACGACGAAGGTCGGGGTCTTGGCGTCTTTGCTGATTTCCGCGGCTTCCTCGGTGGTGAGAATGCCTTTTTTGACGAGGGCATCGAGAACAGCCTTGCCGTCCTGGGCAACGGCCATCGTGGCGGTGCCGAGAGCCACGCCGCCGAGCAGCGCGAGCCATTTGAGTGATGTGTTAGCCATGTTCTTGGGTGTTAGTGTGTTTGCTAAAACGCACGGTCCGCGCGTTTCAGGGACCAAGATGACAGGCGATTGTTACAATTGGGCGGCAGCTTTGTTACGAGCGCGTGATAACAACGATAAAAAATGGGCGGCTTGGGGATACCCCAGCCGCCT
>JANJTQ010000175.1 GCA_024711005.1 Opitutaceae bacterium | reverse complement strand
CGTTTTATGATTTGGAGCGACCCGAGTGGTCCGCCGCATTGGCCTTTTGGCGCGCGTTTGAGGACAAAGTTTCCGCTCCGGTGGAGAAGGAAACCATCCGCCTGCATCAGGCCAATGTGCTGATTCAGCAGGAGAAATTCGTCGAGGCGCGCGACGTGCTCGCGACGATCGGCGAGCACGCGTTGCAGGCGCAAAAACAAAAGTTGGTTGCGCAGCTCCCCGCGCAGTCCGCAAAGTAACCGGTCATGGGAACTGGCATCGGTCTGGCGGAGCTCCGCGATGGACTTATTTATCTGATCATCATCGTCTCGAGTCTGGCGCTGCACGAATGGGGACATGCCTACATGGCGGACCGCCTTGGCGATCCCACGCCGCGTTCCGAGGGGCGCGTGACGCTCAATCCTTTGGCGCACATTGATCTGCTCGGCACGATTATCATCCCATTTCTAGGCGCGATCGGCTTCTTTGGCGGCTTCGGGATGATCGGCTGGGCCAAGCCGGTATGGACAAACCCCTCCTATTACAAAAATCGCGTCCGAGGCTCCATGATGGTCACGCTGGCGGGCCCTGGCATGAATCTCCTGATCGCCGTGGTGGCGACCGTGGTGGCTGCGCTGTGCTCGCGATTCCTACCCTCGCTTGAGGAGCTGATCCACAAGGTGATGGTCGTGAACATCGGCCTGATGGTGTTCAACATGCTGCCCATCCCGCCACTCGATGGTTCAAAGTTTCTGATGTATTGGTTCGGTATGAAAGAGGAAACCTACGTGCACTTCTCAAAATGGGGCCCTTGGGTGCTGATTCTGATGATAAACGTGGAAGGCGGCAGGCTGCTTTTGCGCTCAATTTTCAACAAGGCCTTGCTTCCGTTCGAAGCCCTTTACGCAGCATTGACGTGAAGACCAGAAGCCTTGTCAGTAGAGCCCATTTTACGTCGATTTAACGATTCGTGGCTATTTCTTCCAAAACACACACCACCCGTCGGGCTCCGGCCCGGAAGAAAAAAACCACCGACCTCGTCACCCTTGGCGATTGGTTGAAGCACGCCATCGCCCTCTACAAAAAGACGGGCGTCGCCCTCGGCCAAGTGGCGACCAACGCGCACGACGAGGCCTTGTATTTGCTTTTGCGTACGCTCGCCCTGCCGCTCGACAGCAAGCGGTCCGTGCTGAAGCGCAAGCTGGTAACCTCCGAGGTCATGGCGGTCGAAAGCGTGCTGCGTCGCCGGCTCGATCAGCGCATCCCGGCCGCCTACATCACGCGCGAGGCGTTTCTCGGCGAATACCGGTTCTACGTCGACGAGCGCGTGATCATTCCGCGCAGCTATTTTTTGGAGATCATTCCGCAGCAGCTCAACGCGTGGCTGCCCGATCCGACCAAGGTGAAGCGCGTGGCCGATGTGTGCACCGGTTCGGGATGTCTCGCCATTTTGCTCGCGCACCATTTCCCGACCGCGCAGGTCGATGCGGTCGACCTTTCGCCCGACGCGCTGGACGTGGCGCGCATGAACGTGAAAAATCACAAGCTCACGCGCCGCGTGAAGCTGCACGAGAGCGATGTCTTCGATGCGGTGCCGAAGGTGAAATACGACGTCATCATCAGCAACCCGCCGTATGAGCCGAGCGCGCACTGCAAGGCGCTTCCGCCGGAGTTCAAGCATGAGCCGCTGATGGCGCTCGACGGTGGCGAGGACGGGTTGGACATCATCCGCAAGTTCCTGCGTCAGGCCCGCACCCGCTTGCAGCCGCATGGCGTGGTGCTGATCGAGGTGGGCGGGTTGCAGGAGGCGATGGACCGCGAGTTTCCCGAGCTCGATCTTTATTGGATGCACACGACCGACGGGTGCAATTGCGTGTGCCTGATCCAGGCGTCGCGCCTCAAGGCGTGGAAGGGCTGAGTGCCTTGAAGCAGGCGAGGCACGTCGCAAGCGGCGGCCTCATGAAGACATAAGGCGCACGATCACCGCTTCAAGGTGTTGGCGAGCACTTGATATCCGAGGAAGCCGACGAAGAACAAAGGCATCATCGACAACGCGTCCTTGTTGCCCAGGACGCCGAGAACGAGCGAGCCGAGTCCGAGGAATGCCAGCACACCGGTCGCCACGGCGAGGATCGCGCGGGCGCGTCCCTCTTTGCCGAAGACGGCCGCCACGCACACCGAGAGCATGGCAAACATGATGGCCGCCAGGATGGCGGGGAAACCGCCGCCCAGCGACCAGGCGATCACGGAGATCGACGCGAAGCCGAAGGTGGCGCCGAACCAATTGCTCGCCACGCGCTCGTCGTGGGACAGGACCAGCCGGCCGAATTTATTCAGGCGCAGCAGCAGGTTGAACATCGGTCCGGCCGTCCACGAGAGGTAGATGAAGAGGTAGAACAGCACGAGCAGCGGCCAGAGCACCCAGCCGAGTTGCGGTTGCGAGTTCGCGAGCTGGCGTACCGCGCGCACGCCGAAAAACGTCACGATGACGAACGCCCATTGAAGCTTCGTGCTGAGGCGACCCATCCAAAGGAAGTAGGCGAGCATGCCGCGATAGACCGGATTGCGGGCCTTGAGCGCCTCCAGCATGCCTTGGCGCGCGTATTCGAGATCGGGCTCCAGGCGCAACGCCTCGCGGAAGTGTTCCTGGGCCTTGCGCGGATCGTTTCGATGCAGGCAATTCCAGCCTTGGTTGGCGTGGGACAGCGCATGTTCCGGCGCGCGTTCCAAGGCGTAGTCGACCGTGTCGACGGCCTCGCTGTTGCGGCCGAGTCGCACGAGGGCCATCGCGCGGAGATTCGCCGACAGCGTGTGTTCGGGGTTGAGGGCGAGCCCGCGTTCGGCGGCTTCGAGAGACGCTTTCCAGTCGCGTTGCGCGAGGTGGATGGAGCTGAGCAGCGCGAAATTATCCTCGGAGTCGGGATCGAGGCGAATGGCTTCGTGAACCGCTTCAAGTGCGTCACGCTCGCGATCAAGCCGGTGCAGCACGTGCGCGTGGATGTAGTGAAAATAGCCGATGTCGGGCGCGAAACCGATGGCGGTGCGGGCCGCGACGAGGGCGTCCTCGAGTTTGTCCTGAGCGGCCAGGCATAGCGCGAGCAGACCATGTGCGGATGGATTTTCGGGAGCGGAGAGGAGCGCCTGCCGGGCCTCGCGTTCGGCGTCGGCGGGTCGCGATTGGGCGAGGAGAAGCTCGGCGCGTTGGAGGCGGGCGCTCATTTTTTGATGTTCAGATACTCGAGGATGTCGTCGTAGAGCCCGCTCTGGTTGGCGTAGAGCGCGTAGTTGCGGCTCGTCTCGAACCAGTCGCGAACAGTGGGCTTGTGACGTTTTACGGCGTCGAGGAGATCGCGATTGCCGAGCGGCTTGATGGCGCCGGACTTCATGGCCTCGCGCAGCTTCCCCTCGACCGCGGTCTGGACGACGGCCTGCAAGTCGGCGCCGGAGTAACCCTCGGTCTTTTTGGCAACGGCTTCGAAGTCGATCGAATCGACGGGCTTTCCCTTGAGTTGAAGACGAAGGATCGAGGCGCGCGCCGGAAGGTCGGGCGGCGGCACGAAGAGAATGCGATCGAAGCGACCGGGACGGCGGAAGGCGGGGTCGAGATGCCAGGGCGCATTTGTGGCGGCGAGGATGAGCACGCCTTCGTTCGAGGCGGTGACGCCGTCGAGTTCGGAAAGGAACTGGTTGATGAGCTGGCGCCCGCCGCTTTTGAGCATGTCGGTGCGGTTCGCGCCGAGTGCGTCCACCTCGTCGAAGAACAAGACGCACGGCCGGTGGGCGCGGGCCTGCTCAAAGACGGCGTGGAGGTTTTTCTCGCTTTGCCCGATCCACATATCGAGCACGTCGTTGATCCCGATCGCGAGAAAACCGGCCTTCACTTCGCCGGCGGTGGCGCGAGCGAGAAAGGTTTTTCCGCAGCCGGGGGGACCATACATGAGAATGCCGCCGCCCGCTTTTTTGCCGTAGGCTTTGAAGAGTTCGGGTTGCTGGAGGGGGAGGATGATCTTCATGCGCACCTCCTCCTTCACGTGATCCATGCCGCCGACATCGGCGAAGGACACGGACGGACGCTCGAGTTCGCCGGGAGACGCGTCGCCGGGCAAATCACCCACGGGCAGGCGTTCACGGTCCTCGTTATCGTCGTCGAGAAACGAATCGGCGCCGTCATTGGCAGGATTGAAAAACGCCGCCGGGTCGGGCGCGGCGGACGGGGCGGCCGCGGGCGGTTTGACGAGGGGGGCGGGAGCCGGCAGGTAGTTGCCGAGTTCTTGTTCGAGGGCGGGGTCGGCGAGGGCGGGATCGAGAGAGCGGGCCCGGGCGTAGTGTTGGGCGGCGAGTTGGGGTTCGCCCGCGCGCAAAACGAGCCGGGCATGCAGCAGGAGGGCGGCCGGCGGGAGTTGCGGGGATTTTTCCAACTGCTCGACGAGAACGAGCGCGGCGGAGTTTTTCCCCAGCTGATAAAACGTGTTCGCGAGGCCAAGTTGCGCGGCGGTGCTGGCGGGCTGGAGCGCGAGGGTGCGTTTGAAAAGGACCTCGGCTTCGTTGAAGCCGCCGGTCTTCAGAAGGAGGTCCGCGACGTGGAGGAGCAACGGTGTGTTGTCGGGGGCGAGTTTCAAGGCCTCGCGCAGGGCGGGCGGGACGAGCTCCGAGGAGAGGGGATCGAAAGCGGACATGGTGTTGCAGGTGATACAAACCCGGGGCGAACGGGCGAGGGATTTCGAGGGGGATTCCGCCGAGTCCTCGCGCGGAGGCCGACGGCGCCAACCGCTCAGCGCGTGAGATCGTAGAGCGCGTAGCCGGCGAGCAGGTTGGGCAGGAGGCTGCTGGTGGTTTTCCAGTCGCCACCGAGATGCGCCCGGCGGGCGATCTTCAGCTTCCGGAGCGCGCAGAAATCCTCGAAGTCGGCGATGCTGGCGGGATTGGTCGGACGGCTCTCGAACCAGGCGGTCGTGTAGACGGCGTTGCGCGGTTTGCGTCCGAGGAAGAATGCGGCGGCGCGGTTCTTCCAATACCCGTGATTCACGAAACCGACGGTAATGGTTTTTCCAATACGCAGGGCCTGCTCGATGATCGCGCCGGGGTCGGGCAACTCCTCCAACGTGCGCGAGCAGATCACGCGATCGAAGTGGTTTTCGGGCAGCGCGCGCATGAGCGCCATCATGTCGCCCTGGTAGGCGGTGAGGCCGCGGCGGACGCAGGCGGAGATCTTGTCGAAGTCGAGGTCCACGCCGACGGCATGGACGTCCTTCGTTTGAACGAGGTAGTCAAGGAGTACGCCGCGTCCGCAGCCGAGGTCGAGCACGCGCGCGCCGGGTTCGACCCAGTCGGCGATGATCTGCATGTCGACGCTACGCTTGATAGTGGAGTGCTTGGCCATGGCGGTGCGGCTTAGTTGAGAAAACCGCGCACGAGTTCGTAGAGTTGCGGCGATTCGAGCAGGAAGGAGTCGTGACCGAGATCGGTGGCGAGTTCGGCGTAGCTTACGCGTTTGCCGGCGCGCAGGAGGGCGAGGGCGATGGCGCGGTTTTGGTCCGGCGGGAACAACCAATCGCTGGTGAAGCCGACGACGAGGGTGGCGGCCTGCACCTCGGCGAACGCCTGTTCCAGCGTTCCGTGGGTTGCGGCGAGGTCGAACTGGTCGAGGGCACGGGTGATGTAGAGATACGAGTTGGCGTCGAATCGATTGATGAAGCTCTGGCCCTGATAGCGCAGGTAGCTCTCGACCTCGAAACGCACATCGAACGTGGCGGCGGGCGCGACCGGGTCGATGCCCTCCATGGAATCCGAGACCGGAGGCTTGAGACCTGAGACCTGGGGATCAGGGGCGGAAGACGGAGACTTCGGGCGCACGGCTTTGCGGCCGAATTTGCGGTCCATCGACGCATCCGAGAGGTAGGTGATGTGCGCCATCATGCGAGCGATCGCGAGGCCGACGCGCGGACCGCCGCTCTTGGGATAATCGCCGTGGTTCCACTCGGGATCTTGAAGGATTGCCTGACGACCGACCTCGTTGAAGGCGATGGCTTGGGCACCCTCGCGGGCGGTGGTCGCCATGGCGAGGGCACGTTTGACGAAGGACGGATATTCGATCGCCCACTGAAGCACCTGCATGCCGCCCATCGACCCGCCGATGACAGCGTAGAGTGACTGGACGCCGAGGGAGTCGAGCCAGAGTTTTTGGGTGCGCACCATGTCGCGGATGGTGACGGCGGGAAACGTGATCCCGTAGGCCTTGCCGGTGCGCGGATCGATGGACGACGGACCGCTGGAGCCCTGGCAACCGCCGATGACGTTGCAGCAGAGAACGAAGAACTTGTTGGTATCGACGGCCTTGTTGGGACCGATGAGGTTGTTCCACCAGCCGGATTTGCGGTCGTTGAGCGAGTGGATGCCGGCGCAGTGGTGGTCGCCGGACAAGGCGTGACAAATGAGGATGGCGTTGTCGTGCGCGGCGTTGAGACGGCCGTAAGTCTCGTAGCGCAAGGTGAAGCCAGGGATCGACTGGCCGTTGTCGAAAACGAACGGCTCGGTCGTTACAAAGTCGCGAGGCTCGACGAGACCGACCTCTCCTGGCTCGGAGCGGATGGGAACGTTTAGGTCATCGTCGGCGTCGTTCATGGATACGTCTCACGCAAACAACGGATCACCCCGGCAAATGGCAAGAATGGAGCCGGGTGGGGGAAAGCGGGCTGGGTGACGGTGCCAATGCACGGTTGGTGCCGTCGAATCGGCCGTGGCATAGACGCCCCGCCCATAGGGTTGAAACAAGAGATCCATGCACCGGGAGGGGGCCGATTTGGGACTGGTCCTCGTTCGGCAATGCGCATGGACGAGACCTCTCGAGCGCCGTAAAGGCCGACACAGCTGGGCACGGCTCGGGTAATCGCGGATATCGGAAAGCTCCACCTTCTCGGGAACTATAAAAAATCTGCAACAAGGCTGACTTTGGGCTGGAGGCGCGGGGGCGATGAGCAGACAAAACTGCACCCTCATGAGCGACTTAACCCCTGCCCAGGTCCAGGAAGTCTACGAACGCATCCGCGCCGAGCTCGGCAAGGTGATTGTCGGCCAGGACGAGATCGTTCGCCTGTTGCTGGTCAGCCTGTTCTCCCGCGGGCATTGCTTGCTGATCGGCGTCCCCGGCCTCGCCAAGACCCTCCTCGTCAAATCTCTCGCCGAATCCCTCGACCTGTCGTTCAAGCGCATCCAATTCACGCCCGACCTCATGCCGAGCGACATCATCGGCTCCGAGTTGCTTCAAGAAAAGGAGCGCCGCCTCGAATTCGAATACCAGGCCGGCCCGATCTTCACCAACCTGCTCCTCGCCGACGAAATCAACCGCACGCCGCCAAAGACCCAGTCCGCCTTGCTGGAGGCCATGCAGGAACATGCCGTCACCGTCGGTCACGACACGCGCAAGCTTCCCGAACCGTTTCTCGTCATCGCCACCCAAAATCCCATCGAGCAGGAAGGCACCTATCCGCTGCCCGAGGCGCAGCTCGATCGCTTGATGTTGTCGCTGCACCTCGACTATCCTTCGCGCGCCGAGGAGTCCGAGGTCGTGCGGCGTACCACGTTGCAGGAACCGGTGAAACTTTCGCCCGTGGCCACGCGCGACCAGATCCTCGCCGTGCAACATTTCGTCCGCGCCGCGCCGGTGTCGGATCATGTGATCGACTACGCCGTCTCGCTCGCCTCCGCCACGCGTCCGGCGGATCCGCAGGCGCCGCAGTTCACCCGGGATTTCGTCGAATGGGGCGCCGGCCCGCGCGCTTCGCAATACCTCATCCTCGGTGCCAAGGCCCTCGCTCTTCTCAAGGGTCGCCTCACGCCCGAGACCGAGGACGTGCGCGAAGTTGCCGGCCCCGTGCTGCAACATCGCGTCATCACCAACTACCGCGCGACCGGCGCCGGCAAGAAGGCCCGCGATGTCGTCGCGACTTTGGTCAAAGCCGTGCCGGAAAACGCCTACTGAGCCCGCCCGGCGTGCACCCCCCGATGAACTCCACACGCCTCATCTTTTGCGGAAGGTGGAGCGCGTTGTCCCCAACGCGCTGGTTCGAGCGAGGGCGCGGCCGCGCCGCGTCAGCGTCTTGGGGACAAGCCGCTCCACCTTTGCCGCGCGGTCGTCCGCCGCTTTTGTGATGGCCTTCTCAACGCTTCGTCCTCCCGTGCCCTCCGGCTCGACCGCGTCTGGGTCGAGCCGTCCGCCTCCCTTGCCGCGCGATCCGGCGCTGCGGTACGCCGGCACGTTGTTGTCGCCTGACGAACTCGACCGTTTCAAAAACCTGCTGCTCTTCGCTCAAGCCACCGTGGACGGTTTTTTCGCGGGCCGGCATCGCTCGCCGCATCCGGGCTCCTCGGCGGAGTTCCGCGACTACAAAGACTACGTGCCGGGCGACTCCCTCGACCGCATCGACTGGCGCGCCTATGGTCGCACGCGCCGGTTGTTTGTCCGCCGTTACGAGGACGAGACCGACATGGTGGCGTATCTGCTTGTGGATACGAGCGGCTCGATGCGGTTTCGCGGAGGCATGCGTTCGCCGAAGTTTTTTCACGCCGCCCGCATCGCCGCGGCGCTCTCCTATCTGATGTCGAAGCAAGGCGACAAGGCCGCGCTCGGTCTCTTCGCCGATACGCTCAAAACCTGGCTTCCGCCCGGCGGCACGCGCCGTCATCTGCATGAGATGATCACCGCGCTCGAACGCGTTCAGCCCGAGCGCGTCACCGACTTGCCGGCCGCGCTTCGTCTGGCGGCCGAGGCCGCCCGCAAACGCGGGCGACTCGTCGTGCTCTCCGATTTTTTCACCGACCCGGTCGCGCTCTTCGATGCGCTCGCCCAGTTTCAGCACCGCGGTTTCAAGATCCTCCTGCTGCAAGTCCTCGATCCCGACGAAGTCGAACTGCCGGCCCACAGCGTTGCGCGTTACGTGGACCTCGAAACCGCCGAGGAGGTCGAAGTGGACGCCGAGGACCTGCGCGTGCTCTACCGTCAAAACATCCGCACCGCCATCGACACGCTGGCGCGAGAGGCCACCGCTCGCGGCATCGAGCATCAACAAGTGAGCACCGCCGAACCCTACAGTCGCGTGTTGGAAGCTTATCTCGGTTTCCGCGGACCCATCCGCTGAACGTCGCCCGCGCACCATGACGTTCCTCAACGCCCCGCTTCTCTGGTCGCTCGCCGGGCTGCTCGCGCTTCCGCTGCTTATCCATTTCCTCAACAAGCGGTTTCCCCAGCGCTTCTATTTCTCCTCGGTCGATCATCTCAAAAAATCCGCCGCCGAGCGTTCCCGCATCTATAAGTGGCGCCACCGCCTGCTCACGCTGGTGCGCACGTTGTTTCTGCTGCTCCTGCTGCTCGCGTTTCTAAAACCCGTGCTCGACCGCTTTGGTGCGTCCGCCCAGAGCGGGGCGACTCGCCGCCAGGTGCTGCTCATCGTCGATCGTTCGCTGAGCATGGAATACGAACAGGCCGGCCTCAGTTCGCGCCAGCGCGCGGTGATCGAAGCGGACAAAATCCTCGGCACGCTCGGCTCCGACGACGAGGTCAACGTCATCGCCGTCACCCACACGCCGACCGTCTGCTTCAGCGCATTTTCGCCCAACCTCGCGGAGGCGCGCCGTTTTCTGCACACGCCGTCGCCCGGTGTGACCCGCGCCGATTTCACGCTGGCCAACGTCTCGGCCGCACGCCTTCTCGCCGCGGCGAAGGGACGCGTCGAGGTCTACTACCTGTCCGATTTTCAGCGCCGTAATTGGGCGCTGGTGGACTTCGCGCCGCTTGCCGATCGGGCGAAGTTTTTCTTCGTCGACGTCGGCGCCGCGTCACCGGAGAACCGCGCGATCCTCGGTGCCGAACTGGCCCAATCGCAGGTGCTGGCCGGCGACACGGTTCCGCTGGAGGTGATGATCGGCAACTTCTCCGCCACGCCGCTCGAGGACGTCATCACCGTGCGCATCGACCAACGTCACCAGGTGCAACATCCGGTGTCCGCCGGCCCCTGGTCCTCGGTGCGCGTGATCGTGCCGATTCCCGCAACGTCCCCCGGTCTGCATCGCTGCGAGATAACGTTGCCGCCCGACAATCTCGCCGCCGACAACCGCTGGGTGCTCGTTCTTCCCGTCTTGGAAAAGGAGGAGATCGTCACGCTTTCCGGCGATGCCGACGCGAGCAAGGGCGCCGTGCGCTTCCTTCATGCCGCGCTCAATCCCTTCGCCCAACAGGCCGGCTCGCTGCTCCCGCGTCACCTTGCGTCGGGTGCGTTCGACGCGACGCGCCTCGCCGGTTCGCGCAAGCTCTTTATCACCCGTTGCGGTCCGCTCGACGAAGCCGCGGCCGGCGCGCTGGCCGCGTTCCTCCATCGCGGTGGCGGCATCGTATGGTTTCTCGATAGCGACACCGATGCGGCCAATCTCGATCTGCTTGAAAAAGCCATGGCGACCACCCCGCTGCCGTTGCGCGTGGGGCCCTTGCGAAAATCCGACAACGTCGGCTCCGGCGCGCAGCAGATCGGCACCGGAGATTTCAAGGCGCGTCTCCTGCGGCTCTTCCGCGGAACCCTGCGGCAGGATCTCGGCCTGCTGGAGTTCTACGATTTCCATGCGGCCAGCGCGTCCGGGGCGGGCAAGATCCTGTTGCGCTTCGGCGACGAGACGCCCGCGATGGCCATGACCGAACACGGCCTCGGCACGCTCGTGCTGATGAATTTTTCGGTGAGCGAGTTCTCCAGCAATCTCGCCCGCCAGCGCATCTTTCCCGCGTGGGTGCAGGATCTCGTCAAGCAACTCGACACGCGCGAAGCCACCCCGCTGGCCTTCGCCGCCGGCGAACTGGTGACCGGAGAGGTCTGGCGCGACGACCTCCGTCGTCAGCCGCTGATGAGTCCCTCGGGCAACGTGATCGAGGTGCGTCAGGAACCGATGGGCGAACGCGCCGGCATCAGTTTTCCCGCCGCGGAAACCGGGTTCTACACGCTCGCCGACGGACGCCTCAAATACGCCTACGCGGTCAACTTCGATCCCGAGGAATCCGACCTGCGGGCCGTGGACAAAGCCCATCTTCCCGCGCAACTCGTCGCCGGTCAGGAATCGGGCTTCGCCGGAGGCCAGCGCGACTATGACGAGATCGCGCACGGGCGTTCGCTCGTGCCCTGGTTCCTGCTGGCGGCGGTCGTCGCGCTGTTGCTCGAACTCGCCCTGCAAATCGTCTTTCGGAGGCTTGCCCGATGAACGCCGGTGATTCCTTTCGCGACCTCGTCTTCGATCCGCTGGTACCGGTGCCGTTCATCGTATTGCTGGCGCTCGGCCTCGGGGGCTTGACCGTATGGGTGTATCTTCAGACGAGCCGCAACCTGTCGCCCGCGCGGCGCTTCTTCCTGTTGTTGTTTCGGCTCACGGCCTTCGCGCTGGTGCTGCTGATCCTGCTGCAACCCTCGCGTATCGAACCGCTGCCGGTGCAGACGAAGGACAAGGTCATGCTCGTCGCCCTCGATGCGTCGCGCAGCATGCGCCAGCCCGACGTCGGCCGACTCACGCGCTTCGACGCCGCGCGCGAGGTGCTCTGGGATTCGGGTGTGGCTCCTCGCTCCGGAAGTACGGGAAACGCCGGAGCCGCGGGCACCGTCTCTTCGGAAACGCGCCTCTTCACCTTTGGCGAAAACGCCGCTCCGTTCACGCGACCGTTGACCGAGCTGCGTGCCGCGGAAGCGACCACGCGGATGCACACGTCGGTCGAGACGATTCTTGGTTCGCTCGCGGCCGGCGAAGGGGCGCATGCGTTGTTCCTTTTTACGGACGGACATGATTTCGAGCTGATCAACCCCGCGCAGACCGCGTTGCTCGCGCGCAACCGCCAGGTGCCGATCTACGCGGTTCCGTTCGGAGGCGAAGGCTCGGTGCGTGATGTGTCGGTGCGTGTCACGTCGTATCAACCTTTTGATTACGCGAAACAGACGATTCGCCTCGGTGCCTCCATTCGGCCGCTCGGTTGTCCGTACGAAACGCTCAAGGTCACGCTGCTCCGCGAAGGTCGTGTGGTGCAGTCGCGCTCGGTGGTCGTTCGCGACGAGGCGCAGGTTCCCCTGCAATTCGACGTGGTCGAGGAAAAGGCCGGCCAGTTCGAATACGGGATCCGCGTGGAGCCGCTTGTCGGCGAAGCCGATACCGCCAACAACCACGTCGTCACCTACGTCAACGTGATCGACAAGAAGATCCGCGTGCTCCTGCTGGAAGGCCGGCCGTATTGGGACACCACGTTTCTCCAGCGCTCGCTGCGCCGCAACGACAAGCTCGATGTCGACAGCGTCATTTCCTATGCGAAGGAACGCTGGCGGGTGGTTCGCACGGAGGAGCACAAGACGCCGTTCGCGGTGCCGTCCACCGTCGCCGAATGGAACGCCTACGATCTCGTGATTCTTGGCAAGGGCATCGACATGCTGCTCAAAGCGGAGCAGGCGGAGGCCTTGCAGGATTTCGTGGACCGGCAGGGCGGCGTGGTGGTGTTCAGCCGCGGCGATGCGTTCTCGGGTCGCGATCTCGGTGGCGCGTTGCAACCGGTGGCCTGGGGCCGGTCGATCACGCAACGCACACCCTTGCGTATCGGTCGCGAGGGACACGCCGTGGCGCCGTTTCGTTTGCTGGCCGACGCCGCCGCGTCGGCGCTCGGGCAGGGCGGAGAAATGCCGGATCTGGTCGGCTCCTATGAGGCCGGCGAGCGCAAGCCGCTCGCCGCCACGCTGGCCGAACTCGACGGCGGGGCCGAGTTTCCCGCGATGGTTCACCGCCGTCATGGCGCGGGCCAGGTGCTCAGCATCGGCGTGGACGGTTTGTGGCGCTGGGCCTTCAACGCGAAGAGCGAGGAAGCCAACACCGTCTTTGACCGCTTTTGGGATCAGACGGTGCTCTGGCTGATGCGCGGGCGCGATGTCATTCCCGACACGCGGTTCACGTTTCGCGCCGACACGGGCAACGTGCTCCTTGGTGAAAAAATTCGCTTTCGCATCCTGTCCCGTGATCCCAAGGGCTACGCGCATCCCCTCGCACTGACGCTCTTTCGCGATGACCGCGAAATCGGGCGACTCACGTGCACCACGCCCGACGGTGCCTCCGGCCAGCGTTTGGAGGCGGAGTTTGTACCGCCGACAATCGGCCGCTATCGCGCCGAAGTCACCTTGCCCGACGCCACGCGGCAGAGCGTTCGTTTCAGCGCCTATGATGACAATGTCGAGGAGACCGACGTCGCCGCCGACCTCTCCTACCTGCGGCGCCTGTGCGAGGGTAGCGGCGGACGCGTGCTCAAACCGGGCGAGTTCGCCTCGATGTTGATCGCCGCCAAAATCGCGCCGGTTGAGGGCGCACCCCGCATTCGGAAGATCACCGCGTGGGACCGCACGTGGTTCTTTTGGTTGATCGGACTTCTATTTGGGGCGGACTGGTATCTGCGCCGCCGCTGGGGACTCTGCTAATCGTCAATGAACACCACGCGCGAAACCAACGCCCTCCTTCGTCATCTCGCCGCCGCCGACCGGGTCTGGCAGCGCGAGAAGGCGCGTGCGCTGGCGTGGCGATTACTGCCGCCCGCCCTCGGGCTGGTCTTGCTGGCTCTCGCGGCCGACGCGTTCCTGCAACTGGACGCGCCGGTGCGGCTCGCCTGCCTCGGCGTGGGAGTGGCCGCGCTGATGGTTGTCTTCGCGGTCTGCCTGCGACTCGGCTGGCTCCATCGCAACCCACCCGAGCGCACCGCCCGTTTCCTTGAAGGTCGGGACGCGCATCTGGGGTCGAAACTCATCAACGCGCTGCAACTCGCCGATCAGGCCGAGGACGGGCGTCTGCCGACGCTCACCCGCACGCTCGCGGCGCAGGCCGTCGGCGACTACGGCGCCAAGCTCGCGAGCGCCGATCTGCCGCGTCTGGCGGTCACCGGCGTGGCGCGTCGCCGCCGCAAGCAGGCGGGTTGGGCGTTGCTGGCTTTCGTCACGCTGCTCGCGGTGTTTTATCCGGTCACGAAGATCGTGCTCCCGCGTTTTCTGGATCCGCTTGGCGATCATCCGCCGTATGCGTTCACCCGGGTCGATATCGTCGATCCCGGCGAGACCGGCGCCGAGGTGGTCTATGGCGGAAAACTGACGGTGAGCGTGCGCTGGAACGGTCATGAACCGCGCGAGTTGTTTCTCACCGCCCGCGCCCCGGACGCGGTCGAAGGCGTCACGCTTCCGATGATCCGCGACGGCGCGGGTGGTTTCACCCAGGAAATCGCCAACGTGCGCACCGACCTCGTGTTGGTCGCCCATGCGCGCAACCGTTCATTCTACAGCCGCGAGCGCGCGGTGCGGGTGCTGCTCACACCGAAGATCGAGCGCGCCTGGCTCGACATCGCGCCGCCGGCCTACACCGAGATCAAACCCGGCGAAAAACCCTTTCCGTTCAAGTCGGCCAGCGCGCTCACCGGCAGCGAACTGCGTTTCCGTCTGCAATCCAACCGCCCGCTCCGTGACGGCGTGATGGAAGTGACCGGGGAGGATGGGCGCACCGAACGCGTGGCGTTTGCCGTCGGCGCCGAGAACGAGGTTCGCGGCGCATTCACGCTGGGCGACAACGTGCGACTTAAGTTCCGGGTCACCGACATCGACGGCATCCCGTCGGACGACCAGCCCGAGGCGCTCATCTCCGCGACGCACGACCTGCCGCCCTCCGTGCGCGTGGCCGAGCCGATGCAGGACGGCTATGTGAGTCGCGACTTCAAGCTCAACACCCGTTTCGAGGCGTCCGACGATTACGGCGTAAGGACACTTCGGATACATCGCGGGTTGAACGGCGTGTATTCGGAACCCCTGGTGTTCACCTATGAAGGGGCCCAACGTTATGTGGGGCAGGCGTTGGAATTCGATTTTGCGAATCTGGGGGTGAGATCGGGCGACCGGTTGAGCCTGTTCGCCGAGGCGATCGACAATGCGCCCGAGCCCAAGTTGTCGCGCAGCCAGACCGTCACGCTCACGATCATTTCGGAGGAGGAGTACAACGACTTCATTCGCGAGGCCTCGGACGTGCGCGATCTTTCCGAGAAGTATCAGGAGTTGATCAACGCCTTTCACGAGCTGCAAACCGCGCAAAAAAAACTTGCCGAAGACACCGCCGCATTGCGTGAACGGTTGAAGACGCCGGAACAAGCGGAGGCCGCCGCGGCGGAGTTCGATCAGCTCACCGCGCGGCAAAGCGAGATCAACCAACGGCTGAAGCAACAGGCCGAGCGCATGCGCAATTTTGTGCGCAAGGATCCGGTTTACGACTTCGAGAAGGATCTCCAAAAACAGCTGACCCGCGAGTCCACGGAAATCTGGCGTTCGACCGCGCTCAACAGCGGCGCGGTCGGTGCGCTGGCCGAATCCACCGTGCGACCCGACGGCAAGCGTTCGCTCTCGAAGGAGACCTTCGAAAAGATGGAGCAGGAGGCGAAGGATCACGCCGAGCGTCTGGGCGCGCGTGAAGAGTCGCTTGCCGGTTCGGTGCAGATACCGCTTGAGGACCTCAGCCGCCTGCACGACCTCATCAATACCTTCAGCCAGTTCGAACGTCTGCATCAGGCGCAGCAGCAGGTCGCCGAGCAGATGGCCTCCTACGAAAACAAAGGGCCGCTCAACCGTGAGGACCAGCTTGCGATGAAAGACCTCGCTGCCCAACAGCAGGCGATCCGCGAAGCGTTGCAGCAGTTGCCTTCCCGCCTGCGTGAGAAAGCCGCCGCCGCGAAGGATAAGTTTCCGAAGGCCTGCAAGAGCGCCGAGGCTTTGGCCGACGCGATTGAGCAGGAGCGGCTGGCGTCGTCCGCCGGGGCGGCGACCGGACGCATGCTTGAAGGCGATGGCGCGCAAGGCGCGTCACTGGCGCGACGGCTGGAGCAGGATATGGCGAAACTGTTTGGAAAGTGCGAAGGCGGACAAGGCGAGGCGAGCGACGCGCTTGACGACTACCTGAAGCTCACGCTTTCCGGAGGAAAAGGTCAGTCCTTCGAGCAGATGCGCAAGAGCCGCAAGTCGGGCCTCGGTCGCGGATTTCCCCAACTTGGCCGCGGCAACGCGCCGGGCACCGGCTCGGGTTATTCGATGAACAGCGGCCAGCAGCCTCCGATCATGGGCAACGAAGCCAGTCCGAAAGGCGACTCCTCCGCGCAGCAAACCAACGCCCAAAGCGGAAACGGATCGCCCTCCGCGGGCTCGGTGCCCACGTCCCAATTGGACGATCCCGATGTGATGAAAGGGCTCAACCCGACCGACCGCCGGTCAGACGCGGTGCCGGGGGAAAGTTCCCTCGACGAATACCGCACCCTGGTCGACGAATACTTCAAAAAGATCACCCGCCCATGAAAACGAAACTCCGTTTGGCCACGCTTCTTCTGGGTTCCCTGTTTGCGTTTGTGTTCGCGGCCTCGGCGGCGCCGAAGACTCCCAAGGTCGTGCCGGTGCCGGTCCCCTCGACCGCTCCGTTGGAGCCGGGCGTGGTGCCCTGCGGCAATCTCATCTATGCGGGCAACCGCAGCTCCGTGTGTTTTGCGGACAAGTTTCTCACCGATGCGGCGAAGGACACCACGTTGGACGTCGAAAAACATTTCCGCGCGGTGCGGTTGGATTCCGACGGCCTGTTCGACCTGCCGTTTTGCGTCTTCTCGGGCGAAGAGACGTTCACGCTCACGGAACGAGAGCGAAAAAACCTCCGCCAATATCTGCTCAATGGCGGCTTTCTGTTGTCGAGTCCGAGCTGCTCGAACGAGGCGTGGGACAAGTCGCTGCGCAAGGAAATCGAGCTGGCGCTGCCTGAATACAAGCTCACCAAGATCCCGATGAGCCATCCGGTGTTTTCGGTGCTTAACAAGATCGAAACGCTCAAGTGCAAGAAAGGTAACGTCGCCCTGCTCGAAGGCCTGGAGGTCAACGGACGCCTGGTGATGATTCACTCGAAGGAAGGCCTCAACGACGTCGGCAACGCCAAGGGCTGCTGCTGCTGCGGCGGCAACGAGATTCTGACGTCCGCCGCGGTCAACGTGAACATCCTGACCTATGTGCTGCTGTATTGAGAGTGGCGTGGAGGTGCCTGCCGGGTGGAACGCGACCTCCGGGCGCGTTTTCGAGGGGCGTGTGCCGAAACTGCGCCCGGAGCTCGCCGTCCACCTCGGAGTTTGCCGCGGGATGGGTCTCGGCGTCTTCGCGCCATTGTTGCTCTTGGTGGCGGTCGTGTTTCTCGGCGGTTGCCGTCCGGGCGGAGCGTCGGACCGGCCGGATACGGTCCCGCTGTTTTTCACGTCGCAGACCCACGGGCGGCTGACGAATTGCGGCTGTTTCAGCGGCCAGTACGGCGGACTCGCTCTGCTGCGCTCGGCGATCGATAGAAATTACAAGGACGCGCTCGGTGTCGACGTGGGCGACGCGTTGGAAGGGCCGGAGGATTATCACCTGCTCAAATACAAGCAGGTGGTGAAGGCGTATTCGAATATGAACTACGTCGCGCTCAACGCGGGGTACAGCGAGGCCTCGCTTTCGGCGGGGATGTTGCGTCAGATCGCCGCCGCTTCGCCGGTGCCGTTGATCGGCGCGAACCTCCTGGATCGCGAAACCGGGAATCCGATCCTGCCGGGCTGGACCATCGTGAAACATGACGGCCGGCGGATCGCCTTTGTGGGCGTGGTCGATCCGCGCGGGTCGGCCGACACCTTGGGAGAAGGGCTGGCGGTGGAAGACATGGCCACCTGTTTGGGGCGCATCCTGCCCGAGGTGACGCGCGCAGCCGATGTGTTGGTCCTGCTGGCGTACACCGATGAGACGTCGTTGCGGGAATTGGCGCGGCGGTTCTACGAGTTCAGTCTCGTTCTCGGCGGCAAGGTCAGCCAGCCGGCCCAGGCGCTGCAGCGGGAAGGGCTGGTCTACGTTTACTACACGGGGAACGAATCGAAATCGTTCGGTGCGTTGGAGCTGGTCTTCCCGGACGAGGGCAAGCCTTTCGCCGGCCAGCATGCGATCACGCTGCTCGATGAACGTTACATGGAGCACGAAGAGGTGCTGTCGCTGGTGCGCGCCTATCGGCGGGAAGTCGGGCAGACCACGCTGGCGGTGGATTCGACCGAGCATGCGATGGCGGATCAGGTGCCGGGCACGCGTGCCGGCGCGGGGTTCGTGGGCAGCGAATCGTGTATGGGCTGTCACCCGACCGCCGCGCAAGTCTGGCACAAGAGTGCCCACGGACGGGCGTTCGACGTGCTGATCGCGCGCGGAGCGAACACGGATCCGTCATGCATCGGTTGTCATACGGTGGGTTTTGGAACGCCCACGGGTTACCGACGTGAATACGGTGCGGCAAAGCTCACTCATGTGGGCTGCGAGAGTTGTCATGGCCCCGGCGCGGTGCATGTCGCGCAACGCGCGAGTGGTGGACCGGTGACGGCGCATCTGCGTCCGCTCGGACCGGGCGATTGCCTGAAGTGCCACCACGGCGAATTCAGCCGGCCCTTCAATTGGGACCAATTCTGGCCCCCTATTCAGCACGGAAAGGAACCGAAACCATGACACTACTCCGGACATCACGCCCTTCTCCGTCGCTTTCTCCTTTTTCGCTCCGATCGAACGAATCGCCCAACCCGTTTTGTCACTTAATAAGTCACAAACCGGGTTGGGGGTGGGCGGTCGCAAGCGCGGTGCTGAGGCGGACGGGGGCGATTTTGGCTTGGGTGATTGTGGCGAGTCAGACCGGCGCGGCGGAGGTGGCGGGGGCGACGGAAGCGGCGGAGGTGGCGGGCGCTCCGGTCGCGGATGAGTGGTCGGTCAAAGCACCCGAATTTCAGGCGAACGCATCCATCGAAGGGGCGCCCACCGTGTTGTATTTTACGGCGACGTGGTGCGGGTATTGCCGGCAGATGGAACGCACCACGCTGAGCAATGGCAGCGTGAAATCGTGGCTGGAACCGTTTGGGCGCATCAAACTCGATTACGACGAGCAGTCGGAGCTGGTTAAACGATATCAGATCCGCGGGGTGCCGGCGTTTGTGATGGTGAACGCGCGCGGCGAGGAGATTTCAAGACTGGTGGGCATGACCGAACCCGATCCGTTTCGTGGCTGGCTTGAGGACGGTAAAGTTCGCCTTGCCGAAATGGTAAAGGCGGCGGCGGAGCGTCAGGCCGAGCTGAAGCTGATTTCGGAACGCTTGAGCGCCGGAGGCGCGAACGGCTGGGATGAAGCGAAGACGCGGATCTTTGAGTTGGCCGCGCGCGGAGACCCGGAGTCACGCGAGTTTGCGCTGAATCAACTGGCGGCACGGGCGGCGATGAAGCCATCGATGTTGTTCGACGGACTGCTGCATCCCGATCTCGCGGTGCGGTTGGCGGTGTCCGGTGTACTGCGAAAAACGTTGGGTGATCGCTTTGTGTTCGATCCGTGGGCCGATGCGAAGACGCGGGAAGAAGTGGTGCAGGGCGAACGATTCGCGATGCTGGCCGACGTCGCGGTATCGGTCGTGGTGAGTGCGCGTTTTGTCACGATGAAGAAACCATTGCCGGCCGACGGCGCGCTGGCGTTTTTGACGCAGGCGAAAGACCCGACTCCCGGCGCGGTCGTGGGTATGCTGACCTCGGAACAGGCGGGCGCGGTGTTTGCGGCGTTGGACGGCATGAAAGACGTGATTTCGATGACGACGCCAACCGTGACGGTCGGGGCGGGGAACCCGGCGAATGTTCAAATCGGGCAGGAGATGCGTTATCCGATCCGCTGGGAAAAGAGTCCGGATCAGTCCGGCTGGATGCCTGCGGATTTCGAGACGAGGACCGTGGGCGGGACGCTCGTGATCACGCCCCAGGTTCACGGCGACGGAGCTGTTGGGTTGAGCCTCACCGCGAATAGCACCGAGTTTGAAGGGTTCATTGAATTTGGCGACGGCCCGGAAGTGGAAAAAGGCAGACCAAAGACCGCTGGCGATAACGATGCGTCCTCGGTGAAGCCGGAGACGTCGGTAATCACCCTGGACGGAAAGGGCGTGCAGCTGGATCCGCAGGTTGCGCCTGTTTTCTTTGTACGCGAGGTCACGACAGAGCTACTCGTTCCGGCGGGACGCACGGCTGTGGTGTGGGTAGGGAAGGGCAGACGGATTTCCTGGCTGCCCGCCGGAGTGAATCTCGATGAAAAGACGAACGAGGAGAATGCGATCACCGTACTTTTCGTAACGGCGTCGGTTAAGGGTCCGTTCGCGGTGACGACAGCGCGATAGACGTCGCCTCATCTCGATCACCGAGCCGCGAAAATACCGCGGTGATTTTTTCCGTTCCATTGAACCTTTTAACCGTTCGCGCATTCCTCTGGGGGTGACCGCTTCTCTACCGCATGTCTTCCGCGCTTGATCCCGAGTTTCTTCCTGTGGCCCAAGCGCGTTTGGGCGACTCGGTTGCGTGGGATCGGTTGCTGCGGCGCTACCAACTGCCGCTTTTTTCCTTTGTCCATGAACTCGTGCGTCATGAACCCACCAGTCTTGACCTTGTGCAGACGACGTTTGTCCGCGCCGTGCGGCATATCGGGACGCTGCGTGAGGACGCCCGCTTTGGGAGCTGGTTGTTCGGGATCGCTCATCAGCTGTGCGTGCAACACTGGCGGCGCTCGGGACGCGAGCAACCGCTGGGGAATTTGCTGGACGATCTCGCCGACGAGTCCGCGCCGGACCCGCGCGATCTCGTGCTGCGTGCCGAGCAGGGCGAGGCGCTGCTTGCTCTCGTGGACGAGTTGCCGCCGCCCCAGCGCGCCGTGCTCGTGCTGCATGTGCTTGAGGAGTTCTCGCTCGAAGAAATCGCCACCATCACCGAAGCGCCCTTGGGGACGGTGAAGTCTCGCCTCCACTACGCCAAACGCGTCCTTCGCGAACGGCTCCAACTCAATCCTCCCGATGCTCTCGTCACGTGAAATCCTTCTTGCCCGCCACCGGGCGGTCGAACCCCGACTCGATGCGATGCGCGTCGCCGTGCTGGCCGCCGGAACCCGCGCAGTCCGCCAGCCCGTGTTGCTCAATGCGCTGCGCACACTCTGGCGTGAGTTGGTTGTGCCGTGTCGTCCCGCGTGGGTTGCGTTCGCCGCCGTATGGGTGGTGCTCTTGGTGGTGAATGGAGCCGGTCGGTCTGCCGGGCACGAAGTGCGCCCTACGGCATCCGAGATGGCCATGACCATCGCCTCATGGCGTGAACAACGCCGCCTGCTGGCTGAGCTGACGTCCCCGGCTGCTCCGCCGTCCATGAACAAACCAGCAACGAATCGCATGCCGGATCACTCGTTCTTTCGCTTCCAACGCGCGACCGCCGACCGGGCGTGCTGAGTTTCCGACCCTCTTTATTCGATGAATAACTCTGTTCCGCTTTCGGTCCGTCACCGGTTTCTCAATTGGCGCAATGCCCGGCGCTCGCTGCTTGCTTGCATGGGCCTGATCACGCTGGTCACCGGATTTTATGTGGTCGAGGGTTGGCGCGGGCGACGCGCCTGGGCCGAGGTGGAGGCGCTTGCGCGCAGTCGAGGCGAATCGCTGACGCTTGCCGACTTCGTGTTACCGCCGATTCCGGATGCGGACAATTTTGCGAAGGCGCCGATTATTGCCGAGTTGTTTAGTTCTGATGAAAAGATCGCTCGCGCGGCCTTGGCGCGCTTGCGGTTGAGGGGACCGGAGGGCGTTATCCCGCAGGGAAACGAAGACTACCTGAATGTGAACACCCTTGACGCCTGGCGCAGGCTTCTTGGGACGCAGGATCTGTTGGCTTATCTCGCTTCGTATGAGACCGACTTGGAGCAGATCTCGGTGGGCGCGCGCCGGCCCTCGGCGCGGTTTTCATCTTGGGTTATGGAGGCCTCCGACGTGGGTTCACCGGAAGGACTCATCGAGGCAGTTCGGTTGCTGCGCCTGAGGGCGGAGGCGCGTATGGAGCGCGGGCAGGCTTCGGGAGCGGCGAACGATCTCTTGGCGATCTTCGGAGTGGCCAAGGCAATCGGTGCGGAGCCCACGTTGTTGTATCAATTGGTGGCATCCGCGATCACCGACCACGGTGTGCGTGCGTTGAGGCGCGGCTATGCGACCGACATGTGGTCCAAGACGGAGTTGATGGCGTTGGATGAAAGTTTGGCGCGACTGGATTTTCTGGACGGCGGATGGAGGTCGTTGCGGATGGAATTGGCTGGTAATTCAACGGTCATTCGACAGGCGATCGAGGAACCCGGCGGTGCGGCCGCCAAACTCGTGTATGGCGATCGTCGGACTTTTTCTGAAAAGCTGGCGGTGATGGTTCGTCCCTCCGGATGGGGCTTTCGGCAGACTGCCTCGGATGCGCTCGCGTGGATGGATAACCTTTTGCCCGCTTACGACCCGGCGACGCGCCGGGTTGATTACCGACTGCTAGCGGCGTGGGATGCCTACTCGAAACAGCGATCACTGCCGCGGGTGGCCCCGATTGTGACCCAGATGCACCTCTTTCTGGATGTTTTTGTGTCCCGCCAGACTCAGATTGATCTCGCTCGCACGGCGATGGCACTGGCGCTCTGGCAGCGCGAGCACGGTGCTTATCCGGAGTCGCTGGCCGAGCTCCCGAGCGGAGCGCAAGGCGTGGGAGGCCTACACGATTTGGTGACGGGCGAGCCCTTTCATTACCGTAAAACGGGCGCGACGACTTTCCTTCTCTACGCCACGGGCCCCGACGGCATTGATGATGGTGGAGGGAGCCGAACGGACGCTAACGGTCGCTCGAAGTTGGGCGGAGACGACTGGGTGTGGTGATGGTCATGACGAGGCGGGTTTGAGCCGGCTCTATGGCGCGTTCGCGCAAAGAATGTCGTCGTCGGCTTTTTGGCGGAGGAACGAAAGGACTGATCGCCAGTCAACATTAGCAGCCTTCCTTCATTTAAGCAGACGTGCTGTGGACGTGTCGGAAGGCCTGACATCTTGCTTTCGAACCTGAAATAACGGGATAAACGAGCCGTAGTCATAAGGATGCTTGAGACACGTATCTGGTGTGTATTTAGTTTTTTTGAAGAAGCCCCCAAATGGCCCAAATATCCGTCAAATTAGACGAATTACTCATGGATGATTGTCATGTGCGTTGCGCACTTGGGCTCCTGAAGGAGCTCAATGACGATCTCACCTTGCGTGCCCAAGCCATTCAGCAGTCATGCAGTTCGCGCACTCGTTTTCTTCCCACGATCGGCCGTCCCGATGAGCTTGCCGCGTTGGAGAAAGCGCGCACGGAATTGGCCAAGGCTGCGTCCGCGCAGGATACCATGGTGCAACTGCATGCGTTGATTAACGCGCAATTGGACAACGAGCTGGACAGCTATATGCGCACGGCGTCGCCGGCCTATGTGCGTGGGTTGACGGCATTGAACAACCTGGTCGCATGGCCCGCCTTGCTGGACCGGCTCGCCACCAAGTTGAGCGGGCTGCTGACGGCGCTCGGTACGGCGCGCAACATGGCGTCATCGGGTTACGACTGGCAACGGCGGACGCTTTCACTGACCGCGGTCGAGGCGATCGAGCGAGCCCGCCTGGCCGCGTCCGAGTTGGACCAGATGGTTCTCCAGGTGAACAACCAGTCCGATCAACACCAACTTGATATTTCAAATACGCCGCACGCGGCGGCGGTTTTACCCCGCGTTCCGGTCGTCGGGTTTCAGTCCAGAATCGAACGTGTACAAAGCTTCGGCATCGCGGATTTGCAGGCGGAGTTCGATCGGATCCTTGAGATGTGCGGCATGCTTGAATCGACCGGACTCAAGGGCCTGCGCGAGGCGACCGAACGGGTGGCGGCGACGCATGGAGAACTGTCGCGCGCCTATCTGCATACGTACCTTGGTCAGCTGCGCGCCTACATGGACGAACATCGGCTGGTGCCGAGTCAGACGAAGGCGCGGATTCATCGTCTGCAGCTTCAGTATTTCGGCGCGGTGAATTTCCCCTTCGAATTGGACTCATGAGGATGTGGCGGGCCGCATCCGGCTGCTCGGATTGATGTGGCATGGGCGTCTCGTCCATGGGATCGGGGTCATGCGCATTTCAAATAAAGTTGTAGCGGAGGCCGCGTCGGCCGCGTGGCTCGAAATCCGCTCCGAATCCCGGAGCACGCCCGACATGGGCGTGGCTAATTTACACCTCGCAATTCCATGGGCAGGATGCCCATGCCACTTCGATCACTCGGAGGTTTCTTCGTTGGAGAAGACCTGCTGCACGTCGTCGAGGCCGTCGAGGAGATCGTGCAACGCGGCGAGCGTTTCGGTGGTGCGGGCGTCCACCGGCACCGTGGTCGTGGGGATGTAGGCGACCTCGGCGTTTTCGGTTTTGATGCCGGCGGTTTCCAAGGCCTGGAGAACCGTGTCGAAGGCGTGAATGTTGCAGCGCACATCGTAACCCTCGTCCGTGGTGATGACATCGTCGGCGCCCGCTTCGAGGGCGACTTCCAGCAGGCGGTCCTCGGCGACCGTGTCTTTCGCGATGAGGAACTGTCCGGCATGAAGAAATTGAAACATCACCGCGCCCGAGCCGGCGAGATTGCCGCCGTGCTTCGTGAAGACGCTGCGCAGGTCGGCGGCGGCGCGGTTTTTGTTGTCGGTCGTGACCTTGACGATGAACGCCACGCCGCTCGGGCCATAGGCCTCGTAAGTGACATCTTCGTAGCTGACGCCCGGGAGTTCGCCGGTGCCCTTCTTGATCGCGCGGTCGACGTTGTCGACGGGCATGTTGGCCTCGCGGGCTTTCAGCAGAAGGGTGCGGAGACGGGCGTTTGCCTCGGGATCACCACCGCCGGACTTGGCGGCGATGGTGATTTCGCGCGAGAGACGGGAGAAGACCTTGCCCTTGCGGCTGTCGGTGACGGCCTTCTGACGTTTGACTTTGGACCACTTGTTATGGCCGGCCATGGGGAGGAAAAGAGCTGAAGGACTGAAGGGCTGAAAGGCTGAAGGAGTGGAGGGGTTGAGTCGCTGTCACGGGTCGATTTCCGGTTCGGGATTCCGCCCTTCAGCCTTTCAGTTTTTCATCCCTTCTTTTTCGGAGGTGTGACGTTTTTGATTCGCTTGCCGCCCTTGCCGGTGCCGCTCGGGACGCCGAGCGGGGTGGGGGTGGGATCGGTCTTGGTGTATTTGTTGACCACGAGCTGCTGGCCGATGGTGAAAAGACCGTTGATCGTCGAGTAGAGGGCGAGCGCGCAGGAGAAGTTGTAGCAGATCGCCGTGAAGAAGAACGGCATGAACTTGAAGATCTTCGCCTGCATGTTGTCCGTCGCCGGCGTCGGCGTGATCTTCATCTGGAAGAACATGGTCACGCCCATGAGCAGCGGCATGATGTTGATCGGAAGTCCGAAGATGCGGGCCACGGTGTCGGGAGCGGAGAGATCCTTCGCCCAGAGAAAGCTTTGGAAGCGCAGTTCGGCGGTGCCCATGAGCATCGTGAAGAAACCGATGAACAGCGGGATCGTAATGAGAATCGGAATACAACCGCCGGCCGGGTTCACCTTGTGCTCCTTGAAGAGCTCCATGGTGGCCTGGTTGAGCTTCTGGGGGTTGTCCTTGTACTTCTCGCGCACGGCCTGCATGAGCGGCTGGAGCTTTTGCATGCGCTTGGCCGACTTCGACGCGGCGAGGGTGAAGGGCAGCGAGATGACCTTGAGGAAGATCGTCATCACGATGATGGCGACGCCCCAGTTGCCGATGAAATTGTAGGTCGCCTTCATCAATTTGTTGAGGGCGGGGGCGACGATGCCGCTGAGGAAGATCTTACCCATGCCGCGGTTGAACTGCATGATCAGGTCTTCGCGGTGGGCGAACTTGTCGAGACGGGTGTACTCCTTCGGGCCGACGTAGAGTTCGCCGGACAAGATGGTGGACGCGGCGGGAGCCAAGGCGGGCAACTCGAAGCGGGCGGCGGCCGTCATGCCGATGGTCGGGACGGTGGAGCCGGCAAGCGGGGGAAGTTCGATGCGGCGCACGAGCACGCCGACGCCGGGTTTTTCAGGAGTGAAGATGCTGGCGAAAAATTGGTTTTTTACGGAAGCCCAGACCGTCGGCTCCGTCCGTTCGAGGAAGGGCAAGTCGGCTCGATTGCCGATGCCGACACCGCTCAGGAAACCACCGCCTTGAAGATCGCCGCGGTCGATGAAATGAGCGTCTTCGCCGTCGTAGGTCGCGACGTTGAGATATTGGCCGGTGTCATTACCGTCGATAAGGGACGCGGTGCCGAGGTTGAGCGCGGTGCGGGGAAGCGAAACGGTTTGCTCGGTGAGGTTGCGGAAGGTGGTTTCGTGATGGATGCGATAAGGGTCGCCCGAGGTGTCGCCGGGGGCGCGCAGCGCATAGCGGCGGGTGACCTCGATGCGGTTCTCGAAGGTGGCGCGATAAATCGCTTCGGTGGCCGTGGAGCTTACCAAGGAGAACTGGGTCTCCTGACCAAGGCCCGGGAACTCGCTGAGAGCCAGGATCGGGGAGGCGTGGAGAAGATTGAAGACAAAGGGCTCCGTGCTGCCCCGGACGGCGGCGTATTTTTTGAAGGCGACATCGCGGATCGCTCCGCCGAAGTCGGTGAGGCGCAGCTCGACGTGGTCGTTGGCGAGGACGGTGATGGTGGCGTCGGTGTTTTCACCAGCCAGTGCGGCGAACGTGGTGCTTGACGGGACGGGCGCGGGGACGGCGTTGATGACCGTGCCGGACGGCGTGACCGGCTGGCCCTCGACGGCCGGAGTGGCGGGCACCGCGCCGGGCGTAGGGGCGGGAGGGGCGACGGGTTCCGGACGCGGGGCCAGGTAGAGGCTGACAAACCCGACGAGCAGGAGGAGGACGCCGATGGTCGTATTCTTTTTATCCATGGATGTGAAAGGGTGTTGAAGCGGGAAAAATCAGCCGCGCGTACAAACGGGACGGACGGAACGGCGCGGTGGAGGAACGGGATCAAAACCACCCGGGTGGAGGGGCGTGCAGCGAAGCAGCCGGCGGGCGGAGAGCCAGACTCCGCGAACCGCGCCGTGGGAGCGGACCGCCTCGGCCGCGTAGTGTGAGCAAGTCGGATGAAAACGGCAGGCGCACGCCGGGCCGAACACCGCCGGGATCACAGGCGAAAGCGTGTGCTGGTAAATCCACACCAAGCCAAGCAACGCCCTCGCCGGGAGGCGCAGGACAGAGCGAAGACAGGTGATCAAGGTGGCGGGCATCAGGCTTGGGCGGAGGGAAAAAGTTTCCGACAGGCGTCCACGAATCTTTGTTCGATCACGCGATACTCAAGCCGATTGAGCGAGTTGCGACCGACGAGCAACACGTCGTAGCCGGCCGGGACACAGTGCTGATGATGACGGAAGATCTCGCGAAGACGGCGTTTGGCGCGGGCGCGTTGCACGGCGTTGCCGATGGCGGAACGGGAGGCGACCACGCCGAGACGGGCGGGACGCGGAGTGATGACGAAGGCGGATTCGGTTTTCTGCGATGCGGCGGCCGGTGCGGCGTCCGGGGCGGAGGACGGGTCGCTCACGTTCCCCGCTACCAGGGCGGGCGGCGGCTGTCGGGCGTACCAAAGCATAAAGGCGCCGCAATCGTGGCGGCGCCCGTGGGTGCGGACATGCTGGAAATCCAACGGGCGCCGCAGATGTTGCTCGGCGCGGAAACGCATGTCGGCGGGGAAGTACTGCGGCGCAATGCGGCCGCGAGCTTAGACGACGGTCAGCCGTTTACGGCCTTTGCGGCGGCGGTTCGCGAGGACCTTGCGGCCACCGGCGGTGGCTTTACGGGCACGAAAACCGATCTTGCGGGCGCGTTTCAGGCGGTGCGGGCGGAAGGTGGGTTGCATACTTTTAAGTGGTTAAGAGGTGACTGAAGTGTCGGAGCCCTCCGCTCGTGTCAAGGGCCGGTTTGCAGGGGTAGTGTCCAAATTTGGGGCGAGACTTTGCCGGCCAAGGGTGCCGACGGACGGCGCGTTGTGATGTTTAATAAGTTCAGCGCGCTCGTGATTGCGGTCCGCTTGCTTCCGCCGACGCTTGGGGATTCCTTGCCACCGGGTGGCGGAAATCAGTCTCCGACGGGTAGTTCGCGCGGAGACGCTTTGGCAGGCTCAATTCATCTATGAAAACAGCCCTCGGTAGTGGTCTCAGGCGCACTGATGCAGTCGAAGGTAGCAGTCGAGGTAACGAGGGCTGATTGGACGGCGGCTGAAGAAACCCAACCTCGTTATCTCGACTGCTATCTGAATTCGGACGGCTTCCGCTTGGCGGCCGGGAGCCCGGCGCGCGGCGCGGGAGCGGACGCGGCGATGTTGTTGGAGATGACGAAGCGATCCTTGCCCGGGTTGGAGGAATTTGCGGCGAAGGAGGGCGATGCGGCGGTGGATGCGGGCGCGATGCGTTATGGCGCACCGCCGTCCGTAATCCCGCGCGCACCCGAGGACATCGAGGTCGAGCCCGCGGGCTTCTGGCCGCTCCGTCGTAGTTCGGAGCTTTAGCCCGAACGGAACGCCTCGCGAGAGCGGGAGGTTCACGATGCGGGCTAGCATTTCAAATAAAGTTGTAGCCGCGGCCGTGTCGGCCGCGTGGCTCGAAATCCGCGCGGAATCCCGGAGCACGCCCGACACGGGCATGACTACACACGGCAGCTCGATGGCCAGGACTCTATCTGAACCGCTCTAAAGCTCCGCACTACCCCAGTGGATGCCGGTCGCCACCGCCGGGCCCGGAGGCGCAGGCCCGCCGTTGTCGGCGAGGCCTTGTCTCCGGCCTGGAGTCACGCGATCGCGCTCACGGGGCGGCAATCAGCCACTTCATGCTGGCGTCGGAGGCGTTGTAGGCTTCTTGGACGATCTGCACATCGTCACCGGTGCCGGCGTTGAGCGGGCGCAGCGCGAGTCCGCTGTAGCGATTGCGAATGCCGTAGTAGCCCCCTCCTTCGGGGATCAGTTCCCATTGTTCGCTGAGCCAGGAGCTGTCGTAGGCGTATTGGACGATGTTGGCACCCGAAGAGGTCGACGAGTTCAGCGGTCGGAGCGCCTTGCCGGTGTAGACGTTGCGGATGGAATGGTAGCCGTTGCCCAAGTCGGTGATCGTCCACCGCTCGCTCGTCCACGTATCGTTGTAGGTATATTGGATGATGTTCACGTTGTCGCCGGTGCCCGAGTTGTAAGGGCGCAACGCCTTGGACGTGTGACTGTTGATGATCTTGGCGGGCGACGTGATCGCCGGCGGGGTGGAGCTGACGAAGCCGGCGGCGTCGGCAATGACGTGGCCGTTGGTGCCGGTGGTGCGGACGAGCACGCTGCCGGTCGTGCCGGCATCGAAATCGTAGGCGCCAAGCGAGACCCACTGTCCGCCGTTGACGGTTTGGTCGACGACGACGGTCGTCGTGCCCGTGGCGGAAACGATGTCCACCGGCACGTTGGTTGCTCGATTGGTTCCGGACGTCCAGATCATGAACACGTCATAGTTGCCGGCGACGGGAATCGTCGGCGTGAACCGCACGCTCTTGGTTCCTTTGCCGGTGTCGCCATCGTGCAGGTAGTCGGCGCCGTTGTAGCCGGGCGTGAAGGTGCTCGTGGTCCACGAGCCGGTGATGGTCACGCCGGTGGGGTCGGCGTTGTCGACGATGATTTCGTCGCCCCCGCCACCGCCGCCGGTGAAGCCGGCGGAGTTGTATCCCTTGGTCGAGCCGTAGGTCTGGTTGTCGAAATCGGTGCCGGTGCCGTCCCATGGCAGCGCCGGGTTGATGTACTGAGGCAGGTTGGCGGTGTTGGATGTGTTGGCCAGTTTGGAGGTGCTGCTCAGGGAGAAGGTCCCGGACCCGGCGGTGTAGGTGCCGGCGGAGCTGCCGAAGGAGATGATGCTGTCGTTGAGAACAAGGGTGTTTCCGGAGGTCTCGATGACCGCGCCGGCCTGGCCGGTGTTGCAGTGGAAGGTGCAGTGGTTGCCGGTGACGGTGTAACCGGAGGAGGTTGACGCGAGGGTGAACTGGCGGGCACCGTTGTTGACCGAGGCGCAGTTGTTCAACGTGCCTTCATACCAGACCTTGAAGCCGTAGCGGAAGTTGCCCGAGGCGATGCAGTCCTCAAGAAGTTGGTCCTCGCCCTTAAGATCATAGGCGGCGTCCTGGTTTTGATTGGAAATGCAGCGCCGGAGGGTCACGCCGTCGTTGCGGCGTTCCATCTTGAAGCCGTCGCCCTGCTCGTAGTCGGAGGTGTCGGCGGTGTCCTCGTTGTTGTGCAGACTGAGGCAGTCCTCGAGCAGGATGTCGGTGTTGAAGGCGGCGGTGCTGTTTTTGATGTGGAAGTCGAAGCCGACGGGACTGCTGCAACTGGTGCGCCACGAAGGGTCGTCGGCGAGGCCGATGCCGGTGCAGTTGGCGACGCAGTTCTTGACCGTCACGCCGTCGCAAGAGTGGTTGAACTTGAAACCGATTCCACTGTAGCGCTCGGCCTTGCAATTCTGGACGAGCAGGTCGTCGCAGTCCGTGAAGGCAAAACCGGCGTTGCGCACGGCGCGCACGGTGACGCCGTCGATGGTGATGCCGACATGGCCGGTGCCCGCCGTGGCAATCCCGTATTCGCGATGCTCGATGTGCAGGTTTTTGATCGTCCAGTGGCTGACGGTGTCCGCCAGACTGATGGTCGTGTAGCTGCGCGTGGCTTGAATGCCGACGAACTGGGGAAAACCAAATCCGCGATCAACGCCGATCAGGCTTTTTTTGGCCAGGGCCGTGCCGCTCGACGAGATGGTCAGGCGCTGGTCGCCGTAGGTGGCGCCGCCCGAGGTTTCCGGGCCGCCGAGGTAGAGGGTGTCGCCGGGCTGCATGGTGGTGTTGACGGTCGTCCAGAGCGCGCCGACGTCATAGGCGTCGGCCCAGCTGGCACCGGTCTTGGCGCCGCTGCCGGCCACGGTGAGATAATAGTCGGCGGCCCGGACGGGAATCAGGAGGGCCGAAAAAAGGACCAACAGAAGCATCCACGGATGCGACGAATGGGGAGGGGTTGGATTCATGGTTCGATGGGGTTGGGGGTGAAGGCCGAACCGGCTGCATCCGATAACAAGACACGGGGGTTCGGCTGCATAACGAGCCTGCGCCGAGGATCGCAATCGTTTCAACGCGCCCGTTGGTGACGTTATTAAGCAGGGCGGGTCCTCCGTCGTAGTTCGGAGCTTCAGCCCGAAATCGGGGGCTGGAGGTATGCGATGCGTTCAAGGATGCGGGCTAAGCTCCGCACTACGGGTGACGACAACCGTCAGTGTCGCCTCGCGGACGGGCGCGGCAAGTTCGAGTCCGATGCGGAGTGCCTTCGGGCCTTCCGAGGGGACGATGCCGAACACCGGTTCCTCGTTAACGTGGACCGCTCCGGCCGTGCCGTCGGTCTTTGCGCGCCAGCGCACAGTCACCGCCGCGGTTCCGCCCCGAACACGGCATCCCGCTTCCATTGCCTCGTGGTGCAGCGCGGGATCCAGAATCAAGGCGGAGCCAAAGGTCTGCGGCCTGTGGAAAACCACGTGGTCGCGGATCTCCAGTCGGCCGCCGTCCGAGCGTGAAAACGTGAAGGTGCGCCTGAGCCGTTCCAGTTCGGGCACGTCGTAGGCGCTGGTGAGATCGATCTCCCAGGTGTCGTTTTCGTCGGTAAAGTCGGCGCGGATCGTGACCGCGCGGGCTTCCGATCCGCCGCGTTGGAACCGGCCGGCCACCCGGGGCACGGGATGGCCAAAGGAGTTCATGATGCCGCTGGTGAAGCGCTTTTCGGAAAACGTGTCGCGCACGTAGGTGTCGCGCCCCGGATCAAGGAGCAGCGGTTCGCCGTCGCACAACACGACGAAGGAACCGAGGTCGTGGTGGCAGTGCGGCTGACCGTTGTCACCGCCCTTGAGCGCGACGGCGAGACCGCGGGTCGGATTGGCGCGGCGTGCGACGAGGGCCCCGCCCTCGGGATACCAGCTGCGCGGCGGCATGTGCGACGCCGCAGCGGCACCGGACGCGGGTGAAGGCGAGGCCAGATCGAAGGCGGTGACAAAGAGGTGCGCGCCCAGGCCGTGCCGGAAATACGAAAGACCGTCCGGCGCGCGGGCGGCGGGCGAACTTGCGGAGACGCCGTAACGCCGCGCGCAGAAGTCGTTGAGCCAGGCCGGTGGCGGATTGTCCATATGGGCGTCACCAAAAGCCGGATACAATTTCCCGTCGATGCTCCAGTTCGCGCCGAACCGGCCGATGCGGCGGATCTTGTCGCTTCGCGAGGCGAGATCGACCACGCCGGCGGTCGAGAGCCGGACGGCTTCGGCCGCCATGGCGTAGTGGCCAAAGCCATACACCCAGTAGCCGATGCCTTCGTGGCAGTATCCGTCGTCCGCGTATCCGTCGATAAAGCGGCGGGTGAACGCCTCGAAGGCGGCGGCGAACCAGGCGCGCTCGGCCTTCGTTTCGCACAAGAGGAGCGCGGCCCCGCAGACGCCGGCGTTGCACACGGCGTTCCAGTTGCTGACGCCGGTCATCCAGCGGAACAGATGTTCGGCCTGGCCGCCACGGAGCGCGCGGGCCGCATAGGGTCCGAGCACGCGGTCGCGGATCTCGGCGCGGATGCGTGCGCGGGTGGCGGGGGCGAGGCGGTCGCCGAGTAGGAAATCGGTGGTGGCGAGGCTCCAGGCGCGGGCTGCGGCGGCGAGGTCGATCACCTGCCGGCAGCGTGTCCAGTCGGACTGGCCCTGCACGTGGGCGGGAGATGCCCAGGTCGGTTCATCGAGGATGGCGGCGAGTTCGCGTTCGATGACTGGCAGATAGCGGGTGTTGGCGGACAAACCTTCTGCGAACAGGAACACGTTGAGACGGTGGGAGCGCTCGGAGAAGGTCTGTTCGTAAGGGGCGCGTTCTCCGGTGGCGAAATACCGGGCGAATAGCGTGGCGGTCAGTTCCGGCACCGGGAGGGCGGCGAGCCGGTTGGCCTCGGCGGCGAGCACGTCGACGGATTTTTCGCGGGCGCGTGCGTTCCAGAAGACTCGGTCGGAGAACCGCGGCGTGAAGAAGACCGGATGGTTCTCCATTAGGCCGCTGATCTCGCGAACGCGGGCTTCGTCGATCGGGGGAATCGGAGGCGGAAGTTTCGGCGAATGGGAAGATATAACAGGCGCTTCCGGCGACGGAGGTTTTACGGCGATCATTCGTGCCAGGTGATGCGAGGCATGGACGGGGCGGTTTGGCGTAGTGCGGAGCTTTAGCCCGCATCCCGAGTGTTAAAGCCGTCGTGAATCTCACGATGCGGGCTGACGCTCCGTACTACGCCAATCGACGATCAGGCGCGACGGCGACGGACAACCGCGAGACCCAAGGTGAGCGCCCCGACGACGAGCGCATAGGTGGAGGGCTCGGGAATGGTGGAGACGGCACCGTTGAGGACGACGTCGTCGACTCGAAGGGAAATGTTGGAGATGCCTGAGCTGTCGGTGAAGACGATTCGAAATGCGACGCTGTCGTTGCTGGTCAGCCCGGTGAGCCCGGCGATGGACGAAAGATCCATGTCAGGGGTGTAGCCGAGGTTGATCACGTTATTGGCTGCAAGTGTGAGGGCGCTGTTGCTGGTCGTGGAAACCAAAATGCCGGCGGTCGCGAAATTATTGAACGAGTAATAGACCGAGGCATTGGCCGTATAGGTTGTTGAGCTGCCGCCACTGTTGCTGCCGCCAAATTTGAACGAGAGCGAGGTCAGGTCGAGATTGTAGCCCTCTTGGATGCTGACATTGAATGTCAGCCCAGGCGCGGTGGGCTCCGTGGCCGGGACGGCAGCTGTATTCGCATAGAAGGTGCCTGTCGCGATGGAAAACCCGTTTTGGGTATCGCTGGTTATGGATTTTGTGAGCGCGGACGCCGTGACGTGAGGATCGGCGAGGGAAAACGCAAGGGAGTCGTTGCTGTTGGTAATCTCGCCGCTGGTAAACGCGTTATCGAGGTACGAGACCACGGTGGCGGCGGAGCAGGTGGCGATCGTGGCCACGAGGCCGGCGGCGAGGAGGACAATGCGGTGGGGTTTCATGATGTTTTTCGATTCGGGATAAGAGAGTTGGACTAAGGACGGGAAGAATTAGGAGCGCTCCGGCGTTCCTCAAGCTGCGCCTTGGTGAATCTATAAAGCAGACGACGACCAGGCTACTGCGGAAGGGGCGGGGGCTACGGACGGGGGGATGTCGGTGGATTGCGGGCCGTCGTTTTTTTGATGAAGCCGGGCATGAGAATCCAGGCGCCGTATCTCGACATGCCGTGATCGAGGCCGCCCATTTCGTGGAACTCGACGGCCGGGTGGCCGAGGTTGCGCAGGCTCGTGACGAGCAGGTCGTTTTCCTCGACGCGGTTTTTGTATTCAATTTTTCGATCACCCACAATGAGGCAGATCGGAGGGAGGTTTTTCGCGGCGTGATAAAGCGGAGCATACTCGTCGATGATCGGGCGGAATTCGGGGCCGGTGTCGCCGCGGAGTTGTTTGACCGTGAAGTGGGTCGTAACTTGCGCACTGACGGGGATGATGCCGGCGAGGTCGTTGGGGGAGAGTCCGTGCGCGGCGAGCCAGCGAGGATCCATGCCGACCATGGCGGCGAGGTAACCGCCGGCGGAGTGGCCGGAGATGAACACCCGTTTCGGATCGCCTCCGCGTTCGGCGATGTGCCGGAGGACCCAGGCTGTCGCGGCGGCGGCGTCTTCAAGAAAGGCCGGTAGCTCTGCTTTCGGTGAGAGGCGGTAGCTGGGAATGACCAGCGCGATCCCCTTTTCCTTGAGCAGGGGGAAGCTGCGTTTTCCGCCGGTGAGGCCGCCGCCGTGGAACCAGATGACGGTGGCAAAGCCGGGACGGTTATCCGGATGGTAGATGTCGAGCCGGCACTGGTTGCGCTGATAGTCGTCGACTTTTTCGGCGGCGGAGCCTTCGAGGTAGGAGAGGTTTTCCTCCGTGGCGTAGGTGGCGGAATTCGTCGTCTTCCCGGACAACTCTTGTGCTTGAGAGGTGGATACAAGCGGACTGGACGGGGGAAGCGCGGCAAGCAGGAGCGCGGCGAGGAGGGGAAGGCGGAAGGGTGTCATGGGGCGATGCGCGCGGAGGGGGGCTCCGCACTACGTCGGCGGGTGGGCGTCGTTGGTCAGGGCGCGACGGTCAGGGTGCCCGTGGAGCCGTCGACGACAATGTCGCCGTGGGCTTGCTTGAGTTGCTCGGCGGTGTGGGTGCCAACGGAGACCGGTTGGCCGCCGAGAATCGCGGCGGGGACGGTGATGGCTTTGTTGAGATTCAAGTGGGCGCCAAGGGAGACTTCGAGGGGCCCGGTCCATGTCTGGTCGTTGGCGAAAGCGAGGGTTGAGCCCAGTTCCACCCTGATCTTGCCGGTGTGGTTTTCGAACTTGAGAACGCCGAGGCTGACGGAGGTGTTTCGGACGGCGTTGCCGCTGCCGATGATGAGGTCGGCCGGACCAGTGAGGGTTCCGATGGTCAGGTCGATGCCGCGCATGCCGTCGGTGGTATGTAACACGCGAAGCGGGGAAGTGAGTATGAGTTTGCCCTTTACGGTAAAGAGGTAGCTGGCGCCGTCGCGCACGCCTTGGTGAAGGGTGGCCTTGTCGCCGGTGACCTCCCAGTCGCCCGCGATGGTCTGGCTGGCGCGCTTGATGTCGATGCGGCCACCGGCCTGGATGAGTTTTCCGCCGGGGAAGACACCGTTGGAGCGGACGTATTTGCCGTTGGTGTTATAGGTGTCGGTGCTGTTGATGGCGGTGGCGGACGTGCCGGAGCCGTCAGGAGCGCTGTTCCAGAGTCCCGCGTTGCGCCAGGACGCGTCCTTTTCGATGTTTTCTTTGAGGTACCATGTGGCCTGGGCCTGGGCGGCCAGGGTGGTCAAAGCAAGGGCGCAGAGAGCGGCGAGGCCGCGAAGAGCAAAGGGCACGGAGACGGGTGCGGTGTGGAGGTGTGTCATGCGTTTGGCAAAAGAGGCGAGGGTGAGAGCGGGAGTGACGAATCAAAATTCAGCCGGGTCACGGAGCGGGGAGATAGGCGGTATGACCGTCGAAATAGACCACATTGCGCCCGTTGCGGTGGCGGTAGGACCACGTCACGCTGGTCTTACGCTCGTTGTCCCATTTGTAGTTGGCCTTGGGGGCTTGGTAGAATTGGAAATCCAGAGCGTCGGAAAACGCGATGCCCTTCGCCGGGTTGGCGATATTGTTTTGATTCACCGCCGTGAAAGTCCCCGTGCCAGTCTTATCGTCCGTGGCACCGGCGGGACTGTAGCCGTAGCCGGGGAAATTCTCTTTCTCCCAAACGTTCGTGATATTGACGAGGATGCCTGTGACGGCGGTGGGGCACTTCAAAGGCTCTACAAAGTTGTGATCAACCTTGTATCCCTTTTGCTCGGCGTTCAGGTAGCGGAGAAAGTCATCCTGAACATTCCACCAGGCGCCGTTCAGTTTTATCCTGACGTAATAGCCCTTGTTTTCGGCGGCGTGGAGCATGTTGGCAGCCTGGATCTGACGCAGGTTGGCGATGCAGGCGGACTTTTGCGCGGACTCACGGACCCGCCCCATGGACAGCAAAAGGATCGCGAGGAGGATGCCAATGATTGCGACGACCGTAAGGAGTTCGATCAACGTGAAGCCGCGCGTTTGACGGGCGTGGCGGAGAGGAAGATGAGTGCGGTCAGGGGTCATGCCGGTCGCGGACGTTTAAGGGTAAAAGTAGGGGACGGATCTGACGGGGGGAGCAAGGCATCGAATGCCTGCTGCATCACCAACGTGCGCCAAGGCGAACGACGTCTCAATACGTGCGTTGGTGAACCTATAAAGCAACCGAGCTTTGAGGTCCCTCCGTAGCTCGGCGCTTTAGCCCGAGATCCGATGAGGTTCACGACGAGCGGTGCGTTCACGATGCGAGCTACAGCTTCGCGCTACAGGTCGGCGCTCTGCGCCTCGCGTCGATAGCGATGCCGTGGAAACGGCTTGGTTAATAGGTTCACCTCAGGCAGGGTTTACCGCCGTCCGGACCCGGCCAGAGTGCGATCTGCATGAACCCCTATTTGACTTTGCCTCGAAACCGAAATCGCGCCGCCGCGCTTATTTTTTGCGGCGGTTTCGCCGTGTTGTCGGCGCTGTCATCCTCATTGGACGCCGCTGATTTCTATATTTTGTCCGACGCCAAGGGCAGCGGTGACGGCAGCTCTTGGGAAAACGCCTCCGCCGCTCCCGCGGCCGATGGCTGGTCCGCCCACATCTCGAAACTCGCTCCCGGTGACACGCTGCGCATCGGCAGCGGCACGTATCCCAAGGTTAAATTCGGGTCGGGAAAAGGCGGAGCGAAAGGCTCCCCTGTCACCCTCCTTGGCGAAGATACCGGTGGCGGACTGCCGGTGTTTCGCGGCTCGTGGACCAAGGAAAAACCGGCCTCGGGCGAGATTCTTTGCAGCGTCGGAATCGGCGCGAGTTTCGTGACGATCAAAAACCTGCGCGTCGAAAATTACCTCGCCGCCGTCGTTACTTTGGGCGGCAACGAAGGTCTCGTCATCTCCGGCCTCGATGTGAAAGACGTGCGCATGGGCGTGATTTTTAAGGGCAATGCCCGCGCCGACGATCCCAAGACTTGGACGCGCGACGTGCTCGTGGAAAACTGCACGTTCAAAGGGTTCACCAAGTCCGCGCTGCGTTGGGAAGGTGGCAATCGCGATTTCCGCATCGTCGACTGCCACGGCGACGCCGGCGGCAAGCCCTACGCCACCGATCCGTTCCACATGGTCTACGACATCCGCGGCGATCAGCGGAAGGACCTGCCCTCCATCATCGAGCGGGTTCACGACACCAACATCACCTTTGTCGGCTGTATCGCTCGCAACGCCTGGCACGAGGCGCCCAAGGGCAAAAACTATTGGAACGGGGACGGCTTCGTCGCCGAGCGTGGCGTGAGCAAAATCACCTTCATCGACTGCATGGCCTTCGACTGCACCGATGGTGGCTGGGATCTCAAAGCCACCGACGTGGTGTTCAAAGGCTGCGTCGCCTTTCGCAACAAGCGCAACTATCGCATCTGGGGCCAAGCCTCGTTTGAGAACTGCATTGCGGGTTTCCCGATCAAGCGCGGGGGCAGCGGCGGAACCGCCAATATCGGTGTGTATTCGAAGGGCGTGATCACCCTGGACCGCTGCACGCTGGTCGGTGATGTCGCGCCATTCGATATCGAGGTGAAGGGCGCAAGTCCTGACGCGACTCACGTTCGCGTTTCCAACAGCCTGATTGTTTCGATCGACCGGGAACTGCCGTCTTTCGGGAAGCAGGTCCAGGCCACCGACACCGCTCAGTTCACCTTTGCCAAGGCCCCCAAGGGCCCGGTGTTCGCGGCGGCTCCGTCCGCGGATTGGGATGGCCGGGGCACCGTCTTCGACGCACTGCCCGCGTATGGGGAGCGGGGTTTTCGGCGGTCGGTGCAGTGAGGAAAGTTCGTTCCGTCCATGATATGTAGGCCGCCTGCTTGCAGGCGCGGGTCGGAAGCGCGAGCAAGCTCGCGGCCTAGGTCGAGGTGGACGACGCGGGCTGAAGCTCCGCTCCGCGCAACGCATCAAATCCCCCGGCTTGCCATGTCCGGCCCGGACACCGACGCTTCGAGTTCGCTTCCAGCCCCTTTTCCCGTGGGACGCAGAATCACACTCAAGGATATTGCCGTACACTGCGGCGTCAGCGTTGCCGCCGTGTCATATGCGATGCGCGACAATCCGCGCATCCCTCCGCACACCCGCCTCGCCATTCGCAAGGCCGCCGACGAGCTTGGCTACCGCCCCGATCCGTTTCTCTCGGCGCTCGTTTCCTATCGTCCCGACGTGAAGACAGCCCGGCTTCTGGGCGAAGTTGCGGTGATTTATCCGTGCGAAAAAACGTCGCCCCACTCGCGCCTGTTTCGTTTCCACCGCGAGTGTTTCGGCAAGCGCATGGCCGACCACGGCTACTCCGTTTCGGACTTTTATCTCAACACGCTCGACTACTCCGCGAAACGCCTGCGCCAGATCCTGCTCGCGCGTAACATCCGCGGGCTCGTCCTCGGGTGGGGCTTCGAACCCCAGACGCTGGCCGAGTTCCCCTGGCAGGAGTTTGTCGTCGTCTCGACCGAACGCGTCATCGTCCATCCCGGTCTCGACCGGATTAGCATGAATCACTTTCGAGCGATTCGTGACGTCATGGACAAAATCCGCGCCAAGGGTCACCACCGCATCGGCCTGATTTACCACGACGACGCGCCGCTGGCGGTGAAGAAAAACCTCCTCGGCAGCTACCTGGTGGAGATGGAGATGGCCGGCGAACTCGACGCCCGCCTTCACGCCTTTGAATACAAACGCGGCGAATCCCCCGCGCGTTTTCTCAAATGGCTTAAAGCGAGCCGTCCCGACGCGCTCCTCAGCCATCGGCGCATCGACCCTGCGTTTTTTCAAAAAGCCGGGGTAAAGTTCCCGCGCGATTACGGGTATGCCGTCGCGGAGATCGACGACGCCGAGCCGGGCGTCGACAGCGGCGTGTATGTCGTGGAGGCGATGGGGCGGATGCTGGCCAACATGCTCGTCCGCAAAATCGTGACCTACGACAAGGTCGCCCTGGACACCGAAGGCCAGATCCTGCTCGTCAACGGAGTCTGGCAGGACGGCGTCACGCTGTAGTTCCTGTCCGAGGTTCCGAGCGTAGTTCGAAGCTTCAGCCCGAACCCGAACGGCTTACGACAAGCGCAAGGTTCAAGGTGCGGGCTGAAGCTCCGCACTACGGGAGGACGCTACGTTTCGACACCCTGCTTAATAAATTCAGCAGAACCGGCCTTCTCACGGTTCGCCCGCGTTGCGACAGTGGCCGCGTCCCGCATTCCCGGCCTCGGCGCTCCCGCACTCCCCTGTCAGTCGCAACTTCGTAATGAGAACCAAATACGCTGTTTTTCTTCCGCACGCCAACATTCAGTACAGCCAGCTCCCTCCCGGGCGGCGGCGTTGGGTGATCGAAAACTCCTACGAGCCGCTTTTCGACCTCGTCGCCGAGGGCGGCTACCGCATCGGCTTCGAGGCCTCCGGCGAGACGCTCCGCGCCATGCACGAGCTTTCGCCCGGCGTGCTCGCGAAATTGAAGGCACTCGTCGCCAGCGGCCAAATCGAGGGCGTCGGCTCCCCCTACACTCACATCATGCTCGCCAATCTCCCGCCCGAGGTCGGCCTCAAGTCTCTGAAAGACGGCATGCGCGCGTGGGAAACCTATCTCGGTGTGCGCCCGCGCGTCGGATGGAACCCCGAATGCAGCTGGGCGAATTTCCTGCCCGATATTTTCAAGGAAGCCGGCTACGAGGCGCTCGTGATGGACGGTGATTCGTTGTTGTTGTCCCACGACGATGTGCGCGAGGCCACCGACCTCAGCTTCGACGTGCGCGGACACAGCAACAAAAACAAGCTCTTCAAAATCGAGGACTACATCGCCGACAAAGAGCGGTATCTCCGCTATCTCACCAACTACTCGACCGCGCCGAACGGTCTGAAGATGCTCTTCCGCTCCGACTTCATGGGCAACCCGATGCTCTGGTATCTCATGGGCGCCACCGAGGGAAACCGAAAGCATCCGATCGTGCTCGAAGAGATCGACGCGATGTTGAAACGCTGGGGCGCGCGCATCGAGGCGACCGGCAATTTCATTCTGCCGTATGCCGAGGACGCGGAATACATCGGCACCAGCGCGTATTTTTATGTGAAGCAATTCGGCCAGGCGCGCTTCTTCGAGCATGAACCCGAGAGCGTGGGGCGGTTCAAGCAGATGCTCGATTGCGCGATCGCCAACGGCTACACGCTCGGCACGCCGGGCGAAGTGCTCGATCTCCCGCAAGCTCCCTTGGTCAACGACCAGATCACCTCGATCGAACACGGTATCGCCTGGCATGGCGGCACTGCCAAGGCCTGGAGTAACACGCATTATTCGCGTGTGCTCGATCCTGTCTGCCAGATGCTCCTCGATGGCCTGAAGGCCGTGTGCGCGCATGTCGGCAAAGACTTCGCCACCGCCAACGGGAACATCGACGCCGCGTTTAAGCGGATCATCTCGTCTTACGTCTCCGATTGCCGCTGGCCGCCGGCGCCGACTTCTCCCGGCCGCTTCAATGTGCGCGAATGCCTCGATGATTTGCGCGCCGCGAACGACCTGATCGCCCGCATCATGCTTGATCACGATATCGCCGGACGGCGCTCACTCTATTCGCCCCATCTGATGAAATCGCAGATCGACGCGGTGGAAGAGGAACTGATGGCGCTCCCTTATTTCGGCGAAAAAAAGGAGCAAGTCAGCGAGCCCGAGTCGCTGCTGACCTAGGGGCAGTTCTCCCGAGTCCCCGTAGCGCGGAGCTTTAGCCCGCGACACCTTCACGCCAAAGCGTGAAGGTGTTTCGTGCTACGCGGGGAAACACCTGTTTGGCGACCGACAGTTTGAAAAGTGGCATGGGCGTCCCGTCGGACCGAGGATCGACGGCAATCCTGCCATCGCTCCCACGAAACCAGAGCCAACCCGAAAATTTCGCCAAGGATCCGTCGGTGACACTCGTCTCTGGGTGGAATGCCGAAATGCCCATTCTGGTTGCCAAGTTTTTGGACTCCGACATCGCACCGCGTGTGGGAAGCGGCGATACGTGACCTTTTCCAAGGCCCCACTCATTGACGATGACGCGACTCCTTTCGGTTCTGATTTTCCTGACGGTTTTCACCGGGCTGGTCGTGCACGGTGGCACGAGTTCGGTCGGGAGAATCGAAAACCCCGACGCCCGCATTCCCCGCGTGGCGTTGCTGGTCGATGAGCCCAATCTTGAGGCGCTTTTGCTCGTGGGATTTTCCGGGGTGGAAACGCTGGGGCGGGCGGAACTGCCGACACTTGCGGCGGAGCGACTGCTGACGGGTGGGAGTCTCGGGCTGACGAATGCGGAGGTTGCGCTGATCGTGGAGCGCAGCGGGGACCGTGGAGTGGTGAAGGTTGTACAGTGCGAGTCGGGGGCAACGGTGGTGGTGCTGGAGTTGCCGAAGATGCCGGTCGGGGAAACGGCGCGTTGGATCGTGGCGCGGACGCAGCCGTTGCTTGGGGCCGTGGCCGATCCGATGCGGCCAAGAATCAGTTTGCCCGGTCTGCGTTTCGTGACGGATTCAGCCGAGAACCGGGTGACGGAGCGGGCGATCAATCTGATGCTGACGGCGCGTTTGCAGGCGCGCGGTGCGGTGGTGCTGGAACGGTGGCGAATGGGAGATCTCGTGTTCGAGAAATCACTCGCCACGCAGGAGAGCCCCTTTTGGAAAGCGGCCGAAATCGTCGACGGAAGCGTGTCGGCTGATGGCGGTCGGTTGAGCGCGCGCGTGCGTATCCGTGGTGCGGCGGGTGCGGAGACTTTTGCGGAAGCGGCAGGTGAGACGGCGGGTGATATGGTTGATGCGATCGTGATTCAGGTGATGGCGGGTAGTTGGAAGACGGATGTCGGGGCGAAGAATGAGACCGAAGCGGCCGCGTTTTTGACAGAGGCGAAGTGGATGCTGGAGCACGGCCTGCCGCGCGAGGCGTGGCAGGCGACGGAGTCGGCGCTGGCCTTGGGAGTGACGTCGCGCCGCGAGGCGGAGATGTTGCGCGTGAAGGCAGCAGCGATGTGTGCGTATCCGGATGATTTGAAGAATAGTGGATATGGACAGGATGGAGGCTATCGCGTGCGGGCATTTAAGACGGGCGATCTGGGGACAAGGGTTGCGGCGGCCACCGAGGCGGTCTTGCTGGCAGGAGATTACTGGAAAGCTTATCCCTTAAAAAAAGCCCCGCAGCGCTGGGTTATCGAATATCCGGACAGCCTGGGTATTCGCACGTTGTATACGGGTCTGAGGGTGTTGCGTGGCGCGTATGAGCTTGGCTGGGCCGAGGCCAATACGGATGCGGTGCGTGGTCTTCGTGCTGCCATCCGTCGCAACGTGGCGCTTATGGAGGGGGGGCACTTGGGGAACCAGCGCACGACATTTTTGATCTACCTCGCCAACTACGCCGGTTATTGGAGCGAATCGCCAGCCGAGGCCGTGGACTTTTATCGCCGGGTGCTGACGCCGGATTTTGATGCGGGCTTAAAAACATGGCCGGAGGCGGTTCGCGGTGAGCTTGCCGTTGGCGACGCGCCGCATCCGCCTTTTCTGATCGGCACTGCGCCCAAGGAAGACTTCCCTTTTGGAGTCGGTTCCACGCGAGTGATGGCAGGTGATGAAGCCACGGCACGCAGCGTTTGGGAGGCTTTTTTGAACGAGTTGGCGCATTCCTCGCATGCCTTGAATCGTGCCGACAGCCTTGCCCTGCGCTGGCAATCGACTGCGGATAAAAGCGCCCGGATCGCTCTCGCGGTGCAGATGACCGACTTTATGTCGGAGAACGTCGAGGCGTTGGCCGGTCCGCAGGGGTATGCGATTTTTTGCCAGTTCACCGAGCCGCTGCGGCATGCGACTCGCTCGACGGATTTCGCGGAGGCCGGAGGAAAGCTGATCGATGCCTTTGTCGCTTTAATCAACGCCGAGTCGACCGTTTCTCCAAAGATACTCGGCTACACATGGGCGTTGTTTGAGCGCGGCAACGTCATCCAGGAATCGCAGGGACGTGAGGTGCTCGCGGCGCTGGATGCCCGTCGCACACGGCACGCGCTCTCTCCGGCGGAGTTGTCCGGCATCGACGCTGCTTGTTCGAGTGTTTGGAAGAGATTCCCTTCTCTTCGCCCGGCGGAATCCGCCGTGAACACCCTGATGGTTCAATCACTCTGGATTGCGGCCGAGCATCTTAACGGGAAACTTCGCGGCCACATCGGTTTTAGTCCCGATGCGGCGGTATGGCAGGATGGGCTTTTGTGGGTGCTGGATCCTCATCGCGGGAGGCTTTGGGAAATTGAACCACGGAGTGGGGATGCGGTTGTCCATTTGCCGGAAAACTCTCCTGAGGCTGATTATGAGTCCCAGCTTATCCCATGGGGGACGCGGTTTGTTATTACGGCGCAGCGAGGCGTGTGGGTTCTCGATGAGAAGAAGCGCATATGGAACAAGTTGGATTTGCCGTCTGCACGCTACCGGATTGCGTCTGCGCACGGCGATCTATGGGCCGCCTCCGGAGAGCGCGTATTGGCTGGCAATGTGAAACAAACCGAGGGGAATGCCCTTTATCGAATATCGCCGGAGCTGACCGTTGACCTAGTCGCGTCTTCCCGCCGCCGGCCGCCTGTGCATCCGCTGGATGCCGTTCTGACGGGAGCACCGTTCGTCCTGTCTCAATCGAAGGATGATGGAGTGATCGTCGGCGCTTGGGGCGAGAAATGGACATTTCTCGATAGCGCCAGCGCGGTGCCGCCGAAACGGCTTAACCAAAAGTTCGTCGGAAATGTGGAGATGAGCAGCAGTCCGGGGCTGGCGATTCGCAGCTCGCAGGAAGCGGGAGATCGAAGGAGGTTGGTTCGCATCGAGTTCATCGATGATGCGATCGGCGGATTATTGCTCGCACATCCCAAGCGTGATCCGGCCGGAAAGGCGCGGTTTGCATATCCGCAAGAACTCGAAGATCTGTCCTCCTCTCACTACGTGGCGGCTTGGCGTAACGAGGGACTTGATGTTTTGGCATGGTCCACCCGTGGTTCACCTTGGGGCGCTTCGGAGGCGTGGCTTTTGCGCATTGATGCGGACGGCTGTGTCGCGCGGTCACTTCGTTTTGCCTGGAACGCCGATTTAGACAAAAGGACGCGAGCGGCGTCACACAGTCACGAGGCTTTTCGATACCCAAGCCCCGATGCACGCGGCCTGATTGTTACCGATCATGGATTGGTGATCACAGGGCGGGCAATGAGCGGTTTCTGGTTTATCCCGAACGAGGATCTCGACGGGCGGCGGAAGGTGGAACGAGCAGGGCCGCGAAACTGATCGGCTGAAGGTTATCCATTCATTGAAAATATGATCATGCGCTTCGTTTGGGTTCTGATGTATCTGATGGTTTTCAGCGGCGTGGTCGTGCGCGCTGAGTTGGATCCGGGTGCGGGTGTTGAGAAGCGGGAAACGAAAACTCCCCGCGTGGCGTTGCTGGTCGATGAGCCCGACCTTGAGGCGTTGTTGGTCGCGGGGTTTTCGGGAGTGGAAACGCTGGGGCGGGCCGAGCTGCCGAAACTTGCGGCGGAGCGATTGCTGGCGGGCGGGAGCCTCGGGTTGACGGATGCGGAGGTTGCGCTGGTCGTGGAGCGCAACGGGGACCGTGGAGTGGTGAAGGTTGTACAGTGCGAGTCGGGGGCGACGGTGGTGGTGCTGGAGCTGCCGAAGATGCCGGTCGAGGAAACGGCGCGCTGGATCGTGGCGCGGACGCAGCCGTTGCTTGGGGCGGTGGCCGATCCGTTCCGGCCGCGCATCAGTTTGACCGGCCTGCGGTTCGTGACGGATTCAGCGGAGAACCGGGTGACGGAGCGGGCGATTAATCTGATGCTGACGGCACGCTTGCAGGCGCGCGGCGCGGTGGTGCTGGAGCGGTGGCGGATGGGAGATCTCGTGTTCGAGAAATCGCTCGCCACGCAGGAGAGCCCCTTTTGGAAAGCGGCCGAAATCGTCGACGGAAGCGCGTCTGCTGATGGCGGTCGGTTGAGCGCGCGCGTGCGTATCCGTGGTGCGGCGGGTGCGGAGACTTTTGCGGAAGCGGAAGGTGGGACGGCGGGTGATTTGGTGGATGCGATCGTGATTCAGGTGATGGCGGGTAGTTGGAAGACGGATGTCGGGACGAAGAAAGAGACCGAGGCAGCCGCGTTTTTGACTGAGGCGAAGTGGATGCTGGAGCACGGTCTGCCGCGCGAGGCGTGGCAGGCGACGGAGTCGGCGCTGGCGTTGGGGGTGGAGCCGCGGAGGGAGGCTGAGATGTTGCGGGTGAAAGCGGCGGCGATGTGTGCGTATCGGGATGATTTGGGGCGAGTGTTGATGCGGGATGGGCATTATCGGGCGAAAGCCTTCGCCCTAGTCGAACTGCCTGCGAGGGTTGCGGCGGCGACCGAGGCAATGTTGCTGGCGGGGGACTACTGGAACGCCCACCCGACGGAGGATGCGCCCGAGCGTCGGAATCTCCAACATCCGGCAACCTTGGGTGTTCAATCGCTTTATACGGGACTCAGGGTTTTGCGGACCGCTCACGATTCCGGTTGGGCGGAGGCAAACGCGGATGCGGTGCGTGGACTTCGCGAAGCCATCCGGCGCAACGAGACGCTCCTACGCGAGGGCCCGCTGGGGGACCAGCGTTGGATATTGTTCGTGTATCTCGCCAACTACGTCGGCTATTGGACCCAAACGCCTGCCGAGGCTGTGGCCTTTTACCGCATGGTCTTGGACCCGGATTTCGATGCGGGGCTCGCCGGCTGGCCGGAAGTGATTCGCAATGAGCTTTCCCACGGCGCGTCCGCTTACGGTACGATCCCGCGCCCGCCGTTCCTCACTGGAACCGCGACATTGAAAGAGTTCCCGGGTGGAATCGGTGCTTGGCGTGTACCCGGGGGCAATGACGCGTCCGCGCGTGCGGCTTGGGGAGCATTTCTGGATGAGTTGGACCGATCTCCCCACGTCTTGAACCAAGCCGATGGCTTGGCCCTGCGGTGGCAATCAACCGCCGATAAAAAGGCCCGTCTGGCGCTGACTGCGCGAATCGCCGACTTTGTTTCCGCGCACGTCGATGACTTGGCTGGGCCGCATGGCTTCGCGATTTTTGGCCAGCTGGTCGAACCGCTAAGTGACGTGGACCGGTCGAGCGAATTCGCCTCCGAACAGGAGAAAATGGTTGGTCTGTTTCTCTCGTTGATTCATTCGGAGGCTCAGGTTTCTCCGGCTCTGATTGGATGCGTTAAAATTTTGTTCTCCACCGGAGGAATTAACACCCGCGAAGATCAGGGGCGGCAATTGATCGCGGCGTTGGACGCGCGGGGCGCAGGACCTGCGATCTCCCGGCGGGAGATCGCCGGAATTGACGCGGCCCGCTTAAGCATCTGGAAGAAATTTCCATCCCTTCGTCCGGCTGAAAACGCGAAGGATCCCATCATCGTCCGGTCGCTTTGGATTGCCGCCGAACACACCCCCGACGAACTGCGCAACCATGTCGGATTTGATCCGAGCACCGCGGTCTGGCATGACAACCGATTGTGGGTTCTTGATTCCCTTCGGGGTAGGCTATGGCAAATCGACCCGCAGAGCGGAAACTCGGTTATCCTCTCGCCCGAGAATCGTCCCCAACGGGCTCATAAGGCACAGCTTGTTGCGTGGGGGAAGCAGTTTGCCATCACGGCGGAGCGAGGAGTGTGGGTTCTTGGCGAGACTCGAAAGCGGTGGGAGAAACTCGATCTGCCCGCTGCTGGTTACCAAATTGGCGTGGCCCACGGAGACCTTTGGACCGCTTCGGGGTATCCACTTGGGGCGGGTATGTGAAGCAGACCGAAGGTAACGCGTTGTATCGGATTTCACCGGAGTTGACGTGCGAGCTGATCGCGTCTTCACGCCGCCGTCCGCCGGTGCATCCGCTCGATCTTGCCCTTACGGGAAAGCCGTTCTCCGTGTCTCAGTCGCGGAATGGCGGCGTTATGATCGGCGCCAACCCTCGGAGTTGGGTTTGGACATTGATAGACAGCGCAAGCGCCGCCGCACCGGAACTCCTCAATGAACGTTTTGTGGAAAACATGGAGGTCACCAGCTGCCCGGGGTTGATCGTGCGCCGTCAATACCCGGATCGAGACCGAAGCCGTTTTCTTCGCATCGAGTTGCTTGATGTGGAGGGTGCTGAACTCCTGCTCGCCCACCCGGAACTTGATCGTCTTGGGCGAGCGCGCTTCTCTTATCCGAAGGAGCTGGAGAACTTGGCCGCATCCGAATGTCTGGCTGCATGGCGCGACGGGGGCCTGGATGTGCTGATATGGGACCGCAGCTTGCCGCGAAACGGCTCGACGGTTTGGCTCGCCCGGATCGACGCGGAAGCCAGCACGGTGCATCCGCTTCGCTTCGCCTGGCCCGCCGATGGAGACCAGCGGATACGGGCGGCGGGTCGCGATTCGAAGGTCTTCCGTTATCCTCATCCAAAGAGTCTGGTTGCCACCGATCGCGGACTCATGATCGCAGGGTGGGGAATGGAAGGGTTTTGGTTTATCCCGAAGGAAGAGCTCGAAAAGCGGCGGAGTATCTCGCGAGCCGCAACGGAAAGCCGTTGAGCCGTTTTAAATCCGACCGAAAAGCGGCATGACATGGTCCGTGCGACCTGTTCAATCTGGGGCACATGCGCATTGCCGTTATCTCCGACACCCATGGCTCTTATCCGGCCGATTTGCCGGACAGGCTTCGTGGGGCCGATGAGATTTGGCATTTGGGCGACGTGGGCGAGCCGTCGACGTTGGTGGAATTTGAACAACTCGGCGTGCCGGTCCGCGTCGTACGCGGCAATTGCGACGACTGGCCGGCGTGGCCGCTCACGCTTGATCTGGTGCGGGAGGGCGTGCCGTTTCATCTCGTACACATTCCGCCGAGACGTGCGTCGGCGGGGGCGCGGGTGCTGTTGCACGGCCACTTGCATCTGCCGCGCGACGAGGTGGATGTACGCGGGGTGCGCTGGCTCAGCCCGGGGTGTATTTCACAGCCGCGCGGGATGGGCTGTAGCTTTGCCTGGCTCACGGTCGAGGACGGACACTTTCGCTGGGAACGGGTGAAGCTGTGAGACAAAACCACCTCCAGTTGGATTCCTGGTGGAACGCGATCTCCGAGCGCGTTTCGCAGACGGACGGTCTCAACGGCGCGCGGAGGTCGCCGTCCACCTTTTGGTTTTTCCGGCCACGAGGCTCTTTAGCTCCCGACTCCGGCCCAGCCGGAGGTTTCGTCCTACCGATGTTCACCCGTTCGTTTGCGTTTTCTCCTTTCGAAGCCGTTTGGAATGCAAACATCGGTCTGGCGCCGGCATCGCCGATTCGTTTACTCGCGACTCAATCGTGAGCCAGGCCGAGCAATCCAGTTTCTTCGATTTTTTTGGCGGTTCCATCCCGGATGCCGGAGTGCAAGCTCCGCCGGAGAGGCCCGATGTCATTTTCGAGCGCAGCGCCAAGGCGACCCGCTATCGGCTCACCCTGAAAAAGGACGGCACCGCCGTGGCCATTATTCCCTTGCGCGGCAACGAACGCGAAGCGCGCGGGTTCGTCGAGGAGCATCGCGAATGGCTCGAACGGGCGCGTGAGCGTCAGAAACGCAAACCCCGCGGCGCCACGGTGTGGACGCTTGGCACCCACGTGTTGTGGCGCGGCGAGCTTTCCGAGGTGCGCAAGGCCTGCGAAGGCGAGCGTCCGCAGGTGTGCATCGCGGCGGATGTGTTTCGCGTGCTCAAACTCGACGGCGATCTGCGGCCGACGCTTGAGGCTCACTTCCTTCGGTTGGCCAAGGCGGAACTGCCGGCGCGTACGTGGGAACTGGCGGCCGTCACGGGCATGTCGGTCAGCGCGGTGTCGGTGCGCAACCAACGCACGCGCTGGGGTTCCTGCTCGGTGGACGGGGGGATTTCGCTCAATTGGCGGCTCATTCAGACGCCCGACTTCGTGCGGGATTACATCATTTACCACGAGCTCATGCACCTGAAGGAAATGAACCACTCGGATCGCTTCTGGGCGCGCGTCGAGGAGGTCTGTCCCGGCTGGCGCGAGGCCGAGCAATGGCTTAAGCGAAACGGTTCGCTGTTGGGGTTGTGAGCGTAGACGCGGCATCTGCGCCTCCGGCGTCCGAGGTGGAGACCCGACGACCTCGTCGGGTCGGTTGGGAGAGCGCGCCGATCAAGCCCGACGAGGTCGTCGGTCCTCCAAGCCGAGGACCCCGGGTCCGAGTATTGCCCGCGTTCGGGGCAACGGGGTTTTCGGGCCGCGGGCTGAAGCTCCGCGCTACGCGGCGTGCGTGTGGCGGCGGCGATAGGCGCGCGGACTGTAGCCGGTGTGGCGGGTGATGAGTTTCGAAAAATAGGCCACATCCGGCAGGCCGGCCCGGATCGCGACGTCGGCGATGGGGAGTCGCGTGCTGGTCAGCAGTTCGAGCGCGAGGCGGAGGCGCAGGCGGCCCAGGTATTGCACGGGCGAGACTCCGTAATTGCGTGTGAATACACGATGCAGCGTGGCCCGATGCACGCGAAGGCGGGTCGTCAACGTGGTGATGTTCAGTCGGGCGTCGGTGAAGTGCAGGTCGAGCCAGGCTTTCGCGCGACTTGCGGTGTCGAGGTGCTGCCCGGTCAACGGGCTGTCGGTTTGCGAGGACGACGCGAGGAGAAGAATCTCGTAGGCGATCACCGACGCGCGGAGTTCTCCGTTGGCGGTGGGATCTTGCAGGCAGGCGTCGAGTTGGTCGAAGAGCGCGGTCGGACAGGGGCCGGCGGACTGCACAAGAGCAAGGTTGTAGTCGGCGGGAATGGTCCGGTGATGAACGCCGTCGAACGTGAGCCAGCGATAATCCCAGCCCTCGGGGCCGGCGACGAGGTGGTGGTTTTCTCCCGCCGGATAAAAGAAGAGGACACCGGGTTTGATGGCGTGAGCGTTGCCGTTGATCCTGAATGTCCCGCCTCCCGCGACCGACCAGAAGATCTGCAGAAAATCGCCGGCGCCACGTGTCTCGATGCGGTGGGGCGCCAGTTGATAATGACCTGCCGACCGGACGTTGAGCGGCATCGCCCGCGAGGGCGTGGTGTGCAGACGGTAACGAAGCATGCGACAAATCTACAAACAGACCGCGTCATTTATCCATCTTGGATTCAGAATCGGAATGGCAAATCTACAACTCATGCCCGCTTCATCCTCTTGGTCCCGGTCGCAGCGTCGTCAGCGTTTCGAGTTTTGTCCGTGGCATTTTCCAGCCGAGGCGACCGAAGCGGAGAAGGCCGAACAGGCGGCGCATCAACAGGGTTTGGCCGAAGTGGCGGGAACGGAAGTCGGGGCGTCGTGTTATCTTGCGCCCTCGGCGTCGATCACGGGAAAGCCGGGAAGCGGGTTGCACTTGGGCGACCACTGTTTCGTCGCGGCCAACTCCTATGTGACCGATCACGTTCACCTGGGGCACCACTGCACGCTCAATCCGTTTGTGACGTTGCGCGGAAAAATCGAAGGCGGGGACGGCATCCGCATCGGGGCTTATACCTGCATGGTCGGATTTAACCACGGGTTCGAGGATACGACTGTGCCGATCCACAAGCAGCCGCACACGAGCAAGGGCATCGTGTTGGGCGACGACATCTGGGTGGGGGCGCATGTGACGGTTTTGGACGGTGTGCGCGTGGGCAGCCACAGCATCGTGGCGGCCGGTGCGGTGGTGACGAAGGACGTGCCCGACTACGCGATCGTGGGTGGAAATCCGGCGCGCGTGATCCGCATGCGCAACGCTCCGGCGGCTCCGTCGAAGGCGAGTCCGTTGGAGAGGAAGCTGGAGAACTTCGGGTGCAAGGTCGCGGGGGAGTTGGAGCCGCTGTTGCGGAGTTATCAGGTGAAGTCCAAGGCGGGCGGCATCGCTTACGTGAATGAACGCGGCGCACGAAAACGGGTGCGTCCGTGGTGCGACGCGGTGGAACTGGCGGCGATGTTTGGGCGCACGGCTCCGGGTTACACGGCGGCGGAGTGGGTGACGCGTCTGCGGGATTTTCAGGACAAGGAAACGGGGCTGGTGCCGGAGCATATTCCGGAGGACAGCGCGTTTAATCCCGCTCCGCCGAAGGATCCGATGTCGGTCCCGCGCTACAACACGATGATCGTGAACTATGCGCTCGAATGCCTCGGATCGAATCTCGCCCGACCGGTGCAAAATGCGGCGGATGTGACGGTCGCCGGTTTGCGGAAGCATTTGACGTCCGGGTTGCCGTGGAGCACGCGGGCCTGGCATGCGGGCGACTGGATCGATTGTTACGCGTCGTGTCTGTTGCCCAACGCGAAGTATTTCGGCGCGAAGCCGCCCTTGAACGCGTTGTTCGCGTGGCTCGACGGGCATTGCGATCCGAAGTCGGGCATGTGGGGCAGTTGGACCGAGGAGTCGCGCTGGCTGCATCCGGTGAACGGCTTCTATCGGCTCACGCGCGGAACGTATGCGCAATACGGCCGGCCGTTGCCGCATCCGGAGCGGAGCATCGACACGATTTTGGGGCATGCGGGCGACAAGGCGTTTTTTGCGGGCGGAAAGGAAAACGCCTGCAACGTGCTCGACGTGGTACACCCGCTGTGGCTTTGCCTGCGGCAGACGGACTATCGCCGGGAGGAAGCGCAGGCATGGGTGAGGAAACGCCTGCCGGTGGTGTTGGGTCATTGGAAGGCGGAGCGCGGTTTCGACTTTGTGGTGGCGGGAGGAAAGCCATCGCTGCAAGGCACCGAAATGTGGCTGAGCATCGTGTATTTGATGGCGGATCTCCTCGGTTGCGCGACGGCCCTTGGGTATCGCCCGCGAGGAGTGCACCGGTTGGAACCGGCGACGAAGTTGTAGGCATCCGCTGATGACAGCCGGGCCGGGCGGGCGCGTACCTGCGCCCGCGTCGGGACCAGCCTCGTTACCTCGTCTGCTACGTGGATTCGGAACCCCAGGCTTCCCGCCTTGGAGGGGCCTCGTGTTCGTTCGTGAATTAAGCCGGGGTGATAACTTGCTAATGATTTATACCCTGAGCACTGTACGACGCCCGCTCGTCTGTTGGCATCGAAACATGAAAAAAACCAATCCGACGATTCTTGTGGTGGATGACGATCCCAATGACCTCCTGCTGATTCAGGCGGCGTTCAAGGCGGTGGGTGTCACTTCCAAAGTCCAGACGGCCGAGAGCGGCCATGAGGCGGTCGCTTATTTGAAGGGTGAGGGCAAGTATGCCGACCGCTCCGTGTACGCGTACCCCGATTTTGTGCTTACCGACCTGAAGATGCCTGGTCTCGATGGGTTTGCGGTCTTGGAGCATCTGAAGAAGAACCCCGAATCCGCGATTATCCCGACGGTGATCCTTTCGGGATCGCAGGATAACGACGACATCAAGAAGGCCTATCTGTTGGGCGCCAGTTCGTATCACGTTAAGCCCGCCGCTCCCGGCGAGCTGCGGATGCTCGTCAAGGTGCTTCACGACTATTGGATGCTCTGCGAGGCGCCTGCGGTTGACGTGGATGGCAAGCAGCTCGTCACCGATAGCAGCCATAAATTGGGTGAGCGGTTTTCTGCCTCCCCGCGTTGATAAATATTTTCCACCTGAGCGGGAAACAAATCGGTTGCAGCTGGTCTTGAGGTCCATTGCGCCCGGTTATTGTCCGACCGGTGCCCATGGAAATCACGTTGGCGCCGGTTCATTTTTAACCTCACGTCGCAGCTATGCTTCACATCACCCGACACATTATCGCCGAGGAGTTTGCGGCGGATCGTGCTTCGGACACCGAGGCGCGGGCGGCCTTTCGGGTCTGTGAGAAATTGCGGCGGTCCTTGTCGGTGCTCACGGGTGTCGTGGGTTTTCGTTCCGTGTTGGCGCGCGCATTGGTGCTGGCCCGGGCGGAGGTGCCTTGGCTGGGCGAACTGCAGCTCGGGGCGGATGGCTCGCTGGAGCTTTCGGCCGAGCTTGAGACACGGGTGGGACCGGAAGAGGCGGCGCGCGGCGGTTTCGTTCTCATCACGAGCCTGCTGGGGCTTTTGGTCACTTTTATCGGCGAAGCGTTAATGTTGCGCCTTGTTCAGGATGTCTGGCCGAAGGCGGCGCTCGGGAAGTCGGAAAATGGAGAGAAAGATCAGCTATGAAAAAACCATCACAAGCCGCCGCGGCCAAGCTCGCGGTCAATGCCTCGAAAGAGACCGGCAAAGTCACCATTCGCCAACTCCCGACCGGCGTCCGGGGCCTCGATGAAATCCTGGGCGGAGGTATGCCCGAATTCTCGTTCAACATCGTCGCGGGTTCGCCGGGGTGCGGAAAAACCACGCTCGCGCACCAGTTCGTGTTTGCGAATGCGACGCCCGAACGCCCCGCGCTTTATTTCACGGTTCTCGGCGAGCCGGCCATCAAGATGCTGCGATATCAGCAGCAGTATTCGTTCTTCGATCAGGCCAAGCTGAACGATTCCATTCGCTTTATAAACCTGAGCGAAATCGTCGTGGAGCAGGATCTGAATGCGGTGCTGGCGGAGATCGAGCGACAGGTGGAGCAGTGCGGTCCCGGGGTCGTCGTGGTCGATTCGTTTCGCACCGTGTTGCGGAAAATGCCGAGCGGCGGGGTGGCGGAGATGGAGCTGCAATCGTTCATCCAGCGCCTGGCGATGTTGCTGACGAGTTATCAGGCGACCACGTTTTTGATCGGCGAATACACCGAGGGCGAACTGCGCGACAATCCCGTGTTCACAGTGGCGGACGGCCTTTTTTGGCTGTCGCAATCGGTGGAGCGAAACTCGGTGGTGAGAAAGCTCCAGATCATGAAGCTGCGCGGGCAGGCCTCGGTGCCGGGTCTGCATACGATCCGGATCGGCAGCTCCGGGTTGCAGGCGTTTTCACGGACGCTGGGACTCACGGAGACGAGCGGGCATCCATATACGGGGCGACGTCTTTCGGTCGGCATTCCGGAACTCGACACATTGATGGGCGGCGGGATTCCGGAAGGCGACAGTGTGTTGCTGGCCGGGCCGTCCGGCACGGGCAAGTCGGTGCTCGCGACCCAGTTCATCGCCGCCGGCCTTCAACGGAACGAGCCGGGATTGATTGTCATCTTCGAAGAGCGGCCGTCGAAATACGCCGCGCGCGCCACCGGTCTCGGGATGGACTTTCAACGGGCGCTGGGCGACGGATTGCTCGAACTTCTTTATTTGCGCCCGCTCGACTTGTCCGTGGACGAGACGATGCAGGAGATCCTCGACGCGGTGGAGCGGACCGGTGCGCGCCGGCTGGTGATCGATTCCCTGGTGGGCTTCGAGATGGCGCTGGCGCCGGGCTTTCGCATGGATTTTCGCGAGTCGCTTTACCGGATGATCGCCGCGTTGACGAACGCCGGCGTGACGATCGTGAGCACGGTCGAAATAGAGGACTCGTTCGATGCGTTTCATTTCAGCCGCTATGCCATCTCGTTCCTGACGGACGATATCATCCGGCTGCGTTATGTAGAGATCGACGGGCAGTTGAGGAAGATCCTGGTCATCGTCAAAATGCGAGGCGGCAACCACAGCAAAGACATCCGCGAATACGTGATCACCGACAAAGGCCTGGTCGTGATCAGCCCGCGCAGCACCGATTACACGAACCTGACCACGGGCCAGCCGCGGCAGGTGGGCGGGACGAAGGAAATCGCGCCGGAGCCGAAGGCGTTGATATAGGGGACCCTTTTATGAAAGCCGAACCCAACTCCACCAAAACCGATCGATCCGAGAGGCGCAGCCGGTCCGCTCCGATCATCGAGCGAGCGCCGCTGCCGATGGTCGAGGTCGAGGGGCCCGAACACCGGGTGTGTTTTGTGAACGACGCCTTTTGCAGGCTCGTGCAGAGCAACCGGTGCGAGCTGGTGGGACGGTGTTTCGAGGAAATCGTGTCCAATGGCGAAATTTGCAGACCCCTCTTGGACAAGGTCTATCAAACCGGCGAATTTGAAACTCAAGTGGTGCCGGACAAGGATGCCGCCGATGCCGTTTTCTGGGTGTATGCCATGTGGCCGGCGCTGGATGAGGAGGCGCGGCCGGAGCGTGTGATCATTCAAATGACGCAATCCGTGCATTTTCATCGGAATGCCGCCGAGATGAACGAGGCCCTTTTGCTCAGTGCATTGCGCCAGCATGAACTTAGAGAGGAAGCGGAAAAGGCGAACGCCCGGCTGGAGGAGACCAAGAAGGAACTTCGCATGCATGCCGACTCGTTGGAGCAGACGGTCGCCGAGCGCACCACGCAGCTGCGCGAGTCGGTGGGTGAGTTGGAGGCGTTCTCGTATAGTCTGGTTCACGACTTGCGTGCGCCGATCCGTGCGATCCAAGGGTTCACCCAGATGGCATTGGAAATGCCGCAAGGGGAGATCGGGCAGGAGGCGATCGAGCTTTTGGGCCGCGTGGTCAAGGCGGCGGCGCGTATGGACAGCCTGATTCAAGATGTGCTCAGCCTCAGTCAGGTGCTTCGCGCGCCGGTCAAGAAAGAGACGGTCGATGTGGATGTATTGGTCAGCGATTTGGTGAAAGAGCGTCCTGAACTAGGCGAGCCGCAGGCGACGGTCGTGATCGAGCACCCGTTGCTGCCGATGCTGGGCCATGAAGCGACCCTGAGCCAGTGCCTGACGAACCTGTTGAGCAACGCCGTGAAGTTTGTGCAGCGAGGGAAGAAGCCCCTCGTGCGCGTGTGGAGTGAAGAGCGGGAGGAGGCGGGCTCCGCGGTGGTGCGGCTGTGGGTGGAGGACAACGGAATCGGGATTGATACCCGCGGACATAAGCGGATTTTTGAAATGTTTCAGCGCCTGCATACCACGGCGGAGTACGAAGGGTCGGGTATCGGACTCGCGATTGTAGGCAAAGCGATGGAGCGCATGGGCGGTCGGGTGGGCGTCGATTCCACGCCGGGCCAAGGCAGCCGCTTCTGGGTGGAATTACCGAAGGGCTGATCGTCTCTATCTCATTCCGACGCCACGGGTGGTCGTATCCATCGCGGCATGACGGCGTGGTCCGTAGATGGGCACCAGGTAGGTGTCTTTGAAGTCGAGGCCGGGCAGGTTGAGGGAAACTTCAAGCTCCCAGAAAAGCGGTCTGGCGGCGCGCATCGCGGTGCTGGGGGCGTCCGGCGGAAGATCGAACACCAGTTCGCAGTTCATCCCGGGCGTGATCAGCGTGGGCGACTCAAGTACCCAGCTCGCGCACCAGCGTTGTTCATGGACGACTCGGGTTTGGCGTGATTTGCGGCTGCCGTGGGTTTCCATCCATTCGACAATCGCGCGCAAGGTGAAGCCGCCGGTGGCCGCGCCGGAACAGCCGGACGGCGCGATCCAGGTGAGTCGAACCGGTTCGCGCGTGCTGCAGGGAAACCGGTCGAAGCGGAGTTCGGCCTGGCCGAACTTGAAGGCACGTCCCCAACGTACCCCCGCATTTCCGAGGGTGAAAACGCAGAGGGCGTCGAAGGCGCCCACTACGATGCTCATGAGCAGCGGGACCTCTTCCTTGAACAACAGGTAGTTGAACGGTGCGATAAACAGGCAGAACAAAACCGCGACCATCGTGGCGCGGAGCGCCTGTTGATGCAGCTGCGAGCGTGCGCCGGCGGGATCCCATTCGTAATCGGTCAGGGCGGGTTCGTTGGGATGTTGTCTGCGCAGTTGTTGGTGACGACGTTCGGATTGGGTGTCCCGCCACGCCTTTTCCCAAGCGAAAAGGCCGAGCAGGGCCAGGGCCGCTCCGGCGGCGGTAAAGGCTTCGGCGGGTGCCTTCACGCCCAACGTCGCCGGGTTGATCACGCGGAATCCGGCCAGCGCGGACACGATGCCTGCGCCGCAGAGGAACGCGCCCAGAACGATGTGGCTGGTGGGCGACGGATCGTCCCGGCGGCTTCGCGCCTGGGCGGGAGTCGGCAATCTCACGGGGGCGGTGGAGCCTGGTTTATAGACGAGCGGCAACATGGAGGTGGGAAAGGTGCGGCGGGTGGGGCGTGGGTAGGGCGGTTTGGTGCAGTCGTGAAAGTGGCGCGGGCATCCTGCCCGTGGGTTGTGGATCGAATCATTGGCAGGATGCCCATGCCACATCGGAATCGCCCGCAAGAGGGCTCGTGCATTTCAATGCCTTGCTCCGGGGATCCTTATTGGGTCATCGCGTAGGCGTAGATGTTGGTGCCCATCTGGAGGGCGATTTGGTTTTCGCCGGCGCCGAACCAGCGGTCGCCGTTGGTCCAGCCGCAGTGGAGATCGCTCGGGCTCAGCAGGGCGACGATGCGGCCGTTGAGCTCGAGTCCGTGGAGCCCGTGCGGCGTGCCTTGCATGTGGGGCATGCCGTGGCGCATGTGAAAAACGATATGGAAAACCGGGTGATCCGGCGGAAGGCGCACGAGGCGGGCCTCGGGGAGAATCTTGGCGAATTCGGTTTCGGCCATCTGGCGAAAGAAGAAATCGTTGCGCGGGCTTCGGCCCATGCCGCCGTTGCCGATCACGCAGTCCTCGGCGAAGAGGAAGCCGCCGCGCAGGAGGTATTCGCGGAGGTTTTTGCGCTCGGCGTCGGTCAGGACGGGCGCGCGTTCGGCGTGCATGAAGAGAAACGGAAATGCGGTCATCTCCGTGAGGGATCCGACGTCGGCGACGTTCCATTTTTTGCCGAGGTTGACGGAGGTATTGGCGCCGATGTGGTCGACGAGGTTCATGTCGCCGTTGGGGTGAACGCTCCAGTCCTTGTCGTCGTTGCCGGAGGCGCGAAAACGAAGACGACCCCACGGGATGGCAGGACCGGTTTTGGTCGGGGTTGAAGTCTGACCGAAGAGCGAATGACCGAGGGTGCTGGCGCCGCCGGCGGCGAGCATTTGGAGGAAGAGTTTTCGACTGATCATGGGAGGCGGGGTTCGGAGGGTTTAAAGGAGCTGCCAGCGACGGCGGAGGATCAGCTCGGTGGCGTAGAGAAGGAGCAGCGCAATCAGCAGGCCGGCTCCGTGCCAGAGCGGGCGACGTCTTTCGCGGAGAAGCTCGGCCGCATGGCCGAAGGAGGCTTCACGCCAGGCCGAGGGCACGGTGTCACCGAGGGCAACGCCGCCGGTGCGTTGGGCGAGCGCCTGAAGCAGGCCGTCGTCGGCCGGCAGACCGGAGGTTTCGCCGAGAAGGGTTGTATTCAGAACTTGAATCCAATGGCGCGCCCGGCGACCGGCGCCGTCGACGGCGGTGAGGATCCATTCGCCCTCGGCCGGGGGCGTCCAGCGGTAGAGGCGTACTCCGGCATCTTCGCCGGTGGCGGTGAGCCGGGCCGCTTCCGGTGCCGGGGCTTCGAGCGTCGGGGCGGCGGCGTTGGTTTCGTGGCGTTCGACGGAGAGGACCGGGGCGGTGGAGCCGCCGCCGAGGAGGCGCAATTCGATCTCGCGGCCGGTGCGGGCGGTGAGCGGGGCATGGTCGAAGCGAGGGCCGCGCGGGCGCTCGCGTCCGAGCCAGGCGAAGAGGTTTTGCCAGAAGGTCTCCACATGGCGATCGGTGCTGGTTTGACTGAGCTTCCAGCGCCAGAGCGCGTCGCTGGTGAACGCGGCGCTTTGTCCGCGGCCGTAACGTTGGATCGCAAGAAGGATGGCGCGTTCGTCGGTTTCGGCGGACGACCGGGCGGTGGGGTGGCGGGCGAGGACGGTCGCGCCGGGCTTGGCTTTTTCAACGGTCGCGTAATTCGCGAAGAGCGGGGCGAGTTGAAGTTGATCGGCGTCGAACAGGGTGGCGGCGGCCGGCTCCCATTGAAAGGCGGTCAGTTTGGGGCGCTCGCTCTTGGTGCGGGCGGTCGCGGCGAAGCGGGATTCTTCGTAGGAGTTGGATCCGCCGAGTTGTTGCATGCGCTGACGGAATTGGTTTTGCGCTATATCGACCGGAACCGACGTGTCGGCGCGGCCGAAGACGACCGGGAGCATCTTTTCCAACTCGGTGCCCGCGTAGCCGTGGGAGGAGTCGTTGTCGGGCGCGAGGAAGAGAACCACACCGCCGGCGCGTACCCAGGTGGAAAGGGCGGTTTGTTGGGCGGAGGAAAACTGGTCGGCGCTGGCGTTGGCGAGGACGACCACATCGTAGGCGTCGAGGCCGGCGGCGGTGTCGGGCAGGTCGGGTAGAGTGCTCGGCGTGGCGTGCGATGCGGCCGGGCTGCCGATCGGGGAAAGGTTGAAAATCGGAGTGAGATTAAAGGCGGGATCGCGGCGAAGGATGTCGGCGAGAAAACGATAACCCCAATCGAGTGCGCCCTGATAATAGAGGATGCGAGTGGAGTCGGGACGGGCGACCTGGACTTCGGCGTGAGTGGTGAAGGCGCGGGTACCTTCGCCGATACGGAGTTCGAGGGGAAGCGGACCTTCGTCGGTGGCGGGGATTTCGGACGTCCAGGCAAAGGCGCGTCGACCGGAGGCGAGCGTGACCTGTTCGGGCTCGCGCCAAGTGTCGCCAATGCGGAGACGAATCGGGACGGTGCGGGCTTTTGACTGAAACGTGTCGAGGGTGATTTCGAGGTTGAAGGCCGAGCGGGGCGGAACGCGGGCGGGCAGGGCGAGATCGCGCAGGGAAATGAATTCACCACCGGCGTAGCGGTTGTGTCCGCTGAGTGGGTACACGGGTGTGCCGGCGGCGAGTGCGGCGCCGGCGGTCCGGGCGAGGTCGTCCGCCGGCGTGTCGGTGCTGGTGTCGAGGCCGTCGGTGAGGAGAACGATGCCACTCCAGCCGCCGGAGGGAGCCTGGTCGAGGACGCTTTGGAGCGAGGCAAAGACCCGGGTGTGTTCGGTGGCGAGGCGCGGCGCCTGATCCAGAGTGTCGGTGGCTGAAACCGTGTCGGCGAAGGCGAAGGTGCGGGGTGATCCGAAGACCCGGGCCGCGGTGGGCGCGAGCGCGCGCCAGCGGCGGAGGGCGTCATCGAGACGACGTTGTCCGCGGTTGTCGGGGGCGGTCATACTGTCGGAGCGATCGACCACGACGGCGAGCGGACGGGTCTCGCGACGGGCGTAGGTGCGTTCGACCTGGGTGGGGCCGGCGAGGGCGACGATCAGGACGGCCCAGAGGAGCACGCGCAATGACGTGAGGGTGGTTCGGCGCGAGCGGGGAAGCGCAACGAGGGTGCGCTGGTAGCTGAAGATGATCCAAAGAAGTCCGGCGAGCGCGACCGTGCCCAGAAGCGTCCACGCGACGACGGCGGACAGGTCGGCAAGCGGACCGCCGAAGCGCCAGGTGAAGGAGTGGACGATGTTGGACATCTGGGGGAGAAGGACTGAAAGGCTGAAGGGCTGAAGAAAGAGAAGGGCTGAAGGACTGAAAGGCTGAAGCGCTGAAGGGGCGGAATCGGAGACGGCAAGGCGGGGGTTCAGGGATTCTTTTTTCAGCCCTTCAGCCTTTCAGTCCTTCAGTCGTTTGTCTTTCAGTCCTTTCCTCCCCGGCTGAGTTGTTCGAAGTAGCGGTCGACGGCGTCGCGGTAGTCGGGCGGGACTTCGTCGGGGTTGTAGCGGCGGACGATTTCGTCGCGGCCGGCGGAGTTCAGCGAGGCTTGAAGCATGACGCGGAGTTGATCGACGGCGTTGGTGAATTCGGCGGGCGAAAGCGTGCCGCCGGTGGCGTCGGACGGACGCAGACTGCCTTCGATTTGGCGGCGAAGACGGGCGGATGTCGGCGTGTGGAGAAGGGCATCGGCGAGTTGGGAGCCAAGTTGAAGACTGCCGCTGCGGGAGCCGGGGGCCGCTTCGAGCTGGCGGAGGGCGCGTTCGACGCTGGCGCGGTGGCCGGCGAGGGCGGCCTCGGCCTGCGCGGCGGTTCCGGTGGCGTTTTCGAAGGGGGATGCGGTGGGGGATTGTCCGGCGGTGTTGCCGGCGCCTTGGCCTTCGTCTTTGCCTTGGCCGGTGGCGTCGCCGGGTTGACCGACGGGTTTTTGATCGCGATCCTTCGCGGCGGCCTCGGCGGCTTTTTGAGCGGAAAGGGCGGCGGCTTGAAGGTGGCGGGCGGCCTCGGCGGAGCCGGTTTCCTGCTGGGCGCGGGCATCGGCGCCGAGTTGACGGGCGACTTCCGCGAGACGAGCGGCGCGCGCGGCGGGGTCGGGAAGAGGCGCGGATTCGTTCAGCGCGCGACGGGCGGCGTCGAGTTGAGCGAGGGCGGTTTCGCGTCCGGCTTTTTCTTGGGCGGCGGAGCCCTGTTTCAGCGACTCGGCGGCGGCGGTGGACGGGGAACGCGCGGCGGCGGAATCGGCTTTTTTGAGCTGTTCGGCGGCTTGCTTCGCGTCGCGGGCGGCGCGCTCGGTTTTTTCTTGGGCGGAACGATCCAGCTTTTGGGCGCCGGCGAGTTCTTCGAGCTCTTTGGCGAGTTCGGCTTGTTTGGTGGCGGCACCTTGTTGAGCGGATGAACCGTTGGGGCAGGTGGCGTTCTCGTCGGTTTGCTCGTCTTGTTTTTCGGCAAGGGCCTCGAGTCGGCCGGCGGGGGTGTCTTTGCGGGGAGGCAGGCGGAACTTCTGGTCGTCTTTGAAGGGATCGGGATTCTTGGCGGTTTTTCCACCTGCCTGGACGAGGATTTTCCGAACGAGTTTTTCGAGCTCGATGATGAGCGCGAGAGATCGGCCTTGGAGAGGCGTGGCGGCTTCGTTCTCGGTTTTGGCGATGAGCGCGGAGGCATCGCGGGCGAGGGGTTCGACCTGGCCGAGGTTGTCGACGACGAGGGTGGGCAACGCCTCTTTGATGGCGAAGGCGCGAACCTCGATCACCTTGTCGGCGAAGGAGGCCTGATCCGTGGCGACGCGGGTGTTTTCGGTGGTCCAAGTCGAGTCGGTCTTGGCGATCGGGGCATGGGCGAGGAGGAAGTTTTGTTTGAGCAGGGCGAGCTGGGCGGCCTTGAGCGCGCCGATGAGATTGGAGACTTGGTTGATGGGACGAGCGCCGGGGGGGAGGTTGGCGGCGTTGGTCTTCATGACGCCCGCGTCGTCGCGGACGGGGCGGATCTGGACGAACTGAAGCGGCGACGTGACGGCCGGAGCGGGCTCGGAGGTGATCCGATTGGCGCGCAGATGATAGGCGACGATGTCAAAGGGTTCGGCTTCGAGTTCGTCGAGATACAACGGGAGTTGGATGGCGTGGGTGCCGGGTTGGGCCAGGCGCTGCAGGGAATCGGTGTCGAGGAATCGGGAGGGGAGGACGCGGCCGTTGATCGATATCTCAAGTGTGACCTGTCGGAAGCCGGTCACAGTGGTTGCGTGTGCGGCGAGCGGGATCTCTTCGATGGCGGTGGCTTTGATTTCGGAGTCGGGGGTGCGCCAGTCTATGGAGGCGGAGATGTCCGCGGGCGCGGGTTGGGCGATCGCGGGAGTCGGACCGAAAAAACGCCAGACGAGGATCCCGGATTCGAATACGCCAATCAGGAGGGCGAGGACAAGAAGGAGGAGGCCGCCGTGCCACCACGGCGCGAACGGAGCCTTGCGGGCGATGACGTGGCGGGCGGCATCGGCGCGGAGGGCGGACGCGAAGGCGCCGGGGACGTTCGCAACCTCCTGGGAAGATTCGAGGCGGGAGGAGAGTTTCCATTCGGCATCGAGGCGGCGTGCGATGGCTTCCCGGGTGAGACGGCGTGCGCGCACGAACCAGGTCGTCAGCGCGAGCGCTGACGAAATGACCAAGACCCAATACCCGATGTCCAATGGCACGGACTGCGGAAGCCAGGTGAGGTGGGCGGCGAGAAACAGGATGGTGGCGAGCAGCGCGAGGGCGACCGCCCACACCAGAAGCGTGTTTCGCCGCCGACGATGGTGTTGACGAAGGACGTGATCGGGGGCGGAGGTCATGGGGATGGAGCGTCAGCGGGCGGTGCGGTTGGCGAGGGGGAGTTCGGTGAGGAGGAACAGGCCGAGGGCGGCGAAGCACCACCACCAGAGCGGGCTTTGTTGTTCGGCTTCGGCGGCGGCGAGTTCGGCTTGATGGTGCAGTCCGGCGGCCGGGGCGGGCGCGGATGAGGCGAGCTTTTCCCAGGGGCGACCTTCGGGCCATGGGGTGAGGTCGCCTTCGTCGGTGGGAAGGTTGACCGCGTAGAGTCGGGTGTCGGTTCCGTGAGTCCGGCGATAGAGTCCGGGGGCGTCGGGAATGATGCTGTCGGACGTCTCGATTGCGGGCTGACCGGCGGACGGGCCGTCGAGGGCTTGCCAGGCGGCTTTCCCGGCGGGGAGTTCCAAGGTCGTGCCGACGCGGGCGGTGGACGTGGCGACGGGGCGAGCGAGATCGAGGAGGTAGAGCGTTGATCGATGCAGAAACGGAACAAAGGCCGGAGCGATCGGCCAGTCGCCGTCGCGACGTTCGGCGGAGAAGCCGGCGAGCAGAACGCGGCCGGCTCCGACGCGGACTTCGCCCAGCGCGGCGGAACCGTCTGTCCATGAGGCGATGGGATCGACCGCATCGGAGGGAAGGGACCAACCGCGGGCGAAGGACCAGCCGACGAGACTGCGGAGACTGGACTCGGCGAGGGGAGCGACGAGGAGATGTTCGATTGTCCAGTCGCGCAGGCGGGCGTCGGCGGGTGCGAGTGGCTTGGGCACGATGTCGTGACGGGCGAGCCAGCCGAGTTGGTCGGAGTTGCCGTCAACGAGGATGAGGGCCGAGCCGCCGGCGACGAGGAACGCGTCGAGTTTGCGGGCGGCGTCTCCGGTGAATGAAGCCGGAGAACGAAGGACCGCGACGGCGCGAGTCGGCCAGTCGGGGGCGGCGGCGGGTCCGACCCGGAGTGCGGGGGTGAGGTGCGCGAAGGTTTGAAAGGCGGTTCCCACGTAGTCGGCGGAGGCGTGTTGGCCATCGACCGGGTTGCGGTCGAGGAGCGCGAGATTCTCGGTGGCGCCGGCAGCCGTGGATGCGACGGCCCAAGCGGTGTCGTCGGCGGCCAGGTCGTCGGGATCGAGCGCCACGCGTATCCACTGAATGGATTCGGGTTTTCCGGGGAGCGGGATACTGAACGTGTGAGTTGAGCCGGCGGTGAGCGCAACGGGGGCGAGCACCGGGTTATTGTCCTCGCCGTTAACGAAGAGGCGGGCAGTGCGTGGGTGATCGGCGGTGAAGTTGCGAATCGTCACGTCGGCGACGAGGTGGTCGCCATCGGTGCGCAGGCGAACCAAGTCGATGGCGGCCTGCCGGGCGGGAATGGCGTCCGGAATCGGCGGCCAGACGAGTTCGACCCCGGCGGGCAGCGGACGGGCGAAGTCGGCGCCGCTCCAGCCGAGCGCTTGCTGATCGCCGAGAAAGAGGATGCGGCGTTGGCGGGCCGGGGATGCGGCAAGGAGGTCGCCGGCGAGACGGAGGGCGGTCTCGGCGCGCGTGGTGTGCCAGCCGGGTTTCAGGGCTTCGAGGGCGCGCACCGCGGTGTCGGTGTCACGCGTCGGCGTAACGAGCCACGTTGGACGCGGGTTCATGAGGAGAACGCCGAGTGTATCACCGGACCGAGAGGGACCGGCTTGGTTGAGCGTCCAACGAACGAGGTCGGGCCAGCGCCGGCCGGCCTGCAGGCTGTAGGAATTATCGACGACGATGACGGTCGCGCGGTGAATGGCGGCTTCAGGCGTACCGAGAAAGGGACGGGCAAACGCGGCGGCGAGGGCGAGCAATGCCAGGCAGCGAAGGGTGAGAACAATGCGCCGACGCAGGTTTTGACGGCGGCGGTCGGCGGGCCGGGCGGGGGTGAGGAAACGCAGCGACGGAAATGGAATCACGCGGGTCACACGTCGACGCAGCAGATGCAGTGCGATCGGCAGGACGATCGCGGCCGCGGCGAAGAGAAAATTGAGACTGAGCCAGTTCATGGTCGCTGCGCGAAATGACCAATGACCAATGTCCAATGACCCATGTCGGAGGCGGGAAGGTGCGGGTGCATGGGTCAGCGTTGGCCGGCGCGGTGGGCGAGGCAGGCGCGGAGGGCGTCGAGTGGCGGTTCGTCGGTGCGCAAAGCCAGCGCGTCGAAGCCGTGATCGCGACATGTGGCAGTCACCGCAGCGCGATGGGCGGAGAACCGTTCGCGGTAGGCGGTGGCTTGCGCCGCGGGATCGAGGATGAGGTCGGCTCCCGTCTCGGTGTCGAGAAACAGGCTCGGATCGTCGAAGGGAAAATCCACTTCCACCGGATCGGCGATTTGCAGCGCGAGCAAATCATGCCGCTCGTGACGCAGGCGTTGGATGACGGGCGAGAGAGCGGCCGGGTCCTCGTAGAAATCGCTGGCGACCACGAACAGGCAGCGTCGCGGGGCAACTTCCAGCACGGTGTGAAGCGCATGGGCGAGCGCGGTGGTTTGTCCGGGCGGAGGCGTATCGAGCAGGCCCCAGACACTCCGCAACCGGACGAGCGAGCGGGACGGCGGAAGCCATTTCGCGAGATCGTCGGAGATCAGGCCCGCGCCGCAGGCGTCGCGTTGGCGACGGACGAGCAACGCGAGGGCGCCGAGCAGGGCTCGGGCGTAGTCGAGTTTGCTGAGCCGGCCGGGCTGGCTGGCGTAGGCCATCGATGGGGAAACATCGAGGAGCAGGACGACACGAAGCGGGGTTTCTTCGTGGGCCTCGCGCAGATGAAGGCGATCCGTGCGGGCGTAGAGTCGCCAGTCGACGCGGCGCAGGTCGTCGCCCGGCTGGTAGTCGCGGTAATCGGCGAACTCGATGCTCGCGCCCTTGCGGCGGCTGGCGTGTCCGCCGATGCCGAGCGCATCGGCCAGGCGGCGGGCGCGAAGCGGGAGCGTGCCGAGCGCCGACAACTCCGCCATGTCGAGCGGACGCACGGGCGGCGGCGCGTAGCCGATGCGCCGAAGGAGCGGCATGGGTTCGGATACGACAGGCGTGGGCGGGCGAAAGGCCATGGATCGGAATGGGTCTTATGAGTCCTATGGGTCGTATAGGACCTATAACACTAGGCTTTCACGGCCTTGAGAATTTCGTTGATGAGGGTGTCGGCGTCGAGGCCCTCGGCTTCGGCGCGGTAGTTGAGGATGAGTCGGTGGCGAAGCACGATCTTCGCGGCGGCGGCGATGTCCTCGGCGGCGCAGTTGAGACGTCCGTCGAGGGCGGCGGCGGCCTTGGCGCCGAGGGCGAGCGCCTGCGAGGCGCGCGGGCCGGCGCCCCATTGGACGCACCGTTTTACGGCAGGCGGCGCATCCGGGGAATCGGGGCGGCTGGATTGTACGAGGCGCACGGCGTATTCGGCGACGCTCGCGGGCACGTGGACGCGGCGCACGGCGCGTTGCAGGCCGATCAGGGTTTCGGCGGAGCAGATTTTTTCCAACGCCTCGGGTGGCGCGCCGGTAGTGGATTGCAGGATACGCACCTCGTCGGCCGCGCTTGGGTAAGCGACATGGAGGCAGAATAGAAAACGGTCGAGCTGCGCCTCGGGCAGAGGATACGTGCCCTCCTGTTCGATGGGATTTTGCGTGGCGAGGACGAAGAACGGCGCGGGCAACTCGCGGGTACGGCCGGCGACGGTGACGCGACGCTCCTGCATGGCTTCGAGCAGGGCGGACTGGGTCTTGGCGGGTGCGCGGTTGATTTCGTCGGCAAGGAGAAGCTGCGTGAAAACCGGTCCGGGGATGAAACGAAACTCACGGCCGCCCCGGTCGTTTTCCTCGATGATCTCGGAGCCGGTGACGTCGCTCGGCATGAGATCGGGCGTGAATTGGATGCGGTTGAACTTGAGGTCGATCGCCTCGGAAAGCGTTTTGACGATGAGCGTCTTGGCGAGGCCGGGGACGCCGATCATGAGGCAGTGGCCTTGGGCGAGGAGCCCGAGAAAGAGATGACGCAGCACCTCCTCCTGGCCGACGATGCGTTTGGCGAGTTCGGTTTGGAGGCGGGCGTAGAGGTCCGGGACGTCGCGCAAGAGGGCGACATCGGTTTCGTCGGTGGGCAGCGGGGCGGGAGCGGAGTGAGCGGTCATGAGTAAATAAGAGAGTTAGGGTATCATGATTGGAGCGATTCCGACACCGGGCGCGGGCGGTGGTGTGTATCCGGGAATTTGGAAGGAGGCGAAGAGGTCCCCGCGGCCTCGATGGAACGTCCACGAGCGGCCTTCGTCCCACCATAACGCCTGCGTGTGTTGGGCCTGGCGGGCGGCGAAAAACTCCAGCCCCGGGACGAGTGCGCGGGGTGGGTGCGCGTTCAGGACTTCCGGCGATCCTATTCCGTCCATTTTTACGATGAAGGGAGAACTCAAATCATAAGGGTCCGCAACGATCACGCGTGCGACGGCTGCTCCGTCGCGCAACCCGAGCATCGCGTGAATCCGTTCGTTTCGGCCGCCCGCGGGCATGTCGGCGAACAACCGCCGCAACACCACTTCCGCCGAGCCGGTTGCCGAGAGACGCAACTCCCATGCGGCGCTGTCCGGGATGAAGCGGAAGGCTTCTCGCCACTCGCTCTTTGGCTCTTGTGCGGCGGTGATCTCATGAAACGCTCCGACGCCCTGGGCGTTGAAGGCGAAGGCGTGTCGTCCGAGGTTGCCCGGGGCGATGATGCCGAAGGGGACGAGGCGATCCGTCGTGTCGAGCCAGAGATCGTGGGGTTGGCCGGCGTCCGGCGCGGCGGGAACGCGGGCGAGGGCATGGTTGAACTGCCACGCGGGCCAGTCGGTGAACGTGTGACTAAAGCGGTTGACGAGGGCGAACTCCGCGGGAATGCCGAGTTGGCCGAGCACGGCGACGAGGAGGTTGGCCTTGTCCTTGCAATCGCCGTAACGCTGCGTCCACACCTGCTCGGGTGTGCGCGGACGGAAGGCGCCGACGCCCAGTTTGATCGCGACGTAGCGAAGACCGGATACGCGTTCGTAGGCGGCGCGCAGGCGTCCGGCACGATCAGGATGCGCCCGGGAGATTTCCGCCGCGAGCGCGGCGACGGCGGGGCCGGTTTCGTTGCTGCCCGCGGCGAGACGTTGATACCACGCGGCGAAGTTGTCCCAGGAAGCGAGCGAACTGACTCCAACCCATGGAGTGGTGCGGCGCGAAGGCGGATCGCCGGGGCGTGGTTCGAAGGCGGGCAGGTCGGTGAGGGTCCAGACACGCGTGCTGTTGCTTTGCGAGGGGCCAGGAAGATTGGGGGCAAACACGGTCCCCGGTGCGTCGTTGGGCGTGGCCACGCGGAGATGGAGCGCGCGCACCGGATAACGTTCGGCCAGCGACCACTCCCGCGAAAACTCGGGCAACTCTCCGGAGTCGTGGCGCTCGATGGCCCATGCGGCCTCGACGATGCAACCGGCGGTGACTTCGGGCAGTGGGAGAAACGGCGGAGCGGCGGGGCCGGTCGGTCGACCCTGGGCGCGGGCGTCGTCGGCTTCCCGGCGATCTTCGGCGCGGAGCGCGTCGAACGAGCGCGGGTTGACGAGTACCTGCGCACCGTCGGGCGTGATCACGCGCACGCCTTCGAGGCGCGTGATTAGGTCGGGCGGATTCGAGGGCAGCCACAACGTCCCAAGATCGTCCAACGCTTCGCCGGTGCGCAGGTAGGCGCGGGTGCGGTGACGTTCGATCACGGCAAAATCGCGCCCCACGGTGAGGTCGACATCGATGCGCAGGAACGTCGCGGCGTGCGCACTCGCTTGAGCGGCGTCGCGAGCCTCGGCGATCAGCGTGCGCGTCTCGTCGGTCGCGGGGCGGCGTTCGACTTCCGTGTCGCCGGCGGGAGTGGGAATCTCGATGTCCGCCACGGAGAAACCTGTCGTGGGCGCGCGTCCGTCGGACGTCGGCATGGTGCCGGCGAGCGCGGTCGCGTCGGTGAACGGCGCCTCGATAATCCGTCCGGCGGCACGGTCGATCAGCCGGGCGTGTTCGCCCTGCGCGAGGGAGTTGCTCTCGTAGAAATCCTTCACGCGTCCGGCGGCGGCGACGGCGAGTTCGGCGAACGTGGCTTTTGGCGCAGCCATCAACGATTCGGCCCAGGCCCCGGCGAAACGCGGCTCGTTGATCTCGCCGGAATCGGCGGTCGCGGCGACGGCCTCGACCTCGGGCAACGCAAGCAACGGTGGGAGGAATCCCCCGCTGGCGGAGGTCGCCACGACAATGTATTTGCGACCCGGAAGCGCCTTCACGGCGGCGGCGAAATCGGTGGCGGTCAGGCGCGGACCGGCGACTTGAAAGCTGGGCTCGCCACCGCGGGTGCTGGCGGACCCCAGTAGCACGAGCCAGGTCTCGTCGTGAGTGGCGGTGGCGGTTGGATCCATCGAGGGCGTGAGCACGGCGAGGATGTCGTCACGGCGGATCCGTTCGCGGGAACCGCCCATCACGGCGATGGCGTCGGCCGACAACCCTCGGGCCAGAAAACTTGTGCGCATCGTTTGGACGTGGGTCTCCAGGCGGGCGGCCTGGGTTTCCTCGGCGGCGAGCCCGACGACGAGGATGGCCCGCGTGGCCGCCTGTGAAATCGCGGACAGGCCCGGTAGCAACATAACGGATACCAACAGAAAGCGGAGCCGGGGGAGGAGGGACGGCGGGGGCATGGGAGCGGTGCAACCAGATTGAAGGAGGTGAGTTGCGGCAAGTGTTTAGAGATAATTATCCGTCGGCGTCGTTGGGAATAACGTGTTGGCAAGTTGGAGGAAGTTCCGGTTGCGTTCGGGTCCGGCGCGCACGAATTTGCGCCCGTCATGTCAGATCCATGCAAGCAGACCTCTTCACCGGAAAACCGTCCTGCATCAGCGGCGGACGTCTCCCGTCCGACGAAGAGCGACGTGCGCTTCAACACGATCACCGGCGAAGACTGGAAGCGCTCGCTCGTCTCGGCGCGGCGGCGGCGCGCGTCGGCATCGGAACGGATCCGGACGATGACCTCGTCCTCTGGGAAGCCGACGAAATAGCCCTGCTGGCGGAAGCCGATCCGCTCTGGCACGAACTGAGCGAAGCGGCCTGCGCCTTCCGTGCGCTCCTGCCGATTATCTCGTTGGAGGACTTTGGGTTTCCGCACGGGGTCGAAGACCTGCTGGCCGAGTGCGGTCCGCGGTTGCGGCCGATCAGCAGCGGGGTGGAAGCGACGGCGTTCGAGGCGGAGGATTGTTCGATCTACAAGTTTTTCATGCCGCGGGACAACGGCTGCATTGGCGGCACGTTTGCATTCAGGCGTGGCGAAGAAATCGCGTTGCTGGCGGACGCGTCCGACGGAAGTTATCGGGCGATGTTGGAAAAGTTCGATCTCATCCTGCGACTCGGCGGCATGCCGACGGAAGTGATCGGGGTGACGAAAAACGAAGGAGTGCTTGTCACGAAACAGACCTTGGGCGAACGACTGGCGGAAGGCGCGGATACCTCGGGTGTGCAGCCGGCACCGTTGATTCCGATCCCGTCACGATTCCTGCGGGCGCATCGGGATCATCCGCGGCTGTATTTTGTGGATGACCGGCCGTGGCTGGTGGCGGACCTGCATTCGAAAAACCTGGTGCGTGCGGCCGACGGCGAGTTGCGGGCGATCGACCTGCTGGCCGCGCCGTTGCCGGCGGACCTGGTGGCGAAAGAACCCTTGCTGGCCGACTGGCTGGAACGCGCGCGGCTCGACCCCGAGGCCACCCTGCTTCACCCGGTGCACGACGACGAGTTGTAAGGGAGGGGCTCGATGACGCCGTCCCTCCCGTAGCGGAACGACGGAGTCGTTTAGTCACCGAAAGAAAGCGCTCCGCGCTTCCCCTACGGTCTGAGTGGCACAGTCGGAGTGGTACGCGCTCTGGATGCGCGCTTACTTCGTTTCCAAAAACTTCAGGATATCGTCCGCCTGCTGTTTCGTGGAACCCTTGAGGTCGGCGTAGACGATTTTTCCGTCCTTGATGAGGTAGGCTTGGCGACTGGCGAACATCAGGCTGTTTTGACCAAACGCCTTCACGACCTTTTTGTCGGTGTCGGCGATGAGCGTGTAGGGCAGGCGATGTTCCTCTTTAAACCTCCTCTGGGTTTCGACGCTGTCGGTGCTCACGCCGATGATGGAGACGCCCTTTCGCGTGAGTTCCTCGTAGCCGTCGCGCAAGGAGCAGCTCTGTGCGGTGCAGCCGCCGGTGAACGCCTTCGGATAAAAGAAAACCAACGTGTAGGGACTTTTTGCGTACGCGTCGGAGAAGGCGAGTTCGGTGCCGGTTTCGGTCGTTGCGGTGACCTGCGGGGCGGGATCGCCGACTTTGAGAGGCTCGGCGGAAGTGAAGGAGAACATGGCGAGGAAGGCGGTGAGGATGAGAAGATGTTTCATGGGAAGGACGACGCGCACCGTGACGGGCATGCGGCGCTTTCGCAAGCGGACGACCGTGTCCGTGGTCCGATCATACCCTGGTCGGCCGGATTCAGGCGCCGTGTTTGACGAAGGGTTTTTCCTGGGTGCGAGCCGGGCGAACTCCCAGTCCGGAGCGAGTAATTCATCCGATGGCGAAGGGACGGATCATGGGCGAGCGTTGGGCTTCAGGATGGCCGTTCAGGCGAACCGCCGGGCCACCCGCTTCAAACCCATAACCGGAGGAATCACAGATGTTAATAGACGCCAAAACTATCGAGGGACTTAAGATTCAGGCGACCGACGGTGCGATCGGCGAGGTGGACGACATCCTGTTCGATGACGCCTCATGGACGGTTCGCTACTTCGTCGTGAACACGGGGACGTGGTTCAATCGCGAGCGGGTGCTGCTTTCTCCCGAGAGCTTCCGGGGCATCGATTGGGACCACCGCAGCGTGGTGGTCGGGCTCAAGCGGCAGCAAGTCAAAGACAGCCCCGACGTATCCACCAATCTGCCCGTGTCCCGTTTCGAGGAGGAGCGTCTGCGCGGTTATTACGCCTGGCCGACCTATTGGGGCGACGCCGGACTGGGAGGCGAGTTCGGGGCCGGAGTGATGCCGGGCACCGTGCCATCCGGGCTATGGACCATGCGACCTCCGCCCGTTCAAAGGGGAGAGCATGAGCAACTGACGCCGTTGCCCGCCCGTGAACCGGTGCCCGAGGGCAATCCCCATTTGCGCAGCGCGCGCGAGCTCCGCGGCTATGGCATTGGCGCGACGGACGGCGAGATTGGACACGTGGAGGATGTGCAGGTGGACGATTCGCGCTGGACGATCGCCGAGATCGTGGTGGATACCACGAACTGGTGGCCGGGCGGAAACGTCGCGATGTCACCGGAGCACGTGCGTGAAGTGCGTTGGGCCGATCACACGCTGGCGGTCGATCTCACGCGCCAGCAGGTCAAAGAAGCGCCCGAAGTCGCCGCAGGGCACCATCGGTAGACGATGAAGACGACGCGACAGGATGAGCCGGGCCCTGGAATGGTGATCGATCCGGTTTGCGGGATGTCGGTGGAACCATCTGGTGCGCCGACACTGGAGCATGCAGGCCGGACCTATCACTTCTGCAGCGAGCGATGTCGGCAACGCTTCCAGCGCAACCCGACCGAGTTCGTAAACGAAGCGGGCGGGATGGGCGCCGCCGCGGGAAAGGCCGATGACCAGGGAATGAAGCGAGAGCCGGGTCGGGGCAGACGATGGACCAATTATCTGCCGCTGCTGATTGTCATCGGTTCGGCCATGGCGGCGGCCACCGCCAAACAAGTCGCGTACGCCGGCCCATGGGAGGGAATGGCATGGATGCACGACTTCATGGGTGTCTTCCTCGTGGTCTTCGCGATGTTCAAGTTCTTCGATCTTCGCGGGTTTTCCGACGGATTTCGGATGTATGACCTGCTGGCAAAGCGATCGCCGGGTTACGCGTATGTGTATCCGTTGATCGAGCTCGGGCTGGGGCTCGGCTACCTGACGCAACAGCGTTTGCCCGCCCTTTATGGACTGACGGTGGTCGTGATGGTTTTTGGCGCGCTGGGTGTGGTCCGGGCGTTAAGGAAAGGTTTTGATATAAACTGTGCCTGCATGGGCACGGTGTTGAAGGTGCCGCTGTCGACTGTCGCACTGACGGAGGATCTCGGCATGGCGGCGATGGCCGCGGCAATGTGGATGCGGGTGGAGTAGCCACGACTCCGTTAGGTTCGGACGGGGCTTGGCTTGGAGGCCCGACGATCTCGTCGGACTTGATCGGCGCGCTCTCCCAACCGACCCGACGAGGTCGTCGGGTCTCTATCGGACGCCGGGTGCAGACTTAACAGAGCGCCCGCTCCGTCGGGATCGCCGATCCCCTCGGTGGAGCTGTCGCCGAGGGCGACGTAGCGGGTGAAATGGGTGGCCATGGGAGCGCGTTCAAACTCACCAGTCATAACGCACACCGGCGCGGGACCAGCGGGGTGGGGCGATGCTCACCACGCCGGTGGCGGTGCGGCCGGTTTCGACTTCGGCGTCGAAGAGATTTTCGACGGCGACGAACGCTTCCCAACGGCGGCCGAAACGTCGCGAGACTCCGAGGTCAACCGTCGCCGCCGGGGCGAGGCGGAGGGTGTTTTCGTCATCCTCAAACTGCGCGGAGAACCAGCGTACGCGGGCGGTGAATTGGAACGCGGCGGGCGCATTCCAGGTCGCGGATGCCGTGACGGTGTGACGCGGAACTTGCGCGAGGCGTTTGCCATCGAGACCGGCGGGAGCTTCCGGGCCGGGATCGGTCACCCGGGCGTCGGTGAAGAGGTAGGCGGCCTCCAGGTGGAGCGACGCATGCGGACGGGCGTGGGCGGACGCCTCGATGCCTTGCACGCGGATGCGATCGAGGTTGCGCCGTTCGCGGAGAACGCCGGGGACGAGCGTGACATTGGTGACGGCGTCTTCGAATTCGTTCACGAAGGCGGTCAACGACGCGCCGACGAGCGCATCGACGCGGCCGAGGTCCAGTCCGACTTCGTAACCAGTGAGGGCTTCAGGCGAGAGCGCCGGGTTGGCGTTGGTCGTGACGGGTCCGACGCGAAAGGGACGGTGGTATTCGTTGAGCGTGGGAACGCGGAAGGCCTGGTACACGGAGGCGCGGGCGCGGACCGATGAGGTGGGTTGCCAGACGAGGCCGAGGTGGGGATTGAACTCGATGTCGTCGGCATCGGTATAACGCTCGTCGAGCGTGACGGTGTCGGTGATCGTGTTGCGTTCGCGGCGGAAACCGTCGGTGGTCTGCCAATAATCCACACGTGCGCCCGCAGAGGCGCGGAGGGTGGACGTGAGTGCGCGGTCGTGACGGGCGAAGAGGCCGACGAAGAGTTGTTCGCCGCCGGCGCGGCGGTCGTTGACGAATTGGGCACCGTTCCAGAAGTAGGCTTCGCGGGTTTCGCCGCGCACGTGGCGGGCATCCAGACCGAGCGTGGTGATGGCGTCGTCGTTGAAGTCGCCCCAGGTGGCGGTAAAGGCGGCGCCGGCCGCGGTGGCGGGGACGTCGTATTGGTCAAGGGCGGGGGTTTCGCTGGTGCGGGTGGGATCGACGGCGCTGAAGAAGGACGAGAAGGATTGGTCCTGGACGTAAATGATCGCGGACCAAGCGAAGTCGGACGGAGCGCGAGAGAGCTCGCGGCCTACGTCGGAGCTGCCCGAGTCGGCGAGTGCAACGGAGAGAAAGGTTTCGTCGGAGGCGTTGCGCTGAAGCGGAGTGCCGTTGCCGCGTTCCTCGGCATAGATGCGCGTGGTGACCGTGAGATCGACGGTATTCGTAATCGAACTACGAAAGGCGGCCTGGGCGCGCTGATAATCCAGGTCGGCGGGGCGGTCGATGGAGCCGGGGTTGCGCAGGAGGTGAACGCCGTCGGTCGCGAAGGCGGCGGTGTCCACGGTTATGCTGTGGCGGTCGTTGGCGGAGGTGCGGGTGACGGCAATCTCGGCGCCGCGCGTGTCGAAATCGCCGATGAAGGCCTCGACCGCGGCCCGGTTGCCGGCGGGCGGACGGGTGAGGAGTTGCACGGTGCCGCCGAGGGCGGAGTTGCCCCACGCGCCGGAGCCGCCTCCGCGCACGATTTCGGCGGAAGAGAGCGAAAGCTTGGGAAGCTTGGTCCACGCAACCCAGCCGCCGAACGGATCGTTGAGCGGGACGCCGTCGAGGAGAACGAGCGAACGGCTGGCGCCGCTGGGACCGAGTCCGCGGAGTGAAACCCCTTGCGCGGTGGGATTGGCGGTGAGGCTGCCGGTGCGGCGGAAAAGCGAAAAGGCGGGCGCGGAGCGAAGCGTGTCGTCGATCGCGAGCGAAGGTGATGCGCGCAGATCGTCGGCGGTGAAAACGGTGACGGTGACGGGCACGGTCTCGGCCCTTTGCGCGCTGCGTGAGGCGGTCACGACGAGGGGCGGGAGGACGGTGGGGGGAGTGGACGGATCGCCCACGCTCCCCATCACGATGGTGGGCAGGAGGAAAACGAGGGTGGTGCGCTTCATGCGGAGGGGAGACGGATTTTTAGCGCAAAGGCGCAAAGACGCGAAGAGTGCAAGGACCCGAAATGAAGGGGCCGTGGTTTCCGTGGCGTCTGGTGATCGGCCTTGGCGTCTTTGCGTTAAGAATTGATTTTTAAATCTCGGATTCGTTGATGACGCGGAATTCGCCGGGCTGAAGATCTCCGAGGGTCAGCTGGCCGAATTGCACTCGGTGCAGGGTCAACACGGTCGTTCCGGTGGCGGCGAACATGCGGCGGACCTGGTGGTACTTGCCCTCGGTGAGCACGAGTTCGGCGGTGCGTGGGGCGTCCGCGAAGAGGCGTAACTCCGCCGGCGCACAGGGCGCTTTCTCTCCCTCCAAGAGCAGCGTGCCGGCGGCGAAGAGCGGGATAAGGTCGGGGGTGAGATCGCGGTCGGTGGTGGCGCGGTAGAGCTTCGGGACCTTGTGCTTGGGCGAGGTGTATTTGTGGACGAGTTCGGTCTGGTCGGTGAGGAGGATCAGTCCGGAGGTGTCCTTGTCGAGGCGGCCGATGCTGGTGACCTGGGGGTTGCGGGCGCGCCAGCGTTCGGGGAGCAGATCGTAGACGCGCGGGCCTTCGCGTTCGTCGTGGGAGCAGACGAGCCCGAGCGGTTTGTTGAGCAGAAGCAGAAGGCCGTCGGGATGATCGAGCGGTTCGCCGTCGATGCGCACATCGGCGGCCGAGGCTTTGGATGAGGGATCGCGGACAGCGACACCGCGCACGCTGACGGCGTGTTTTTTGAGAAAGTCGCGCGCCTCGCGGCGGGAGCAGTAACCGAGGTTGGCGAGGAGCTGGTCGAGACGGCGCATGTTGGCCGAAAGCCAAGAAGGAGGAACGGGCGGTTGCGAGCTTTGGGAAAAGGGGACGCCGCGGCATGTTGTAGTAAGGGCGTGCGGGCGAGCACCGTGCGCGGGTGGAGGTCTTCTGTTGGCCGGCAGGAGGGCGTGGTTGCACGTTGAGGAAACACTTTGCACCCATCGATGGTTTCCGGGCGTAGTAACAGGACCATGGTGCGCTGGATGTTGTTATCGCTCGCTTTGGCGTTGGTGGGGGCCGCCTCGCTGACGTGGTTGCGCGCGCCGACCTTGTGGCTGTGGCGGACCGCCATTCTGGTGGGGGAGTTCGGGCACTTTTTGGTTGTGCTCCCGCTGGCGGTCGGCGGTTGCGGATGGGTGTGGGGCGGTGAATGGCGAGGAGTGATCGTGACCGCGTGCGCGGTGGCGACGGTGTCGCTGTTGCGTCCGGTCGCGCAGGCGGCGTGGATCGGGCGCGGGTTGCCCAAGAAGCTGACGGCTGCGTTTGGCAAGGTGGAGATGCGGTGCGCGCCCTTCACCTTGGGCGGCCTGGTGGCGCGCGGGTATGCGCCGGTGCCGGTGGAAACGAGGAGGGTGACGAACGGGTTGGCGATGGATTTTTATCGCGCGGTGGGACGCACGACGCCCGCGCCCTGTGTGGTGATGATTCACGGAGGCGGTTGGGACAGTGGCGATCGCACGCAACTGCCGGCGGTCAATCATCACCTCGCCCGGCGTGGCTATGCGGTGGCGGCGGTGAGTTATCGGCTGGCTCCGGAGACGGTGTGGCCGGCGCAGGCGGACGACATTGCGGCTGCGATCGCCCATTTCAAAACCCACGCGACGGAGCTCGGCATCGACCCGACCCGGCTGGTGCTGATGGGACGGTCGGCGGGCGGGCAGCTGGCGACGGTGGTCGCGTATGGAAGATCAGATACGGCGGTGCGCGGAGCGGTGTCGTTTTATGGTCCGCACGACCAGGTGTTCGCGTGGGGATTTTCGCGGGAGGACGACATTCTGAACGCGGTGAAGCTTTTGCGTCAGTATCTGGGCGGGGCGCCGGAGGAAGCGGCGGAGGCGTATCGCACGGCGTCAGCCTATTTGATTGCGACCAAGGACAACGCGGTGCCCACGCTGCTGGTGCACGGCCTGCAGGATCCGATGGTGTGGCACAAGCAGAGCGAGCGTCTGCATGCCAAGCTCGATGAGTTGGACGTGCCGAATGCATTGGTGTCGCTGCCGTGGGCGACGCACGCGTGCGATTTCAATCCGCGCGGACCGTCGGGGCAGTTGTCATGGTACGCGCTGGAGTGGTTTCTCGCGGCGGTGACGCGGTTAAAAATGTCGTGATTAACGGGCTCGGTCTGGAGGCAGGGTGTTGCAGGCGGCGCTTGTCCGAGCAATCCGGCCATTCCGGTGGTTGCGAACGCCCCTGCAGCACACAGCCAATCCCCTTCGGATCGGCCGCCTCCGTGATGTATGCAAGACCGAATCTCGGCGCGCGGGCCAACTTTCGTCCTTTCCCCGAACCGATTAGCGACGAATCGATACTGAAAGTTTTAGAGCATTTTAAATAAAACTATAGCCACAGTGGGCAAACCAACCGTGGGCGTCGCTGGGAGTGATGGCGTTCAAAGCGGAGGCGATGGCGGCGAGCAGATCGGGATGGGTGCGTGCCTGAGCTTTGCGAAGAAGGGCCTTCACCTTGCTCCACATCATTTCGATGGGGTTGAGGTCGGGAGAGTAGG